>CAIMWE010000272.1 GCA_903845115.1 uncultured Acidobacteriota bacterium | reverse complement strand
GCTGTCCGCTTCTCCCGCGTCCGTCGCCAGACGGCGATCAGCTCCCGAACCTCTCTCACCCGGACCGCCTGCACCTCGCCTGTCTTCCGTCCCATGAGCCGTCCTCCTCGGCATACTGCCGCCGCTCAGGAGGCTAGCTCGGCGAGGCAGTCGTTTTCATGCACGCTTGCCGAAGGGACACCTTTGATCGTGGCTACGTAGAACCCCGTCGATCCGCATAGCCGGAGAATCTATGATAGGCGTAATTAAGCGCAAGTACGAGAAAGGCGTGGAAAGGGAGGCGAGCGTGAATCTCGTGCCGGACCGCTTTCACGGCGAGTGGAACTACACCATCCGACCAAGCAGCGATCAGAGTTCACAACTGCTATTGTTTACCGGCGCCTTACTTCGAGCTGGAGGGCAGGATGAACAGGATGAACAGGATGAACAGATTTCGCATGGCTGTTCGCATGGCCATCTGGGGCGTGCTCGTCATCGGAATCCTTGGTCTCTCTCCGTGGGACCAGGCCGTCGTCCAGGCGGAAACCCGGGACCCCACCACGGGCCAGTCGACGTTCTATTTTCCCGGGGAGTTCGAGGAACAGGAGGCCGTCTGGATGGGCTGGCCCACCTATGAGAACAAGGCCGGGTGGTCGGTGAAGGATCTTCATGTCCGGCTGTGGGCGGCCATGGCGCCGCACGTGTTCGTCAACGTGGCGGTGAACCCGGACGATCGCGGAAGGGGCTGGAAGTACAGGGCCCAGCTTGCCGAAATCCACGCCTTGATGAAGAAATACGAGGTCCCGAAGAACAGGATCCGGTTTCTCAAAATCCGGCATGAGGACGTGTGGTGGCGGGACATGGGACCGATTTATCTCGTCGACGGAAAAGGTCATCGGGCCGTTGCCGATTTCGCGTTCAACGGGTGGGGCTATGAAGCGGACGATTCTGAGTATGCGCGAAAAGAAGGCTCCATCGACGCCCAGGTCGCCCGTCTGGAAGGCATCAAAGAGATTCGCCGGACCCGCATGATTTCGGAGGGTGGCGACCGGGAGATGAATGGAAAAGGGACCCTGATCGTCGTGGAAGCGGTCGAGATGCAGCGCAACCCCGGCATGTCGCGCGAACAGATCGAGTCCGAGCTCAAGAGGGTTCTGGGCGTGAAGAAGATCATCTGGCTCAAGAAGGGACGCTATGACGACGACCAGACCTTTTCGGGCTGCCTGCCCGACGAGGACGGGAAGAAGAATCTGTACACCGCGATCGCCACCGGTGGCCATATCGACGAGCATGTCCGGTTTGTCGGCCCGAACCGGATCCTCTATACCGAAATTTCCGCGGAAGAGGCCCGGAATGACCCGGTCGCGGCTGAAAACAAGAGGCGATTCGAGGAAAACCTGGTCCTTCTCAAAGCAGCCACCGATCAGGATGGCCAACCGTTCGAGCTGATTCCCGTGCCCAACGCCCCGACGATCATCGAAACGCTGCGACCGGGGGACGGCGTATACGATTACCTGGCCACGAACGACCTCATGATTAGACGCAACAGAATCCCCGCGGGAAAGCCCATCAAGGTGATTCTGGCGTCAAGCTATCTGAATTTCCTGATCACCAACGGGGTAGTGCTGGCCCAGAGCTTCTGGCTGGAAGGCCGGCCGGAAAAGTGGAAGACGCTCGACGAGCAGGCGATGAGGATATTGCAGGCGCAGTTTCCCGATCGAAAAGTCATCCCTTTCGATGCGAAGGCAATCAACATCGGCGGCGGTGGAATTCATTGCAACACGCAGCAGGTCCCCAAGGCAACGCGCCGCTAACCAAGAAAGGCGATCCGGGCGCTTCGACCGGACTGGTTTTCGCGAACGCCGAGGAGAACAGGCCCGCCGACGTCGAGGCCCTCTCGCGAGACCTCCATGTCGACATGTCCCACCCCACTGACGCCGCGCGACTCACCCGCCGGCATGGCGAGCGCTCCATTAGTGGGTTCACACGGACCGCCGTCGATGGCGATCGGCCCGAGGGGGAGACGGCGCTGAGGTGCTACCGCTGCGCGAGCCACCACGGATACGAACGGCCCACGATGGAAAAGGTCGAGCTCGAGAGGTGGGATGAGAAGAACCCGCGTGCCCGCGACAGGGCGCGCCCATGACGACGTCGACGGGGCGCTCGCGTGCCTGAGCGCCGACCAGCTTCGGGTGTTGGTTCGTGAAATGCTGCTCGAGCTCGACGACGTGGCGCACGGCCGCATCGTCGACTCGCTGATCGCCCGCGCCGGCCACGCCGACCCCGGTGACGTCGACGAGCACCAGCGCAGGGGCTCCGGGGCCTTCCTCCGAAGGGATTACGCCGCGGCCCACCGGATCTTCGGCGCGCTGCTGGGGCCGATCGGTGAGGGAGAGATCGACCTCGGCCAGCACGAGCTCGCCGTCGAGGTGCTCGGGGTGGACCTCTGTGAGTGCGCAGTACGTGGTCTCGGCCTACATGGTCTCGGAGCCGGCGCAACGCGCCGGAGCAGTGCGCGCTGCGATCGGCGAGGTCGGCGCCGTGGGCACCTTCTGGGAGCCGATCCGGGAGATGGAGCGCGTTGCCATGGAGCCTCTGCCCCTGCTCGAGGACTTCCTCCCGGTCTGGCGTGCGCTCCTCGAGCAGGAGGCTAGCCGCGAGCGGCGAAGCGACTGGGACGCCGATGGAGACAGGTGGCTGCGCGAGGTCGTCTGGCGCATGGAGGGAGCCAGCGGCCTGGCGAAGCTGGCGCGCTCGACGAGGCGTGCCGCCGACCTCCGAACGTGGTGCCGGACGCTCGTCGATGCCCAAGACTGGAAGGCTGCGCTCTCGGCGTTCGACGAGGCCTCCGAGCTCGTCGCCGACGGGAAGGGCCTCCGGGGCGAGCTCCTGGACGGAGCCGCGCTGGCAGCGCAGGAACTCGGCCGGGACGACCTCCCGGCTCGCTTCGAACGCGCCTGGCGCGCCTGCCCGAGCATGCTGCGCCTGCGTTGCTGGCTCGGGTCGGCGCGCGGCAGGACCGCGATCCGGAGGCGCGGGGCTGAAGCGCTCGAAGCGTGCCCGCCAAGCGCACATCGCCAGGGAGCGTTCCTCCACCTCCTGCAAGGCGACTTCGAGCCGGCCGCGGAGCTGCTCGCGAAGGCGCCCGGACTCGGCTGGTCCGACGACGAGCACCCGGGTCACCTGCTGTTTCCCCTCTTCGAGGCTCTCCTCTGCGGCGGGAAGGCGTCGGCGTCAAACCTGCTGAGGGGGCGCCATGGGAGCCCCATCGAGGAGCTCCTGTCGACGACTTGCGAAGTGGATGAGCCTCGGCTCGCGGCGCGCGAGGTCGACGAGATCCTGCGGCATGCGGGCGTTGACCGCATCCCGGATGCCGCGGCACCCATGAAGGCGGCTGGCGCCGCAAGAGGCGCGGCTACCGCTGCGGCGAAGGGCGCCGTGCTCGCCGCCATGCGCAGGGCCGCGGAGAACCGCCTGGCCGGAGTCACCGAGCAAAAGCGTCGTGGTCACTACCGCCACGCGGCCCTGCTCGTCGCTTCCTGCCAGGCGTGTGACCCGTCGCCGGAGGCGGCCGCCTGGGTCCGCTCGATCAAGACGGAGTATCGACGCTTTCCCGCGCTCCGCAACGAGCTCGACCGCGCAATGGGCAACTCGTGAGCGCGAGGCGAAGGTCGCCGATAGCCTATCAGTGGGAGTTCAAGGCTCGCTTCCGCCGAGGCGCGTTCGGCTGGAAGTCGATTCCGGCGATCCAGCGCATCAAGCAGGCAGTTAGCGAGATCAGGAAGGTGGCGCGCCGCGATCCCGCTCTCGCGGCCGAGGGCGCCGTGCTCTTCCTCGAGCGCGTCTCGCCGGCCATCGAGCAGGTGGACAGCTCCTCGGGCGCGATCGGCACCGCCGTGAATCACGCCATCGAGGAGCTCGTGGCGATCATCGCGAAGTCGCCCGCGGATCCGCCGACCCGCCAGGCGTGGCTCGAGCGCCTCTTCGACGCGCACGCCGACGACCAGATCCCGTACATCGAGACGCTCGCCGACTTCTGGGGCGAGCTGTGCGCGTCGAGGGAGGTGGCCTCGTCGTGGGCCGACCGCCTGCTTCCGGTGACTCGGATGGCACTGAGCCCCGACGCGACTCTGCGAGGGCATTTCCACGGCACGACTGCATGCCTGAGCGCCCTCTACCACGCCGAGCGGCATGCCGACCTTCTCGATCTACTCCGTTCCGAGAGCTTCTGGCCGTACAGGCGCTGGGCCGTCAAGGCCCTCGGGGCGGGTGGCCGGCAAGCCGACGCCATCGAGCTCGCCGAGTCGTCGCGCGGCCCGTGGACGAACGATGCCGACGTCGACGCGCTGTGCGAGGAGATGCTCCTGTCCGCAGGCCTCGTCGCGGTGGCGTACGCGCGGTACGGCCTTCGCGTGCGCAGCGGTGGCACACACCTGGCGACGCTCCGGGCCGTCGCGAAGAAGTACTTTCACAAGCCGGCGGAGCAGATCCTCGCCGACCTCGTGGCGTCGACGCCTGGCGAGGAAGGGAAGTGGTTCGCGGCGGCGAAGGAGCTCGGCCTGTACGACGCCGCCATCCAGCTCGCCCGTACCTCTCCGTGCGATCCGAGGACCCTCGCGCGCGCCGCGCGCGACCACGTCGCCGAACGGCCTGCGTTCGCCCTCGAGGCAGGCTGCGCGGCGCTCGCCTGGCTCGTCCAGGGCTTCGGTTATGAGATCACGGGCGCCGACGTCTGGCTGGCGTACTCGGCCACGATGAAGGCGGCGGAGGCGCTCGAGCGCGGAGCGGAGACCAGGGAGCGGATCCGCGGGCTCGTCGCTCAAGGACCGGGCTACGGCTTCGTTGCTCAGGTGCTGGGCCGCGAGCTCGGGATCGGCCGGTGAGGACGGCGTGGGGTGCCCTCCAACTTCCGACGCCCTGGAAGTGGGACCGGTGTCGGGGCATCGGGGTCCAGGCCCATAGTCTCGGCGCGTTTAATCGACCTAGTCTCCCTTCAGCAAGGGCTACGCCTGGACAGAGACCTTAGGACGTCTTCCCTCGCCACTGGATTCGTTCCGCCCTCCCGAGCAGGCAGGTCAGGATGTGGGCCGGGATCCGGAGGTACTTCGTTCGATGGTCCGGGAACGTGGATACGCCGAAGTCCTCGTTTCGTTTCGACACGAAGTAGGCCCGATCCACCTTCTCCTCGCGGCAAAACGCGACCAGCCCGGAAGCGGCGTGAAGCGCTGCCGTGTCGCGGTACTTCACCTCGAAAGGGATGGTGTACGACGGGCTCTGGACAACGATGTCGACTTCGAGGAGCCTCTCGTCGCCGCGTTCCTCGCCCGCCTTTGGCCGGCCGCGCTTCCCACCCGACGCCGCGGGGGCGAGCCAGTAGGAGACGCGCGGGGTGTCCTGGTAGTAGAAGGCGAAGACGTGGCGCAGCACCGTGGTCTCGGCGACGAGACCCATCTCGGCGGGGTCGTCGAGGATCTGGTCACCCTTCAGGAGTACAGCGTTCCGGAGAGCCGCATCGGCTATGTAGATCTTGTCCTTCGCCTTCAGGATCTTCTTCCCGGAGATCGCGATGGGAGGAAGGCGGTAGATGAGGTGGGCCTGCTCGAGGACCTCCAGGTGGTTCTCGACCGTCGGGGCGGCGACGCCGAGCGCGGTGGCCACCGTCTTCACAGCGAAGATGCCCCCGGTGTGGAGGCAGAGGTAGATGAAGAGCTGCTCGAATTCACGGACCGAGCGTACGGCGTAGAGGGCGACCAGGTCCTTTCTCAGAACGCGCTCGACGACGTCCTCTCGGAGAATCTGCTGGGCGATCTCGACGCTCGCCTGCTGCGCAGTCTCGGGGAAGCCGCCGACGAGCAGGTAACGGCGGAATTCGGGGAGCAGGGGGCGCGCAGCCTGGGAGATGCCGCCGAAGACGGCGGGCGCGGACGTGAAGAGCTCCTGGAGCTTCAGCTCGTCCAGCGGTTTCGGGATCGCTACATCACGGATCCGGAGGTACTCGTAGAAGGACAGCGTCGGGATCGGGACGGTGATCCAGCGGCCGACCCCGCTCTCGGCCTGCTTGCGCCTCGTCGCCACGGCCGCGGAGCCAGTCGCGAGAATCCGGTAGTCGGGGTGATGGTCGACGAGGGTCTTCACGTGGAGTTCCCAGTCCTCCGCGTACTGCACTTCGTCGAGCAGGAGGACCGCGGGCTTCCCCTCGGCGAAGATGTCCTCCCGGTAGATCCGAAGGAGATCGGTGAGGCTGGCAAGCTTCAGGAGGGGGTGGTCCAGGCTGATGTAGACCACGCTGACGGGCTCAGCTCCCCCCCGGAGCAGGGACTCGGCAATCTGCTTCAGAACGGTTGTCTTCCCCACGCGTCGTGGACCGCTGAGGAGGATCGCCCTCTTGAACTTCGGATCCTCGACGAGCCGGACGCACTGGTCGAACGCGAGGCGGCGAAACGAGGGGACGCTGACGGGCATCCCGGCCCACCACGGATTGAACCCGCGGAGGACGTTGAGGATCTGGGAGCGGTCGAGTTCGAAAGCCATCATGGCTAGCTTAGGGTACTTAATGCGAAAAATCTATAGCGTACATAG
>CAIMWE010000271.1 GCA_903845115.1 uncultured Acidobacteriota bacterium | reverse complement strand
GGGTAGTCGGCGTAGCTCCCGCAGAAGCCGGGCAGGAGGGCCACGGCCTCGAGGAAGCTCTCGTAGCTGAAGAACTGGCCGTGCGTCCGGGAGAGAGTGGTGTCCGACGTGTGCCAGTAGACGGAGGACTCCGCCGGGGCGCTGGCGTCGCCCGTCGAGTAGCTCTTTCCGCTCATGTTCGTCACGTTGAGCGCGACCTTCGACGTCGAATACGGGAACATGCTCTCGAACTTCTTCTTCGGCATGATCCGCATGACGCGCTGGACGTTCTCGAAATTCGTGTAGTTCGCGTCGGTCACCGCCTGGCCGTTGAGCCGGAGGTAGTAGCGAAGGTTGGCAAGCTGGCCGGCCTTGTTACCGAGGATCGGCTTCCAGTAGTCGTACCAGGCAGGCCCGGTGTCGGTGCCCAGGGAGGGATCCGTCACGAAGCCTGCCGAGTCGGTCCGGAGGAAATCCTGCTGGTAGAGGGCGTAGGACTTCAGGCCGAACTCCGTCCGGAGGTCGGACGGGGTCGCCTGCTGGGCCCGTGCGGGACCGACGGCCAGCAGTGCGGAGACGACGGTGGTGGCGGCGGCGATTTTCGCGAGGAACTTCATCGAGCGCTCCTGTGATGCCTTCGATGCCTTGTTGCGGCGGAAGGCGGACCGTGGGTCAGGGAGTGCGGTTTCATGTTCGACGGAAGTGGCGGCAGTGCGGCGCATCGTTCCGGATCGCCTAGGAGAGACCGAAGATGCGAAGGCGAATCCGGTCGAGCAGCGGGTCCGGCACCCACCGTGCGAGCGCCATCAGCTTTCCCACGTCGGCCCCGACGGGATAGCGGCTCTTCGGCTTGCTGGCCGTCAGGGCCTCCAGGACGGCCTGAGCCACGACGTCCGGCGAGCTTCCGCCTCTCTCCCTCTCGGCGGCGCGCCGCGTGAACTCGCGGAGCTTGGCGGCGTAGAGCCGGGCGCCCTCCGCGGGCAGGGCGGCGATCAGCCTCTCGCAGTCGTCCGCGACCTTGTCCACCGCCGGCGTGGAGATGGAGGCCGGCTCGATCAGGCAGACCTTGATTCCGGACCCGGCCAGCTCCAGCCGCAGCGCGTCGTTCAGGGAGGCGAACGCGCTCTTGGACGCGCACAGGCCGCCGCCGAACGGGATCGTCAGCCGGTCCCCGACGGAGCCGAGGTTGACGATGCGCCCCTTCGCCTTCCGCACCAGAGGCAAGAAGGCCTGGGTGACGGCGACCTGCCCGAACACGTTCACCTCGAACAGGCGCCTCAGGTCGACGAGGGGGAAGCACTCCACGGGGCTCGCGATGCCGATCCCCGCGTTGTTGACCAGCCCCGCCAGGCCCGCCTCGCCGACCCCGTCCCTCACGACCTCGAAGGCCCTGCCGATGGAGGCCTCGCTCGTGACGTCGATCGCGACGGGCGTCAGGCGGGGCGACGCGCACTCCCTCAGCCTCTGCGCGTCCGCATCCTTGCGTAGCCCGGCGAAGACCCGGAATCCTTCCCGGTCGAGCAGGGTCGCGCACGCGAAGCCGATCCCGGTGGAAGCGCCGGTGACCAGGACGGATCGGGCGTCCCCGTCTCCTCTCATCCCCGCGACCTCCTCTTCGGACCCCGGCTCCCTTCGCTCCCTCAGTACGACCGCGCCAGGCGGAAGCCGAGCGCGTTGCCGGTGTCCGTCGGAAGGCTCCCGTTCCGCTGCGCCGACCGGCAGTAGGAGAGGTCCCCTCCCCAGCCGCCGCCGCGCGCCACCCGGTACGTCCCCGCCTTCGGCCCCGTCGGGTCCGTCTGGGCCCCGGCCGCGTAGTCCCCGTACCAGTCCTCCACCAGCTCCCACGCGTTCCCGTGCATGTCCAGGAGCCCGTACGCGTTCGCCTTCTTCGTCCCCACCGCCTTGATCCCGTACGGCGTGTCGTTCCCGCACCACCAGGCGTTCGGATCCGCGTCCGCGTTCGCCCCGCAGACGTCGTCTCCCGTCAGCGCGTCCCCGAACGAGAACCGCGTCTGCGTCCCCGCCCGCGCCGCGCGCTCCCACTCCGCTTCCGTCGGCAGGCGGAACTTCCCAGCCCCCGGCTGCCCCGTCTGCAGCAGGTAGGCGTTCAGCTTCTCCAGGAAGCCCCCCGTCCCCCGGACGTCGTTCCACGAGACGCAGTAGACCGGGGTGGACGCCCCGGCTCCGTAGTTGCCGCAGGCCGTGCTCATGGCGGAACCCATCACCGCCTGCCACTGCCCCTGCGTCACCTCCGTCTTTCCCATGTACCAGTCCTGCGTCAGCGTGACGGAGTGGGCCGTCTCGTCGCTCTCCCGGCTCCGCTCGGTCGCCGCCGAGCCCATCTGGTACGTCCCGGCCGCCACCCTCGTCACCGTCAGCGGGATCCCTCCCGGCAGCGTCACCGTCACGTCGTTCGACCAGGGCGCGCACCCCGCGATCAGGAACCCCTGCGAGTCGTCGAACCTCGTCCGCTCGTTCGCCTGCTGCGTGAAGCTCTTCGTCTGCCCGCACCCCGCGAACGTCACCGTGTACTCGAAGGTCGTCAGCCCCGACGCGAAGAGCTGGATCCACTTCGGGTCGTTCGTCCCCAGCGCCTTCACGAAGACCTCCGGGTTCGCGGCCGT
>CAIMWE010000270.1 GCA_903845115.1 uncultured Acidobacteriota bacterium | reverse complement strand
TGTTGACTCCCGCGTAGATCCGGTTTGGTGATCCCGAGGTAGGCCGCGACGTAGCAGGCCGGGATCATCTGAAGTCCCGGGGAGGACCGTGGGTGGAGCAAGGTGGGACGGGCTGCACGACGAGTTGGGGGCAAGGGATCGCCCCGGCCGTTGATGGGACCGGGGCGATGGGAGCCAGCTGAGTAGATCGAGATCAGAAGGGGATGTCGTAGTCGGCGAAGACGTCGCGGGACTGGATTGGAGCGGCGAGGTGAGCGAGGGCGAGGCGGGCTGCGAGTCGAGCCCTCGTGCGAGACCGGCGACGGGGGATTCCGGCGAGCCAGGGATCGGGGACGAAGACGAGCCGGTCCAGATCGGGACCGAGGGTCCGCAGGAAAGGCTCGGGGGGCTGACTGCCCGTAGCGACGAGCGTGAAGTGGCGACGGTAGGTCGGCAGGGTACCGAAGAGGCCGCGAGCCCCGGTCCAGGAGTTGGCGCGAGCGAGGCGGGCGAAGCGGCCGTCGTCGTCGAGGCCGAAAACGTCGAGGCGAGAGGGACGTTCGACGAGGGTGAAGAGGCGGTCGTTCACTGGCGGAGCTCCTCGGCGGCGCTGAGGACGTGATCGGGATCGACGATGCGGGAATGCCGGATGGCTGCGGCTGCGAGAGCGTGGTGGGCGAGAGCGTCGATGTGCCGCATCAGGCCGCCGGATCCGGAGAAGAGGGCCTCGACGGCCGGGTCGGAGAACAGGGGTCGATCGACGCCGGCGAGACGGAGGCGATGCTCGAGATAGAGGCGGGTGGTGTCGCGGTCGAGGCGGGGCAAGGCGTAGCGGACGCTGATCCGCTGGGCGAGGGGCTCGAGGTGAGCCAGGCGGAGCTTGTTGCGCAGGCCGGACTGACCGGCGAGGAGGAGGGCAAGGCGGTCCTGGCCGTCCCAGTCGAAGTTGGTCAGGAGGGGCAGCAGGGCGAGCAGATCGGGCCGCAGGTGATGGGCTTCGTCCACCACGAGCAAAACGGTGAGATGGCGTTCCTTGACGAGACGGACGATCTCCTGTTGGACGCTCCGGAAGCCGAGGGCGCGGGACCAGTGAGGCTCCAGGCCGAGCTCGAGGGCGAGCTGACGGAAGAAGTCGGCGGGATTGACGGCGGTGTCGTGGAGGTAGACGGCCCGGACCTTTTCGGGGTGGAGGGAGTCGCGCAGGCGGCGCAGGGCCGTGGACTTGCCCGAGCCGGGCTCGCCCGTGAGAAGGCCGAGACTCCTCGTCTTCACGAGGTATTCCAGGCGCGTGTGCAGCTCGTCGAGGGCCGGGGTGCGGAAGAGCTGGTCGGGCGAGAGGTGCCGGTCGAAGGGGACGCGGTTGAAGCCGAAGAAGGGGGCGTACATCAGCCTTCCCCCTCGTCGCTGCCGTAGTGCTTCCTGGCGAGCAGGTCGAGGTAGCTGATGCCGGTCGGCTTCTCGGGGGGCTGGGCCTTCGGGGACCTCGGGGACCTTGGCCGGGAGGCGTTGAGATGAAGATCCAGCCGGCGGAGAGGGATCTCGGCCCTGTCCCTCTGCTCGGCCTTGTCCCCCTTCCCGGTCTTCTCTCCCTTGCGCCGGAAGTGAGCGGGGCGGGATGGGTCGTAGGGGTCGTAGAAGACCTCCACGGCCTCCCCGGCGAAGCCGTCGGGGGCCTCATACAGGCGCCCGTCGAGGTGGACCACCCGGTCGCGGCCGACCCTGCGGACGACCTTCATCCGCATCAGGGCTTCGAGATCCTCGGGGGCGGGACGGATGAGGGCCTCGTCCTTCAGGAAGCGATCCAGCGGCGTCTGGCCCGAGAGCCCGCCGTGAGGGGTCTGGTGGTACTCGGCCTCCAGCCAGGCCCAGAAGACCCGGTTGAGCGTACCGAGGTTCTCCAGCTGCTCACCCGTCACATGGGGCAGGAAGGCCGACCGGACGTGGCGGAAGAAGCGCTCGATCTTGCCGCGCCCCCGGGGTCGGTGGGGCCGGGAGTGGACGAGCGCGATATTGAGCGTGGCGCAGATGACCTGCAGGTGATGCGTCCGGAAGGTGCTGCCGTTGTCGCAATACAAACGGCGCGGGATCCCGCGCCGCAGGAGGGCCTGCTTGAGGGCCTCCTGGAAGCAGGCGGCATTCTCGGCGCCGTAGAAGCCGGCGAAGGGGGCCATCCGGGTCGCGTCGTCGAGGAAGGCGTAGAGGTAGGTCTTCCCCCCGTCCCGCCGGCCGGGGACCAGGAGGCGGGGGCCGTGCATCAGGTCGCTCGTCCACAGGTCGTTGGCGTCGGGGTAGGTGAAGGCCACGGCGTCCGCCTCCCCCGAGGGGCTGACCGGCGCCTGGGGAGCCGCGTTTGAAAGCAGCCGGTAGACCGTGCTCCGTCTGAGCCGGACTCCCTCGGGGACCTTCCCGGCCAGCTCGACCGCCTTCATCACGCTCTCCACGCTGGCCCCGGGTCGCTCCCGGCGGAGAGCGATCAAGTGGGCCTCGACCTCGTCGGGGATGACGTGGCTGACTCCGGCGTCCGAGCGGCCGGGGGGCTTGAGCCCGTCGAAGCCGTGGCGCTCGTAAAGCAAGACCCAGTCCCGGGCGGTCGAGCGGCCCACGTGGGTCCGGCTCGATCCCGGAATCGCCCACTCCTTGCCGGCGATGCCGGCCAGGAGCGTCTCCTTCTCCCCGGGCGCCAGCGTCCGGGTCACCAGCTCGCTAATGACCCCGTACCGAAAGAGCGCCAGTTGCTCCCGCACTGTCTCGTCCATCGATTCCGATCTCCGATCAGGGTCCCCGGGGTCGTCCCCGGGGCCGTCTCGGAGGGTGCGAGAAAGTCCGGCGGACCGGTAGCTACCAAGGTCTGTGGGGGGCCGCCCCGGGGCGGCCCCCGGGCCGTCCGAGGCGAAACAGTCCGCTCGGGCCGCCGAAAAACACCACGTAGTGCGACCAGAGCCATCGCCGCAGCCGCGCCAGGGCGCCGATCCCACCCCCGACCACCGCGCGGACCCGATCCATCCAGTGCTCTGGTCCGGCCGGCAGGAGCGAGATCAGCAGAATCACCCAGCGGCTGGTCGGACCCAGGCCCCAGCGCTTCACTCGCCGCTTGGCCCCTGGCCCCGTCTGCCCGGCTGCTCGGGAGCGTACGGCCGGCCCCGGCCCAGCGTCCGCCGCCGCCTCCACCGCCAGAAGCGTCACGTCCCGGTAGGCGCACAGGTCCTCCGGCAGCACGGCGTTGGTGACCCCGCACGCTGCGCAGATCAACCGCCGCAGCTCGAACAACCGGCCGTCCACGTACCTCGCGTAGAACCCGTGACCCCGCTGCCTCCGGCCCTCGCATCCAGGGGCCGGGCACACCACGTCCGGTACTGACCCGCCTCGCCCGACGATCCCCGCGTACTCGTTGCACCCGACCCCGACGATCGATAGCATTGGCATTTACCCCGATGCGGGGCCTGCCGAGGCAGCACGAACCGCCAAGAACGAGTGCCTCGGCAGGCTCTCGCCCTTCCTTCCACGGAGGGCGACCGTCCCGCTCTCTTCCGCCGCCGAATCTACAAGGCCACGGCCAAGTCCGAGACCGGATCAGCCCACGGTCACGAGATCGCGCGGGACCCTACA
>CAIMWE010000269.1 GCA_903845115.1 uncultured Acidobacteriota bacterium | reverse complement strand
CTCGGCGGAGAGCCAACTCCAGCCTGCGTCGGCGCGCCTTGAAAGCGCCTCGCAGGCGCCATGCGCGCACGTCACCGTATTTGTGGAGCGGGGTACTTAGCCGCACCCTGTTCCTCGCGGCGGCGCTCCTTCTCTCTTCCGTCGGTCCGCCCGTCCTGGCCGACCGGCGGGATCAGAAGGCCGCGGACCTCTTCAACGACGCGGTCGCCGAGATCCGGGCGAAGAAGTACCGGCCCGCGATCGTCAAGCTGAACGAGGCTCTCTCGCGCGGCGCGACGGAGCCGAACGACGAGCAGGGATCGCGGTCGCGCTTCTACGCCCGGCGTTACGACCCGTACTACTGGCTCGGCGTCGCCCACATGGAGCTCGGTGACGACGCCAGGGCGCTGGGGAACTTCGAGAAGTCGCTCAGCACGATCCCCGCCGACCGGAAGGAGCCGCTCGTCAAGGGGTGGAAGGAGGAGTACGGCGACCTGCAGGCGCGGATGGCCCTCCTCCTGAAGCGGATGGAGGCGAGCCCGGCGCCGCCCGCCCGGCTACCTGCGCCGACCCTCGTCGCCGTGGCTCCGCCGGCGGCTCCCCCGACGGCGATCGTGGTGGCCCAGGCTCCTCCCACCGCGGCGCCCGCGGCTCCCGCTGCCCAGGCCGGCGCGGCCTCGGCCCTGGCGGCGGACGAGAAGCGGACCTTCCGCGCGGAGGTCGCGCCCGCTCTCCGGACAGCGGCGCTCGGGGCGGCGCTCGACGCCTACGGCCGGCAGGACTGGCGCCTGATGGAGGTCCATGTCGCCCGGGCCCGGGCCGTCGACCCGGGAGCGCCGCAGGCGGACGTCCTGGAATGCGCCGCGCGTCTGACGCGGTTCGTCCTCGGCGGCCGGAGGGACCAGGGAGAGCTCCGCTCGGCCCGCGAGCTGTTCCTCGGGTGGCGCGCGAAGGTCGGGGCGCGGCGGGACCTTCCCGGGATCCTCTCCCCGTCGATGCGGACACTTCTCGGCGCCGCCTGAGAGGCCGGGAGAAGGACGGACCGGCAACGGCGGGGATAAGATGGACAGAAAGCTGATGAGGTGTCCGATGTCGATCAAGAAGGCGCTGGGGTTCGGCGTGCTCGCGTGTCTCGGCGCCGCGCCTCTCTCCGCCGCCATCCCGGCCACCGAGGTCCAGGCCCTGCGCGCGCTCTACGACGCCACCGGGGGCGGCAACTGGAACAACAAGACGGGGTGGCTGGGAGCGGCCGGCACCGAATGCTCGTGGGCGGGGGTCACCTGCGGTACGGGCAACACGACCGTCGTCGCCCTGAACCTGGCCGGGAACAACCTCATCGGGACGCTGCCCGCGCAGCTCCAGAGCCTGACGAACCTGACGACGCTGTACCTCGGCCAGAACAACCTCGGGACGCTGCCCGGCTCTCTCGGGAGCGTCGTCAGCCTCCAGGTCCTCAATCTGGACAACGCAGGGCTCACCGGGCCGATTCCGTCCCAGCTCGGCAACCTGGCGAACCTCAAAGCGCTGGAGCTGAGGTGGAACTCGGGCCTTTCGGGCCCCATCCCGGCGACCCTCGGCGGCCTCGCGAACGCGGAGCGGATCGCCATCCCGGGCGGGGCGCTCACCGGGTCCATCCCGTCGTCCCTCGGGAACCTCTCGAAGCTCCAGGAGCTCGACCTGAGCAGCAACAAGCTGAGCGGCCCGATCCCCGTCGAGCTCTCCCGCCTCGCGTCGCTCCAGAACCTCTATCTCGACGGAAACCCGCTCGGCGGCTCGATACCGGCAGAGCTCGGAAACCTCAAGAAGGCGGCCAAGATCCACCTCCAGTACTCCGGGCTGACCGGCTCGATTCCGGCAGCCCTCGGCGCCTTGCCGTCGCTGGTCGAGCTGGACCTCTCGAACAACGTGCTGACCGGGTCGATCCCGAAGGAACTCGGCAATCTCCCGGCGCTCCAGACCCTCTACCTGAACGACAACAGCCTCGCCGGGCCCATCCCTGGCGAGCTCGGCAACGCGAAGGCGCTCGTCACCCTGTTTCTCTATTCGAACGCGCTCGCCGGGTCGATCCCCGCGGGACTCGGCAGCCTCGCGAAGCTGGAGGCGCTCGGCCTCGGCAACAACCAGCTCGAGGGCTCCGTGCCCGCCGAGTTCGCGGGACTTCTGTCGCTCGTCCGGCTCACCGTCAACTCGAACAAGCTCACGTCGATCAACGTCGCGGCGCTGTCGAAGCTCACGAAGCTCGAGGAGCTGAGCGCCGCAGGCAACCCCCTGTCGCAGCCGCTCGTCTTGGACTCGCTCGTCGCCCTCACGTCCCTGCGGATCTTCGACGTCTCGTCCTGCGGCCTGACGGGGTCGATTCCCGCTTTTCTGGGAAGCCTCGCGAGCCTCGAGGAGCTCTACCTGGGAAACAATGCCTTCAGCGGGACGATTCCGAGCCTGGCCGGGCTCAACCGCCTCCGGCGGCTCGGACTGAACGACAATCTGCTGACCGGCGCGATTCCACCCGACCTCGGGCGCCTGTCGGCGCTGACCTCGTTGTCCCTGCAGAACAACCACCTGTCGGGCCCGCTCCCGGTAGAGCTTTCAGGCCTTTCGCATCTCGACTACCTGGATGCCCACGGGAACGGCCTCGGCGGAGGCATTCCCCGTGAATTCGGAAACCTCGGCGCGCTCGCGGAGCTGCACCTTCACGAGAATCAGCTCGCGGGGGCGATCCCTCCGGAACTGGGCAACCTGGCCGCCCTCGCCAGTCTCTCGATGCAGGACAACCAGCTGACGGGCGGCTTTCCACAGAGTTTCGGTCAGCTCTCCAACCTGAGGAACCTCGACCTCTCCCGGAACCAGATCGGAGGGGCCCTTCCGTCGGAGATCGGCAACATCACCCTGCTGGAAAGTCTCTCCCTGTCGGGAAACCAGTTCCGCTCCCTGCCGGCCGAGATCGGGAAGCTGGCCCGCTTGCGGTACCTGATCCTCGACGGGAACCTGATCGCAGGCTCGGTGCCCAGGGAACTCGGTAGCCTGCCCGACCTCCAGCAGCTGAATCTCCAGGCGAACCAGCTGACCGGCCCGATCCCGAGCGAGCTCGGAGCGCTGAAGAAGCTCACACGGCTCTATCTGAACTACAACCAGCTGACCGGCCCGATCCCCGCCGCGCTGGGGGGGATGAGCGCCCTCGAGGAGCTGGGGCTGGAGGCGAACCAGCTCTCCGGCCCGTTTCCAGGTGCGTTGGGCGGGCTCTCTTCGATCCGGGACATCAACCTGTCGAAGAACGCGCTGACCGGCGCGATCCCGGCCGAGATCGGCTCACTCGCGACGCTCGGCGGCCTCTGGCTGGGCGGGAACGCGCTGTCGGGCGCCCTGCCGTCCACCCTGCCGCGCCTGACGAATCTCTACGATGGCTGGGGGCTGGACCTCACGTTCAACGCGCTCCACACGGACGATGCGGCGGTACGGGAGTTCGTCGACAAGAAGGGCTACTCGTTCGACCAGACCCAGACCATCGCGCCGCCCGGCGTCACGGCCCCGATCGCCTCGACGGCGTCGGTCACGTTGCGCTGGAATCCCATCCTCTATCAGGACGACGCTGGAGGCTACGATGTGCTCGTCTCCCAGGGGGGCGGCAGCCCGACCGTGGGCGTCCGGACGGGAACGAAGAAGGACTCCTCGGCCACCGTCGCGAACCTGAAGCCGGGGACCACTTACACGTTCTCGGTCCGCACCGTGACGTTCCCGAACGACCGGAACTTCAACACGGTCACCAGCGAGCCGAGCCCGGGAGTGACGGGGTCGACCACCCCTGCCGGTTCGATCACGGTGACGCTCGCCCCGGCGGCGGTCCGGATGGTCTCCGGCACCAGCGTCAACATGACCGCGACGATTGCTCCCGCGGCGGCCGCCTCCGTCGTCGTCACGCTCTCCTCCTCGAACACGTCGGTCGCGACCGTTCCGGCCAGCGTGACGGTCCCGGCGGGAGCCACGACGGCGACGTTCGCGGTCACGGGGAGAAGCTACGGGACGGCGGCGGTCACCGGCGTCCTGCCGGCCTCCACCGGCGGCGGCTCGGCCGCCGCCGACGTCACGGTGGCGGGGAGCGCCTGCGTCCAGCCGAACACCCCCTCGTTCCTCAGCTCCACCGGCGGGAACGCGGCCGTCCGCGCCGGCAACAGCGTGACGCTGACCTGGAGCTCCTCGGTCGCGCTCGACCCCGGCGGCTGGTACCAGGTGGATTCCTACTCGAACGGCGACTGCAGGACGGGGCTGAAGCAGTACCGCCTCGACAAGCCGACGCTGACGATCCCGACGAGCACGTCCCAGGCGGGCGCGCTCTGCTTCGTGGTGCGCGCGATCTCGAGCCAGGGCTGTGCGAGCGGCGACTCGTCTCACCTCACCGTCGCGGTCCAGCCGGGCCCGGCGGCGTTTGTCGTGGCGCAGTCCGCGCCGATCGCGGCCGCGACGTCGCTCAACGTCCCGCCTCCCCCCTCGACGGTCGTCTTCAAGAACATCGGCTTCACCGCGGCGCCGCTCGCGTTCCGCTCCACCATGGCGTTCGCCGCCGCCTCGCCGGCCAGCTTCCCGAGCGTACCGCCGGGCGGCACGGTCCTGGTGACGCTCACCTACGACCCGCTCAGCACCACGGGGAGGGCGCTGCTCCAGGGAGGCCTCTGCGGCGTCTGGAACGACGGCGCCGAGAAGACGGTCTGCGCCGCCGTCACGCTCACCGTCTTCGACAAGCCTCCCTCGCCCGGCGACGCCGCGAAGCCCCGGATCTCCGGCTCGAGCGAGATCCACTTCATCTCCCCGCCCGGCACGACCCCGCCGACCCAGGTCGTCACCGTGACGAACCCGAGCGGACGGGCGGTCCGGATCGCGCCGGGGATCAGCCCGGGGGGCACCTGGCTCTTCGTGGCCGGCGACGTCCTCACCGCGATCGGTCCCGGCGCCAGCCGCGACCTGACCCTCTCGGTCGACCGGAGCAAGAGGGCCACCGCCGACGGCGCGCCCCCGGTGTCGACCTACCTCTTCCTGACGAACGTCGACGGGCCCGACGGCGACCGCGCCATCGTCACCGTCTTCGACGAGGAGCCGCCGGCCACCGTGTCGGGGACGAATCGGCCGTACCTCGGCGCGGACGAGTACTCGTTGATCCTCGGCTCCAGCGTCTACGCGCCGGGAAGCGGCGGGACGATCTTCGTCTCCGACGGCTGGATCCGGAACAAGGCGCCGGGCGCCGTGACCGCCGACCTCTACTACACCCCCTCCGACACGGACGGCATCGGCAACACGCAGGTGAAGAGGGCGACCATCACCCTCCAGCCGTACGGCACCTACCGCCTCTCCGACTTCGTCCGCGGCCTCTTCGGGACCTCGGGGAGCGGCTCCGTGGAGGTCCGGTCCAGCGCCATCGCCGACCTCTCCGTGAGGACCACCGTCGACGCGCTCACGGTGAAGAACGGGACCACCGTCCGGTACGGCGCCGAGATCCCGACGGTCCACTCGCGCGAGGGGGTCGGCCCCACGAACTTCGGCGGCGCCTCGCTCTTCCTCCCCGGGCTCCGAGGCGGAGCCGGTTCGGCGTCGCGGACGAACGTCATCCTCACCGAGACCTCCGGCCGCGCCGCCACCGTGGCGCTCCGCCTGTTCCAGAAGGACGGCACGCTCCTCCGCGAGACCAACGTCACCGTCCCGCCGTATTCGAAAACCCAGGTGAACGGGAGCAACACCTCGCTCTTCCCGGACGGCGCGAACGTCGACGGCGCGAGCCTCGAGGTGAAGCCGGCGAGCGGTTCCGGGAGCGTGGCCGCCTTCGCCACCGTCATCGACAACGCGTCGCAGGGGTACACCACGAGGGGCGGCCGGTTCGTGACGCAGGTGCTGTCGGCCGCCTCGCGCCGGACCCAGGCGGCCTCGTCCCGACTGGTGATCCCGACCGCGGCGCACGCGTCCGGCCAGAACAACTCCTTCTACACGACGGCGATCTCGGTCACCAACGGCGTCGCCTCGGACGCGAACCTGACCCTGAAGTACGTCGTGAACGGACAGACCGTCTCGTCGCAGCCGGTGACGGTCCCTGGGCGCGCGACGGCGAACTACCCGGACGTCATCGCGACGCTCTTCGGCGTGGCCGACAACACCGCCGGGATGATCTTCGTCGAGGGAGACGCCGCCAAGGTCGTCGTCACCTCCGACACCTCGACGCTCCTCGACCCGACGCAGCCTTCCTTCGGCCTCTCGCCGTCCACCCTCTCGGCCTACGCTCCCGAGTCGAGCTACGCGCTGGGCGACCCCCAGTCAGGGCCGCCCTCCTCCGTCGTCTCGCACCCGGCGCTCGAGGAGAGCACCCGGTTCCGGACCAACCTGATCCTGGCCGAGGTGCAGGGGAGCCAGACGACCGTCCGCGTGCGGCTCTTCCCGCCCGGGTCGGGGGGCGTCCCTCTGGCCGAGAAGAGCTACACGCTGAACGCCTTCGACCGGGTCCAGGAGACGAACTTCATGGTGAAGATGGCCGGGACCGGCGAGTACGTCGACTACGAGACGACCGTCGAGTGGGTGTCGGGCGCCGGGCGGGTGCTCGCTGTCGCCACGAAGATCGACAACGATCCCGAGTCCAAACGGGCCGACGTCTACGTCCTCGGCCCCACGGGAGGCCTGCAGGGGACGATCGGTTTCTGAGCCGGCGGATCCCGCGAGGGGCCCGGGCCAGCCGAGCGTGCCGATGCCGTGCCGGGGAGCGGAACAGCGGCGTGTTCCCTCTGCTACGCTCTCCTTCGTGCCTTTGCAGGAAACGATCATCGGCGCGTCACCGGCAGCGAGCGTCCCGGCGCCTGAGGTCTCGATCGTCGTCCCCGGGCTCGACGAGGCGGACGGCCTCGCCGAACTGGCCCTGCGGATCGGAGAGAGCCTGGGCGGGCGGCGCACGTACGAGATCCTCTTCGTGGACGACGGGAGCACCGACCGCTCCTGGGAGGTGATCACCGGGCTCGCCCGCGCGGACGAGAGGGTGAAGGGGATCCGGCTCCGGAGGAATTTCGGCAAGGCCACCGCCCTCTCGATCGGTTTCGCCAGGGCCCGGGGCGAGATCATCGTCACGATGGACTCCGACCTCCAGGACGACCCGGTCGACCTGCCCGCTTTCCTCGACCGGATCGGGGAGGGCGCCGACGTGGTGGTGGGGTGGAAAGTCGATCGCCGCGACGGGCTCGGCCGGATCCTCCTCTCCCGCACGTTCAACGCCACGGTCCGCTGGGCCACCGGATTGAGGCTCCACGACGTGAACTGCGGGTTCAAGGCCTACAGGCGCGAGGTCATCCGCTCGATCCCGTTGTACGGCGACCTCTTCCGCTTCATCCCCGCCTTCGCCAAGTGGGAGGGCTTCCGGGTCGCGGAGGTGCCGGTCGAGCACCATGTCCGCAAGTACGGAACGTCGCACTACGGTCTGGAACGGATCCTCCGCGGCTTCTTCGACCTGCTCAGCATGATGTTCCTGACGCACTACCAGCGCAGGCCGATGCACCTCTTCGGCCTGGTGGGGCTTCTCCTGGGCGGCGCCGGCTTCCTGGTCGAGGTCTACCTGACGACCCTGTGGTTCCGCGGGCACAGGATCGGAGACCGGCCCCTGCTCCTCCTGGGCGCGCTCCTGATCCTGGCGGGCATCCAGTTCTTCTCGATGGGCTGCATCGGCGAGTTCCTGACGTACCAGAATCAGCGCAGGGAGGCCCCGGCCGACCTTCCCATCCGCGAGGAGATCCGTTGATCGCGAACGCGTACTTCGCTCGGTTCGACACGCCGAAGTACCGCGACGCCGGTCCCGTCCAGCGCGCCCTCATCCGCCGTTTCGTCGCCCGGCTGCACGGGCTCTTCCTCGAGGCGCTACCGGCGGAGTCGGTCCTCGAAGTGGGCGTCGGCGAGGGATTCATCTCCGGGTTTCTTTCGGAGAGGCACCCCTCGATCAGGTTCACCGGCATCGACGCTTCCGCTGAGGAGATCGAGCATCTTCGGCGCGAGTTCCCGCGTGTCGCCGGACGGGTGGGGAGCGCCTACGAGCTGGGCGGGCTCCCGGGAGAGCACGACCTCGTCGTCTGCGCCGAGGTCCTGGAGCATCTCGACGCGCCCGAGCGCGCTCTCGACGCGATGCTGGCCCTCCGGCCGAAGCGGCTCCTCTTTTCCGTGCCGCACGAACCGTTCTTCCGACTCTCGAACCTCGCCCGCGGCAGGAACGTGGCGCGCTTCGGCAACGACCCCGGGCACCTCAACCGCTGGGGCATCCGCTCGTTCCGGAAGCTGCTCGAAAGCCGGCTCGACGTCCTCCGGCTCACCACGTCGTACCCCTGGATCCTCGCCCTGACCGCGCCACGCTGACGAAGGTGCGTGGCCTTCTCGACGCCCTCGCCGCCAGGGTGGATGCCTTCGCGAAGTGGGCCGCGGGCGTCGCTGTCGAGGCGCTGGTCTGGCCGGCGGCCCTCGCGGTGGCCCTCACCTCCGGCGTCTTCTTCGCGTCGCACGGGCACTGGCGCGCCGCCCTCACGGCCAACAAGCTGGCGGCGGGCCCTAGCCTGCGGATGCTGACCTGGACGGCGGCCGCGGGCGCCGCGCTCGGGCTGCTTCACGGCGCGGTGCTGCTCGTGCGGCGCCTCCTGCGGGGCGCCTCGGGCGGCCTGACCACTATCGCCGAGGTGAACCGGCGGCTGCTCTCTCTCCTCGCGCTTCCGATCGTGGGCGCGCTTGCTAGGCCGGGCATCGAGACCGAGAGCCCGAAGGAGACCTTCGCCTTCATCGCCCTCGTCGCCCTCGTCGCCGGGGCCGGTGCCTACGCCTGGATCCGTCCCGTGCCCGGGGCCGGCGCCGGAGTCGCCTCCCCGCCGGAACCCCGCCGCGAGAAGCTCGCGCGAGCGCTCACGGCCTGCACCCTGGCCGGCCTCGGCCTGGCGTACGCGGGCCTCTTCTCGTGGCTGTCGATCGTGAACCACCACGCCGTGAAGACGCGCATCCTCGACCTCGGCCTCTACGACAACATCTTCTACCAGTCGAGCCACGGCCACCCGCTGGCGTGCTCGTTCCTCAAGGCCGGTACCCACGCCTCCGCCCACTTCGACCCGCTCCTGGTCCTGCTCTCACCGCTCTACCTCGTCCACCCTGGCGCCGAGACCCTGCTCGTCCTGCAGTCGGTGTGGCTGGGTATGGGGGTGGTGCCGCTCTACCTGCTCGCTTGCCGCACGCTCGGGCGCCGCCTCCCCGGCGTCGCCCTCGCGGCGATGTACCTGCTTCATCCGGCGCTTCAGGGCGCCAACATGTACGAGTTCCACTCGTTGACGCTCCTCGTCCCGATCGCGCTCTGGCTCCTCTACTTCCTGGAGACAGGCGCCCTTCTCGGCTACACCGTCGCGCTGATCCTGGCGCTGCTCTGCCGGGAGGACGTCTCCCTCCTCCTCTTCTTCGTGGGCGCTTCGGCCGTCTGCACGCGGAAGCCGAGGATGGTGCGCACCGGCTGGGTCACCATGGTCGCCAGCCTCCTCTACTTCGTCGTCGCGAAGCGCTTCTTCATGACGTCGCCCGGGATCTTCATGGTCGGCAAGGACTCGTACTCCTACGCCTTCTACTACGAGGGCCTGATCCCGAACGGCGACGGCGTCCGGGGCCTGGTGACCTCGGTCCTCACGAACCCCGTCTTCGTCCTGCGCACCGTGTTCAGCGAGGCGAAGGTCCTGTACGTCCTGACCCTCTTCGTCCCGCTCCTCTTCCTTCCCTTCGCCGCCAGGCCCGGGCGGCTGATGCTCCTGTACGGCCTCCTCTTCTGCCTGCTCGCCTCGAATCCCATCGTCTACTCGCCGTACTTCCAGTACTCCAGCCTCATCCTCCCCATCGCCTTCGCGCTCGTGCCCCTGGCCCTCCGCCGGATCGAGACAGGAGGCACGGCGGCCCGGTTCCGGCTCGACGGTGGGCGGCTGTCGCGTTCCCTCCTGCTCGGTGCCTTCGTCGCGAGCTTGCTCGCGTCGTGGAAGCTCGGCGGCATCGTCGAGAACAGGGCCTTTCGCTGGGGCCTCATGTCGCGGAGCCTCACCGAGGGGGAGCGGGAGACGTACCGGTGGATCCGGGAGAACGTGGCCGGCATTCCGGCACAGGCCAGCGTCGGGGCGACGGAGATGGTCGGCCCGCACGTCTCGTGCCGGGAGAAGGCGTACATCTACCCGGACCGAACGGACGCCGACTACCTCTTTGTCCACGAGGGCGATCTCGAGGCGTCCGAGCTCGACGGGCTCGAGAGGAGCGTGCGGGACGGCACGTTCGGTCTTGTCTCCAGACGCGAGAAGATGGCGTTCTACAGGAGGAGCGGTCCGGGCCCTCCGCCGGCCACCCCGATCGACGCGGAGCCTCCGGGGCGCGTCATGCAACCCATCGCCAGCCCCAGTAAGCCGCCGTGAGCTTCGCTCCCAGCGGGACCCAGAGGGCGAAGAGGGCTGCGACCAGGAGGAGGCGCGAGCGCGGTGGCAAGCGGACGAGGCCGCGGCCGGCGAGAAGGAACAGAGGCACGTTGGCCGTCTGGTAGCGGAAGGTCGAGAAGAAAGAGCTGCCGGCCCGGGAGTCGACAGCGACGAAGAAGGCGGTCGTGCTCGCGGCGAGAGTCCAGAGGAGCACTTCGACGCCCGCCGGTGAAAGAGGGCCAGGGGAGAGGATGCCGAGGCGCTCGCGCCGGAGAGCCGGCACGAGGAAGCCTGCCGCGACCAGCAGCAGTACGACGCCGCCCAGAGCGAAGCCTCCGTTGAGGGTTTCGGCGTGGCGGACGTAGTGCCGCACGTCCACGACTACCCACGGCCTCATCTTCCCGAAGTTCCGCTGCATCATGTGCACCCAGACCAGGGGATCGCCGAAAGCGTGCGCGCAGTAGGCGCAGAACGCCAGGAGGCCCGAAGTGGAGACCAGCAGCTCCAGGGCCAGCCGGGCCGGGTGCGGCCGCGACCGGATCCAGCGGAGGAATGCCAGCGCCAGGGCCATCACCGTGAACAGCTGCTTGGTCGCCGAGGCGAAGGCCAGCAGGGCGGCGGCCCGTCCGAAATGCCCCTGGGCCCACCAGACGATCACCAGCAGGGAGAGCAAGGCGACCAGCGGCTCCGTCATCCCTGCCAGCCACAGGAAACTGCCTGGCCAGGCGAGGACGAGCGCGCTGGTCGCCGCCACGGTATCTCTCCCGAGGACGTCTCGCGCGGAGGAGGACCAGAGCGCCATCCAGAAGCCCAGCGTGCAGGCCAACCCGATCGCGACCAGGGCCGCCTGAAAGGACCAGCCGGTCGCCGCGTGCACTCCCCGCGCGAGGAGCGGAAGGCCGGGAAACCAGCACACCAGGTGGGACGGCTGGTGAGGGTCCTCGGGCGACGCGTAGCCCTGGGCAGCGATCCCCCCGTAGAGGATCGCGTCCCATCGCAGGAGGTCCAGGACCGGGTGCCACGGATGGTGGTGGCCGCGGAAAATCGCCGGGGGCTCCGGGATGGGCCGGGTTCCTCCCTCCGACGCAGCCCAGACGTGGGCCGTGACGAGCCCGACGTGGGCCACGAAGAACGCCAGCCCGACCGCCGCCGCGCGCCCCCGGGAGGTCCCGGAGGAGGTCCGGTCCCCGTGGACGTGCCTCCCGGCGGCCGTCCCGATCGGCGCGGGGCCTCCGGGGCGCCTCAGGAAACCCATCCCCAGCCCCAGTAAGCCGCCGTGAGCTTCGCTCCCAGCGGGACCCCGAGGGCGAAGAGGGCGGCCAACAGGAGGAGGCGCGGGCGCGGCGGCAAGCGGACGAGGCCGCGGCCGGCGAGAAGGAACAGAGGCACGTTGACCGTCTCCCAGCGGAAGGTCGAGATGAGCGAGCCGCCGGTCCGGGAGTCGGCTGCGACGAAGAAGGCGGTCGTGGACGCGGCGAGAGCCCAGAGGAGCACGTCGACGCCCGCCGGTGAAAGAGGGCCAGGGGAGAGGATGCCGAGGCCCTCGCGGCGGAGAGCCGGCAGGAGGAGGCCCGCCGCGACCAGCAGCAGCACGACACAGCCCAGAGCGACGCCTCCGTTCAGGGTGCCGGCGTAACGGAGGTAGTGCCGGACGTCCACGAGTACCCAAGGCCTCATCCTCCCGAAGTTCCGCTGCACCATGTGCGCCCAGGCCAGAGGGTCGCCGAAGGCGTGGGTGCAGTAGGCGCAGAACACCAGGAGGCCCGAAGTGGAGACCAGCAGCTCCAGGGCCAGCCGGACCGGGTGCGGTCGCGACCGGATCCAGCGGAGGAATGCCAGCACCAGGGCCACCACCGTGAACACCTGCTTGGACGCCGAGGCGAAGGCCAGCAGGGCGGCGGCCCGTCCGAAATGCCCCTGGGCCCACCAGACGATCACGAGCAGGGAGAGCAACGCGACCAGCGGCTCCGTCATCCCCGCCAGCCACACGTACGTTCCTGGCCAGGCCAGGACGAGCGCGCTGGTGGCCGCCACGGCGTCTCTCCCGAGGACGTCTCGCGCGGAGGAGGACCAGAGCGCCATCCAGAAGCCCAGAGTGCAGGCCAACCCGACCGCGACCAGGGCCGCCTGAAAGGACCAGCCGGTCGCCGCGTGCACTCCCCGCGCGAGGAGCGGAAGGCCGGGAAACCAGCACACCAGGTGGGACGGCTGGTGCGGGTCCTCGGGCAACGCGTAGCCCTGGGCGGCGATCCCCCCGTAGAGGATCGCGTCCCATCGCAGGAGGTCCAGGACCGGGTGCCACGGATGGTGGTGGCCGCGGAAAATCGCCGGGGGCTCCGGGATGGGCCGGGTTCCTCCCGACGACGCCGCCCAGACGTAGGCCGTGACGAGCCCGACGTGGGCCACGAAAAAAGCCAGCCCGACCGCCGCCGCACGCCCCCGGGAGGTCCCGGAGGAGGTCCGGTCCCCGTGGACGTGCCTCCCGGCGGCTGCGGGATCCCGCGTGCCCCCTGCCGCCAGGGCCGAAGTGGCGCCTCGAAAGAGGGCCTCTAACGTCTTCATGCCGATCGTCTCCCGGATGTGGCCGTCCTGGCTGGCCAGGCTCGGGCAGGCGGTATTCTCTTCGATCCCGCTTCGAGAGAGAGGAACATGCCACGAATCTCCGTCGTCGTGCCCACGCACAACCGCGAGGCCTTCCTGGCCGAGGCTCTCCGCTCGGTGGCGGGCCAGACGCTCCGCGACTGGGAGTGCCTCGTCTGCGACGACGGGTCGACGGACGGGACGCGGGAGCGGGTCGCCTCCCTGGCCCGGTGCGACGGCCGGTTCCGGCTCTTGACCCTGCCGCGGCTGGGCAAGAACGGTGCGGTACGCAACCACGGAGTCCGTGCCGCCACCTCGCCCGTCGTGGCGTTCCTGGACGACGACGACCTGCTCCTGCCCGACACCCTCGGCCGGCAGCTCCGCGCTCTCGAGGCCGCGCCCGACGCCCCGTTCGTCTTCGGCAAGGTCGAACGGTTCGGCGGCGGCGAGGGGACCTGGCCGCGCCGCTCGTCCGGCGGGCGGCTCGGCCTCGCCGAGCTCCTCCGGGGCAACGTCATTCCCCTTTCGACGGTGGCGGCCCGGCGGGACGCGCTCTTCGCCGCGGGCCTCTTCCAGGAGTCGACCGAGGCGACGCCGGACTACGAGCTGTGGCTCAGGATGGTGCGAGCGGCTCCGGCGGTGGCTCTCGACGCCGTCCTCGTCCGGTATCGCGTCCACGCGGGGAACATCAGCGCGCGGCGATCGCTCGAGGCCGAGGAGCTGACTTGCCTCTACGACCGCCTGGAGGCCGAGTGGGGCCTGCCGCCCAGGCTGCTCGCCCAGGGGCGCCGGGGAATCCTTCGCACCCGCGCGCGTCTCGCTCGCCGGCCGGGCGAGAAGCTCCGACTCTGGCTCCGCGCCCTCTCTCCCGGCCCCGGGTAGGAGGGGCCCCTACCGTGCCTCCGGCCCGGCGGGATCGGCGGAGGGCTCCTCCTCGCGTGCCGCCAGGCCCACGCTCATCCCGGCCAGGAGGGCGAAGAGGGTCCCCATCCGGCCGTTGTTCGTCGGCTCGCCGAGGCCCTGGAAGAGGTACTCGGCGACGAAGGCTGCCAGAAGCGCCGCCGCGAGGCTCCTGTCCGCGCCTGAGCCGGTCCGGCGTAGCGAGCGGAGGGTCGAGACGATGACGGCCGCGAGGAGCGCGAGGTAGGTGGCAACGCCGACGAGGCCGCTCTGGACCGCGACGGAGAGGACGGCGTTGTGCTCGTGCCAGAGGACCTTCTCTCCGTGGAGGAGCCGGTCGAAGGTGAGCTCGCCGTAGCCGGCTCCGAGGACCGGGCGGCGCCCGATCAGCCTCACCGCCGGCTTCCAGGCGTACTCGAGCCGGTTGTTCATCGTCAGCACCTCCCGCCAGGTGAGCTTCGTGAAATACCGGCTGTCGAGCTCGGCGTCACGATTCGAGAGGAAACGGTCGTTGTCGGTGATGGCGGCCACGCTGCCGAGGCCGGGCGAGAGCAGGGCGAAGGCCAGAACCCCGGCCAGCGCGGTCCCGGCGACGTGCCGCCGCGCCGCCGGCAGCGACACCCAGAGGGTCGCGATCAGGATGGCGAAGGCGGCCCAGCCGATCCGGGAATAGGAGAGGGCGACGGCCGCGACGACCAGGGCCGCCGCTCCGGTCAGGACCCAGGCCCGGTGCCTGCGAGCTCTCGACGCGCCGCGCAGGGCGAAGGCCGCCGCCGGGACGAGCAGCATGCAGATGGAGTTGTAGTCGATGCCCGGGACGGTCACGCCGCCGAACGCGTTCTGAATCCCCAGGAAGAAGAGGGCGAAGCCGACGGCTGCGAGGCCGACACCGGAGAGGGACAGGGCCGTCGCGAGCTCCTCCCGCCACCGCTCGGCGCGCGAGAGGCCCGCGGCGAGGAGGAAGACCGCCGTCGCGCGAAGGAGCGACTTGCCGACCGCGTGAGAGCTGGCGAGCGGGTCGACGCCGAGAAGGGCGGAGAGGGCGGAAACCGTCACGAAGAGCCCGAAGATCGCGGTCACCGGAGAGGGAACGACCGGGCTGCGCCGGTCCAGGAAGCACGCGGCGAGCCCGGCCGAGGCGGCCACGATGAGCCCCGCGCGGCTGACGAGGACGTTCCACGGGAAGAGGTGGTGGAAGGGGAAAAGAGCGACGTAGAGGCAGAGGCCTCCGCCGGCGACCCTCTCGGCAAGGTCCCTCCACTCCTTCGCCTGCATTTGCCGCCTAGCCCCGGCCTGCCGGTCCCGTCGTCAAGGGTCTCTCCGACCGGGGCCTGGGCGTGCGTGCTTCAGCGCCTCGCGGCGCGACAGTGGGCTCAGGGCGTCCCCCTTCGCCCGGACGTAGCGGACGACCTCCCCGGGGTCCGTCCACGAGTACGAACGGAGCGCCCAGCCGATCGCCTTTCGGAGGAAGAACTCCTTCGACTCGAGCGACGGCTCGAGGCAGGCGTACAGGAACGCCGTGTCGGTCTCACCCTTGAACGAGAGCTGCGAGAGGATCGCCGCTCGCCGCTTCCACAGGTCGTCGCAGCGGCTCCAGTCCAGGAGAGTCCTCTTCATCGGGGTCGGGTGCTTCCGGAGGAGCGCGCCGATGCGGTGCGAGGCGATCGCGTCCACCGTGTCCCACCAGGCCCCCGTCACGATCATTTCCTCGTAGGCCGGGAGGGCGCCCAGGTCGTCGAACTCCCGCGCGCGGCGGTCCCCGGCCAGCTCGACCGCGGCGTAGCGCTCCTCCCTGAATTTCGCGCCGCGCCAGATCCCCAGGACCTCGCGTCGCCAGGAGCCGGCGTCCGGAAGGGGATGGTCCCGGAACACGGAGCCGCAGATGGAGCGAAGGACCGGGGTGGGGACGCCGTGGAACGGCATCTCCGACTTCATGTACCTCCGGGCGCCCTCGGCCCGGACAGGGTCGCCGGCGCGCTCGAGCTCGGCCCGGAGGCGGAGGAGGAGGGGAGAGCTCACAAGGAAGTTCGGCAAACGGGAGGGGGGCGGGAGCGGCCCGCCCCTCCCACGCCGGTTCACCTGGCCTCAGTTGACGGTGATGCTGTCCTTGATCTTCGCGAAGATCCCTTCCTTGATTCCCTTGACCTTCATGATGTCCTCGATCTTCTGGTAGGGACGCCCGTCGATAATCGCCTGGGCCTTCACGCCGCCGATCTCGGGGAGCAGGTCGAGCTGCTCCTTCGTCGCGGTGTTGATGTTGATCTTCTGCCCGGGGGCCAGCTTCGGGGCCGCGGGAGCCTTCGCGGCGGGAGCCTTCGCCACGGGCGCGGCGGGAGCGGCGGCCGGAGCGGCGGGCTTGGCCGGGGCCGGGGCGGCCGGGGCGGCGGCGGCTGGCTTTGCCGGGGCAGCGGGAGCCGCGGGAGCTGCGGGGGCGGCAGCCGCGCCGCCGACCGTCACCTTGTCTTTCAGGCCGGCGAACTTGGGTCCGTCGCCGATTCCCTTCACCTTCTTCAGGTCGTCCACGCTCTTGAAGGGGCGCGCGGCGATGATCGCCTTGGCCGTGGCGGCGCCGACCCCGGGCAGGGCCTCGAGGGTCTTCGCGTCGGCGCTGTTCAGGTCGACCTTGCCGGCGGCCGGCTTGTCGGCGGCGAGCAGGGCGTTCCCCGAGAACACCAGGAGGGCGACGACGATGGCGAGGGTAGATGCCCGGAAGAGGTTCTTGGTCCGCATCGTGGGTCCTTTCTCCCGGCACCTAAAGGTCCGGGACTATCTGTCGATCCGCGTCGGTTCAGCTCGGGCCGGGAGAGGCCCGGGTCTCTAGCTCTTCAGGTTGCCGAATACCTTGCCGAGGATGTCGGTGGCCGCTCCGGGGAGCGTGCCGCCCGGCGTGGCCCGGTCGACCAGGGTGGGAAGGCCTTTAGCCAGGGTGGCCGCGGCGTCGTGCGCCGGAATCCCTAGCTGCGCCGCGATCTGCGACAGCCGGTCCGGGCCGAGGACCTGCTGGAGCTGGTCCGCCGTGACCGGGAGGTTCGCGCCCGTCCCGATCCACGAGGCGATCACGCTCCCGAGCCCGCCTTCCTGGAAGAGGTTCACGAGGCCCTGGACCCCGCCGTGACTCGACAGGGCGTCGTTCAGCGCCGAGAAGATGCCCGCTCCGCCGGCCGCCTGACCGGCACCCCCGGACAGCGTCCCGACCTGCTTCAATAGATCGTCCAGCAGTCCCATCGTCTCTCCTTGCGGGCGAGAGCTTAGCCCATGGGTGGGTGGGGGAAAAGGCGGTCGGCCCGAGGGCGGTTCGGCGGATCGGACTGCCGAACTGCTATCCTCCGGCGGCGGCCAGAGCCGAAATTCACCACCCAGGAGCCTGATGCACTTCTCCCCCTGCAGACGATCGGGCGCGGCCTTCGCTCTCGCCCTGCTGGCCCTTCTCGCCCCCTCCCGGGCCGGCCGTGCGGGCCTCGACCCGGATGGAGGCGCCCGCCTCCGCCTCTTCAACACCCACACAGGCGAGCACGTCGACGTGGTCTACCGGAAGGGCACCGCCTACGACCCGGCGGCTCTCGAGAAGCTGGAGTCGTGCCTCCGCGACTTCCGGACCGGGGACCGGCACCCGGTGGACCCCCGTCTCTACGACCTCCTCACCTCGCTCGCCTCTTCCCTCGGCGAGCCGGACGGCGAGTTCCACATCATCTCGGGCTTCCGGTCTCCGCGGACGAACGAGATGCTCCGGACCAGCCGCCAGGGGGTCGCCCGGCACAGCCTCCACATGGAAGGCCAGGCGATCGACGTCCGGCTGCCCGGGGTGACCACGAGGACGCTGCGCGACGTGGCGCTGGAGATGGCCCGCGGGGGAGTGGGGTACTACGCCTCCTCCGACTTCGTCCACGTGGACACCGGCCGCGTCCGCCGCTGGTGACCGGCGCGGCCGGTCACTTCACCGGGTAGGGGTATCCCTTCGCGAGGACCTCGGCCAGGTGGGCGTCGTGCTTGTAGATGTCCTCGAAGAACGAGAGCTTCCCGTCCGTGGTGGCGATCGCGGTGCCGTAGAGGATGTAGACCGGGATCGGGCGTTTCAGGTTCACCTGGACCTGCGTGTCGCCGGTCATCGCGGCCCGGATCCGCTCCGGCGTCCACTCCGGCTGCTCCGCGAGGACCCACGCCGCCAGGTCGAACGGCTTCTCCACCCGGACGCAGCCGTGGCTGAAGTCGCGGCGCGCCCGCTGGAAGGCGGCCTGCGACGGCGTGTCGTGCAGGTAGATGTTGTGCGAGTTGGGGAACATGAACTTCACCTGGCCCAGGGCGTTCTTCGGCCCCGGCTTCTGCCTGAGGACGGCCGCGCCCCTGGCGGCCAGGCCGAGGTTCTTCGGGGTGGGCGCGAGCACCGTCTTCCCGTCCCCGGTCACCAGCTCGTACCCTTCCCGCGCGAAGTAGGCCCCGTCCTTCCTGGCCTTCGGGATCACCTCCTGCCGCGCGATGCTCACCGGGACGTTCCAGTACGGCCGGAAGACGACGTACTTCATCGCGTTCTCGAAGACCGCCGTCTCGTGCTTGTAGGCCTTGCCGACCACCACCGCCATCCTCAGCTTCGTCGTCAGTTCGGCGCCTCCCGGGCCGGCTTCCAGGGCGCGCAGGGTGAACCCCGGGATGTTCACCAGGACCGTCCTGTCCGGCAGGCCCGGCGGCAGCCAGCGCCACCGCTCCAGGGTCAGCTGGATCTGCCGGAGCCGGACGGAGAACGGGGTGTTCAGGGCCTCGAGGGTGCCCGGACCGACCTTTCCGTCCGCCGCCAGGCCGTGGCGCCCCTGGAAGGCCTTCAGGGCGTCCACGAGGCCGCCGCCGTAGACCCCCTTCGGGAGCGCCGCGCGGACTCCGGCCGGGAGGTCCCCCGTCTTCTCGAGCCTCTCGGCCAGGGTGTCGGCCGCGGGCCACGCCTCTCCCGGCTTCAGGTTCTTCGGGACGGAGATCGGCACGAACGGCAGGGCGGCCAGCGCCCGGTAGCGGGGGACCTCGGCCCGGAGTATCCGGTACGGGGCATAGGGGGGCTCGACCGCTCCCAGGGCGCCGGCCGGGTCGGCGGAGCGCTGGAGGGCCGCGACGAAGGTGGGGAGGTGGAGCTTCTTCGACTCGATCTCCAGCTCGAAGCTGACGTGCCCGGGCGGGATCCGCCCGATCCGGAGGTCCGAGATGTACCGCATCGTCGTGACGGTGAGGGCCGCGTCGAACAGCTCCCGGTCGGCCGCGCTGCCGCGGAGGCGCGAGGTCCACTCGCCCCACCGGGCGCCGTCGTAGTCCGAGGCGTTCAGCCCCTTCTCGTCCGCCTTCTCCAGGAGGGCGATCACCGCCCGGGCCTGCGGAGTCGGGACCTCTCCCGCGATCCACCCCGTCCGCCACTCCACGGCCTGGTAGAAGCCCGAGACGTGGACCCGGTAGTCGCTGAAATCGGGCCACCGGAGCCACGGGTGCCGGGCGGCCTCCACGATGCCCCGGAGGGGCGTGGCCTGAGCCGGAGGAACGGCCGGGGAGCCGGCCGCCGGCTTCTGGGCGAACGCCGGGGTGGCGACCGCAAAGGCGAGGAGGAGGGCGGCGAAAGTGCGCGTCACGGGGGCGAGACGATACAGGATGCGGGAGGTAACGCCGCCGACCTCCAGCTCCCGCGCCCCGGCTTCCGCCTCCCCCGGGCGGTCCTGACCTCCTCGATGCAACGAAAAAACAGGCGATTTTGAGGGGAACTCCGGAATAAGATCGGCGCCCGCCTGGGAGGCGGGTGGTGGCGATGCCCCGAACGCGGGTATGGGGTCGCCTCCATCGGAAGAGTGAAGAAACCACATCGCGGCTGTTTCGGGTTTGGGAACTGCACGGCACTTCAAGTCAGATCAGGAGTGAAGGCTGGAGAAGTCCAGGGTGTCGTGGTCAGGTGATCCCGCGAGGAGGAGTGTCGTGAGGCCAGGCGACCATTCGTCCCTTCGGAGCCATCGTTCGTACAGTCTGTCCCCGAGCGCCCGACGCCTATACAAGCTCTGTTGCTGCGCCCTGCTCCATGCGGCAGTGGCGAACGCCGCCGACTCGAACCTCGGGAGCGGCCAGTATCGCCTTGTCGGAGCGGCCTTCGACGTTCAGCCTGTCTCTCAGACTGTCCCGCTGGGCGTGCCTGCCACGATCCAGACGGTCTTCTCTGGGCCGATGGACGGTCTACTGACGTCCGGTGCCAGGGTCGCTGCCGACCTATCCGGGCCTGGCCTGACCGCTTCCCTCACCTTGAGCACCGTACCTGGCGGAGCCCTCGTGCTGCCGGCGCTGTCCCTCAGGGGCGAGTACCAGCTGACGAATATTCGTCTGACGGAGGGCGGACGAACAGTCGCGCGTTCCGCTCATCCGGCGGCAGCTGTCGTCGTCACGGATATTCTCGTCACTCAGATCACCTCGCGCGCACTTTCGTCGCAGGAGCTAGCGAGCCGAGGCATTACGGTTGACGAGTCGGCCTTCAAAGCGTTTTCGTTCGCGTTTGGCCTATCGATCCAGGGCGGTAAGACGATCCGGGTGGAACTCCCTGTTTGCATCCAGGCGGGAAACACGTTCTTGCCGATTGGCCCCCCGAACGTGCAGGTCGACGGAAAGGACGAGAGGTTCACTCCCCCCGTGGTCCTCCCGGTTCAGCTTCAGGTCGACGTTCCGCCGACGGGCGGCGCCCCCGACGCGGAGCTGATCGACGAGGGGGCCGTCAATCCTCCACCGGTGTTCGGAATTCTGGTTCTTCCCGGGAATATCCGTTTCCTGAACCAGTTCTTCTCGGTGGTCCTGCTCGTACAGAACGGTAGCAGTTCCGGGTCTGGGCTGAGTCTCTCGAACATCACGACGACGATCTCCCTTCCGTCGCTCGCGCTCCGGCTCGTCCAGACGACCCCGTCGGTCCCGAGCGGTCAGCAGGTCCCCGTGAGGAACGAGGGCCCCGACGGTGTCCTCGGCACCGGTGACGACATTTCGGTCCTCGTCGCCCAGCACACGGGCCAGGCGGAATTCGTGACGGAGGGCCTTCGGGTGGGGACGCACGAGGTCGTCTGTGACATCGAAGCGAACGTCCTCGGCCTCGCGAGCGGCCAGCCGCTCCGGCTGAAGGGGACGGCCCGTGGAAGCATCGTGGTCCGGGACCCGAGCTTCTCGCTGACCTTCAATCACCCCGACGTCGTCCGGGAGGGCGAGGAGTACGAGATCCGCGCGACGGTCGTCAACACCTCGACCGTCCGTGCGAACCAGGTGAGGCTGTCGATCGACGCGGCCTCCGTGACCGGTGCGATCTCCCTCGACGCGGCCCCCGGCACAGACCCCGCTGCACCCCTCGGAGACATTCCGCCGGGTGAGTCGGCCTCCGCCAGCTTCCGGTTCCAGGCCACGAGAACGGGCAGGGTCGTGGCCTCGTCGTTCACCTCCGACGGCTCTGTCGTCGGGTCCCTGCGCCTCCGCGCCGGCGTGACGAACGACGGGACGCCGCTCTCCCCGGACACCTTCGTCTTCCCGAAGTCGATCTCCCTTCTCCCAGCGGCCGTCGTCGACCCGGCGACGGCCCTGATCGGAATCGCGCACGGCGTGGCCACGAAGGACCCGACGGCGGGGCTCGGCGGCGACGAACCGTCGTTCGCAGACGGGGTCGTCCAGGATCGAGTCGTGGACCTGGTCCAGGCCGCGAGACGGGCGAGCCTGGGTCAGCCCATCCCCTCCGCGACCGCGGACCTCACCTTCGGCTGGCTCGGGTCGAGTGCCGTGATTCCGGCCTTCGATGCTGTTCGGCGGGCCAACCGACATGGCCAGGAGATGGAATCCGGGATCGGGCAAGTGTTGACGGAGTTCCACCGGTCAGGGGGGACGGCGGTTCTGGGCACGATGCTGATGGACTCCCTGGCCGCGTCCGGCGGAGCGGCCTTCGTCTTCTTGCAGGCCGGAGAGCCGTCTGATCCAGCGGCTCGTCTTGCGCTCGTGGATTACAAGACGGCCGCTGCCTCCAGAAGGAGAGCAGGGGAGACCGGGTACTCCCGGGATCTGCCGTTCGCATCGGTTCTCTCCATCTCCTCGCCGCAGGGTGGCGAGCTAGGTCTCCTGGGCCGGCTCGGAGAGCAGGGCTTCTCCGTCGTCGTGGAAGGTCTACGTACCGGGACGTTTTCCCTCCAGGTCGTCTTCCCGGACGGAAAGGGCGGCTATCGTCAGGCGGAGTTCGTGTCGAAACCGACAGGTCGGAACGAGACGGCCATCCTCCGGGTCGTCTCCGGTGCCACCGACCTCTACCTCTCAAACCCGACGCACGGCATCACCACGGTCACCTCCCAGCGGGCAATCCTGACCGCCTTCGCGCCGATCGCCGCCGTCCAGGACCTCGACGCCAATAGCATGGGGAAGGTCGCGACGCTTGTCTTCAACCGCCCTGCTGGCCCCGGCGCCGCGGACCTCCGGACCTACCGCCTTCCGACGACCCTGCCCTCGAATGCGAGCCGGGAGCGAGGCATCCAGCTGGTGCAGGTTGGTTCCGATCCGCGCCTCGTCTCGATCGTATCGACCGAGATTCTCAGCCCCTACCGGCCTGGTGCAGTCGTCGGCGCGGCCGTACCTTCGGCCGCGGGAGAGAGCTGGACGGGAGGGATTCCTCTCCAGCCGCGCCTGGCCGTAGCCGGAGGTTCGCTCGAGGGGAGGGTTCTCGGCCCGGACGGAGCTCCGCTCTCGAACGCGCCCGTCAGAGTCTCCGAGGCGTCGACAGACGACCTCTCGGGAGAGACGTACGCTGCTTCGACCACCGTCGTCACGACTGATGCGACTGGTACCTTCTTTGTCGAGTTCGTCCGGAAGCAGGACGGCCGCCCGTTCCGGATCGACTCCTTCGACGCCATCACCGGCTCGAAGGGATACGCGGTCGGCTCGATCCACACGAACGGCGAGGTCGTGCACGTGGACGTCGTTCTACAGGGTCGGGGGACGATTCGAGGCAAGGTGAGCGACTCGACGGGTGTTTCGCTCGCGAAGGCGATCGTGCGCTGCGCCTCGACGACCGATTCGAGCTTCCGGACGGCGCAGTACTCGGCGGTGGACGGGACGTTCGTGTTCAGCTCGGTCCCGGTCGGCACCGTCCAGCTGCAGGCAGAGGACCCCGCGACCCGACGTCTCGCGGCGGCGACGGCGTTTATCGGGGCCCCCGGTGGAACGGCGACGGCCCAACTCGTGCTGGCCTCGACACCTCGGACGTCGGTGACCGGGACGGTCTTGCACGGAGCGGACTCCAAGCCGTACCCGGGACTCTTCGTCGCGGCGTACAGCCCCGCAGCGGCTGGAGACGGGTACGACGGCGTCCGGACGACAGGAGCGGACGGGACTTTCTCCTTCTCGTCGATTCCGGCGGGCGCCGTCCGTTTCGAGGTTTTCGACGCGTCGATCTCGCAGTATCCCGTGCTCGTGCAGGGGGGCACGCTCCAGGCTGATCAGCCGGTGAGTCTCCACCTCGTGGTCCCCGAGGCGGTGAAGCAGTACGGGACCGTGCAGGGAACCGTGAAGATCACGGTGGGTGGCGCTGTCGTGCCGGCCGCCGCCACTGTCGTGTATCTCGGCGATTCCGGCTTCCGGACGACCGCCGGGACCGATGGATCCTACCGACTCGACGGTGTCCCCGTGGGAGCCGTCCGGGTCACGGCCTTTCTCCCCTCGTCTGGGAGATCAGTGTCGACGGACGTCACAATCCAGAACGGCGTGAGCTCCGTGGCGAACCTGATCTTCCCGGGCAGCTCGACGCTCGGCACGGTGACGGGCACGGTCGTGGACCAGGCCGGGGCCCCTCGGGCAAACGCCGCCGTCGAGGTCTGGGACACCGGCCCTCCTCTGAAGCTCATCTCGTCGGCCAGGTCGGCGGGAGATGGGACCTTCACACTTGCGGATGTCCCGATCGGAACGTCCCGGATCCAGGCCACCTCTCCCGAGACACGGGCCGGCCGGGTGATCCGGAACGCCGGGGCCGTGTCCGCGACGATTCCCGCCGCGGGCGGGTCAGCCAGTGTGACGATCGCTCTTCGAGGCTTCGTCGATATCACCGGCCGCGTGATCGCGCGCGTCCGCGACGTGAACGGCAACCTGCACGACAACCCGGTCTTCGCGCCGGTCCAGCTCGCCTCTGCACGATTCAGCGGAAGCCTCCCTTCGGATCCGGTCGCCGATCCAACGAATCCGGAGGACGGCCGCGTCTTCGGGGACGGTCCGGGGTCGTACGCGACGGTCTCCACCGACCCTGCCACGGGGAGCTTCTCTTTCCCGGCCGCGCACGGCGGCAGGCTGATCGTCACCGCCAAGAACACCTTCTACGGCGACAAGAGCCTCGACTTCGGAACCGTGATGGGAGACACCAGCCGCGGGCCGATCGACCTCGTCTTCGACGGAAATCCAGGGACGGTCGACGGATACCTCTTCGACTCCGCTGGCACTCCGCTCGGGGCCCAGCCGGTCACGCTCGATGTCGGCTGGAAGGAACTGCTTCAGGCCGTGACGCACCCCGACGGCTACTTCGTCTTCCCCCTCGTTCCGTTCGTCCAGAGGCTCCACGCGAAAGTCGACGTCCAGGTCGCCGGGGTCTCTCGCTTTGCCGAGGCGTACGGAAGCGTCACGGCGGCCTCCCCGAATGCCCGGCTGACGCTACGCGTGATCCCGGTCGGATCGGTGACCGTGGCGGTCAAGGATGACCCATCGGCGGGTGGAGCCGCGATCAGCGGTGCCCAGGTCGTCGTCGAGGAGACCGCCGGTCCCCGGAGGAAGCTCACGGCCACGACGGACGGGACTGGAACCGTCTCGTTCCAGAGCGTGACGGCGGGAGCCATCGCTGTCGCCGCGAAGATGGGCCTCCGCTCCGGCCGGACCTCGCTCCTCGGCGTCGGCGAGGGCTTCCGCGTCGAAGGAACCGTCGCCTTCGGGGCCTTCGGGAGCGTCGGCGGGACCGTTCGAAGCCCGGGGGACGGCAGCGGCATCCCTGGGGCGAACGTCGTCCTGTCGACCTGGGGAGAGGGGTTCGGTGGAGACGTTCTTGGCGCCGCCACGACTGGAGCGGACGGGTCGTTCCTGATCGAGGGCGTTCCGGCCGGATCGCGATTCGTCCACGCCCTTTCCGTCGTGGATCCGAGGACCAGCCGGAACGGTGCCTCTGCCTCCTTCTCGATCGCACCCGGGGAGACCCGGCAGATCGACGTCCCGCTCAGGGCCATCGGGTCGGTCTTCGGGACGCTGCGGACCTTCGACGGAAGCTCGCTGATTCCCGGAAGCTCCCTTCGGCTCTCGTCGGTTCCCGACGTGGGCTCCTCCAGCCCGACTCTCACCGTGACGACGGGTCAGGATGGGACCTATCGAGCGGATGGCGTCCCTGCGGGCACGATCACCGTCGACGCGCCTCAGGCGGGGGCCGGTCTCTCCGCCAGAGGCACAGGGCGGCTGACGGTAGAAGGGCAGGCGATCCAGGTCGACCTCTACGCCACGCCCACCGGGCGAATTCTGGGAAGCGTGTTCCGGTCAGACGGTTCGGCTCTCCCGGCCGTCGGCGTCGCGCCGGAGGTCCGGGTGCAATACGGATTCGCCGGGCTCTACGAACAGGTGACGCTCACGTCGACCTTTGACTTCGAGAGCGTCGTGGCCGGGACGTTCTCGCTGTACGGAACGGAACGGGTCTCTCCGTTCCACCTCGCGCAGGCCGGCGGCCAGCTGGCGGCCGGAGAATCGAAACGGGTGGATCTCCGCTACGGACCGTTCGGGACCGTGCGGGTCCACGTCCGGAAGCCCGATCCCACGCAGGCTGGATCGTTCCTGCCGGCTCAGGGGACGGCCTCGGTCTATGCCGGCGGCCCGTATCGCTATCGATTCCCTTCGGGAGCCCAGATCCGCCTCGACTCTGCGGGCGACGCCACGGTCCTGAACGTCGGGGGCGGGTTCGGAATCACCGCATCGGCTCGGGAGGACGTATCCGGCGCGGCGGGGTCGTCCAGCGTCACCGACTTCACGGCAGAGGGACAGACCGCGGACGTCACGGTCGTCGTCGAGGCGAGGGGACTTCTTCGCGGCAGGGTCCTCTTGCCGCCGCCGAATCAGTCCCTGCCCGCGCAGGGGGCGCAGGTGCTCGTCTTCGGGTCTGGCCTCAAGGGATGGGTATTCATCGCCGCGACCGTGACGATTGCTGACGGACGATTCGAGGTCCCCGATCTGCCGCTCGGCGTGGCGCAGGTGCGCGTGAGTGCGGCGCCTCCCGGACTCGGCCGGACGTTCGCCGACACAAGGTGCAGCGCGGCGTCACCGCTGGCAGACGTCGGTGACCTGACGCTCGACGACGTTCCACCGAGGGTTGTCACCGTCAGCCCGCCCGCTGGAGCGACCGGTCTCGGCTTGACACCGACGATCGTCCTGACCTTCTCGGAACCCCTCGATACTCTCTCGTCAGGCCTCTTCGGCAGCTTCGGAAGCCTCCTCCAGGTCTCGGGTCCGTTCGGTCCCGTCGGAGGTTCGTCGGTCTCGCTGGACGCGACCCGCACCGTCTTGACCCTGTCGTTCGCGTCGCCCCTGGCCGGGTCGACGACGTACGAGATCAGGGCCTCCGGAGCGATCCTCGACCATTCCTCGTTGCCGATGGGAGGGGATTTCGTCGCACGGTTCACCACGGCTGATCTCACGGCGCCGACGGTATTGACCTCCTCGCCGCTACCCGAGCAGATCCAGGTCCGGGTCGACCTCAACCCTGTCGTCGTCCTGACGAAGCTGATCGCACCCGGGAGCCTCTCGTCCGGCGTCCATCTGAACCGGGTGAGCTCCCCCCCGGGTCCGGTTTCGATCGCTCCAGCTCTTCAGGCAGACGGCCGGACCATCGCCCTCAATCCGGCGGCGCCGTTCCTTCTCGAGGCGGAGTACGAAATCCTCCTCGATGGCGTCACCGACATGGCCGGGAACGCGATGCCTTCCCCGGTCCGGATCCACTTCTTCACGCGGGACGATCACGCGCCCGTCCTCACGTTCGACCCGGCCGATACCGGGGCACCGACCGAGGGTACGTCCCATCCCTACACCGTCCGCTGGCCCGACAGCGACGTGAAGAGCGTGGCCGTCTATCTTCTGACTCCGAGGGGAGAGGTCCACCCGCTCGGGGACACCGCCTTCCCCGCGCGGTCGGACCGCTCCAGGACTGTCGCCCTGTCTCTTCCCGCCGTGGCCAGTGCCGGTGGGCCGGGAATCGCGGTGAGGGCCGTCGCCCTGGACTTCAGCGGGAACAGCTCGCCCGTCGTCGACCTCCCCCTCCAGCTCCAGCCCGACCGGCCCCCGGTGATCGCGTCCGCCATGGTCGAGGGCTCGTCCGTGGTCCAGGTCGGGCGCGACCTGGTCGTCCATGTCGAGGCGACAGACGACCTGTCGCTCGTCTCGATCAACGCTGCCGCCCCAGCGGGCTTCACTCTGACGAAGACCGAGGTCCTCGCGTCCACGCCGCTCGATCGGATCGAGAGGCGGACCTATCACGTCGAGACGACGGCAGCGATCGGTCCGGCCGCTCTCTCGTTCACGGCGCTGGACGGGGGGAGCCACGTCTCGGGCCCGGTCACGGTGCCAGTGACGGTCCAGACCGACTCATCCCCGACCGTTGCCATCACCTCGCCAGTTTCGGGGACGTTTCTGGCCGGCAGCACGATTCCGGTGACGGTCAGCTCATCGGACGATCTGGGTGTCGCCTCGATCGTCGTCTCTCTCGGGACGCAGAACATGAGCGTGACGAACCCGGGGCCGAGCGCGACCCTCAACCTGCCGGCGCCGATCGTTTCATCGGCCCAGGGCCTCGCGCTCTCGGCGGTGGCGACGGACAGCACAGGACACGTCACGACGTCGAGCCCTGTAACCCTGACCATCCTTCCCGACCAGGTGGCCCCTTCGATCTCGAAGAGCTGGCCGATCGACGGGACGGCGGTCTACTTCGGGACACCGATCCAGGTCGGTGCGACGATCTCCGACAACGTGCAGGTGGCGAGCGTCCAGATCTCGATCGACGGAGGCGCGCCATCGACCTTGACCTCGGCCCCGTACCAGGTCAGCTATTCGGGGAAGCAGGTCAACGCCGTCACAGCCGTCCCCGTCGTCATCAACGCCTTCGACCCGTCAGGGAACAAGACCACGATGTCGTTCGGCCTCCTGGTCTATCCGCCGTCCGATCCAAACGGCCCGCAGGTGGCCTTCTCATGTCCGGGGAGCGGCGTTTTCGTGCCTCCCGGTTACAGCTTGCCGGTTTCGGTGTCGGCCACCGCGCTCGGAGGGCGGAACATCAGCAAGGTCGAGTTCTACGTCGGGTCGGCGACCTCTCCGTCGTCGACCGTGACGACGCAGACGGGCGGTCTGTACACTGGGACCTGCCCGATCCCGTCGTCGACTCCGGACGGCGGCACGGTCCTGATCAGGGCTCGTGTCGTCGACTCAGGGAATCTCGAGAGCTCGGTCGTTCTTCTGATCCCGGTCCGTACCGGTCAGGTGTTCTCAGCTTCCGCCTCCATAGGAGTAGGAATCACCACCTATGACAACCAGACGATCTTCGTGACTGGCGGGATCCTGACGATCGACGGGCATCACTCGTTCCGCGGGATGGCGGTCCTGCCGGGAGCGTCGGTGGTGCACTCGACCGCTGTGGGTGCCAGCGCACGATCCCTCGACCTGGACCTCGGGAGCGGTGATCTCTACATCGGCTGTAGCGCGTCGATCGACGTTTCGGAGCGAGGGTATGCGAGCGGGTACAGCTATCCGAACGTGAGCCCGTTGCCCGGAGACAGGACGGGAGGGAGCCACCTGGGATACGGAGGGGTGCTCACGGGGCCGAACGGCCCGACGTACGGG
>CAIMWE010000268.1 GCA_903845115.1 uncultured Acidobacteriota bacterium | reverse complement strand
GGCGGTGCGGCGGGGCTGATGGCCGCCATCGCCGCGGGCGAGGTGCGGCGCGACTCGGGGCGGGACCTCTCGGTCCTCGTCCTGGAAGCCGCCCGCGATCCGGGCCGGAAGATCCTCGTCTCGGGGGGCGGACGCTGCAACGTCCTCCCGGCCTTCGGCGCGCCCGACCGCTTCGTCTCGTCCTCGCCGGCGCGGCTCGTCCGGCGTTCTCTCGACCGGTTCCCTCTCGACGACCAGCGCCTCGCCTTCGAGGAGCTGCTCGGCGGGCCGCTCCACGAGGAGGGGCCGAAGCTCTTCCCGCCCTCGGAGCGCGCGCACGACGTCCGCGACGCGCTCGTGGCCCGCGCGCGGGCGCTGGGGGTGGAGTTCCGGTGCGGCACGGTCGGCCGGTCGCTCGCCCCCTCCGCCGGAGGTTTCAGCGTCGGGATCGACGGTCGCCCCCTGGAGGCCCGGACCGTCGTCGTCGCGACCGGAGGCCGTTCGGTCCTCGCGGGGGGCGCCGACGCGGCGGGGTTCGACCTGGCCGCTCGGCTGGGGCACGCCGTCCGGCCGCTCTTTCCGGCGCTCGTCCCGATGGTCGCCCGGGGCGCGCCGAACGCGCCCCACGCCTCCCCTCACGCCGCCCTCTCGGGCCTCTCGGCCGAGGCCCGCGTGACCGTGACGGCTGGAGGGCGCGCGACCTCGGCGGCGGGCGGCTTCCTCTTCACGCACCGCGGCTACAGCGGTCCGGCCGTCCTCGACGCCGCGCACGCGGTCGAGGTCGCGCGGCTCGGGGACGAGCCGTTCCGGGTGAAGGCCTCGTTCGGGACCGGCCTCGACGCCGCCGCCTGGGACGGGATCTTCCGGGGGGCGTCCGGGTCTCCGGCCGCGCTCCTGAAGCGGCACTTCCCGGACCGCCTCGCGGACCTCCTGGTCGCGGTTTCCGGCATCGGGGCGACCGCGTTCCAGCGACTGACTCGCGAGGGGCGGGCGGCGCTCGTCCACGCGGTCACCGCCTTCGAGCTGCCGGTCACCGGCACGGAGGGCTACCGGACCGCGGAGGTGACGGGTGGCGGCGTCGCGCTGGAGGAGGTCGACCCGGGCAGCGGCGCGAGCCGCCTCGTCCCCGGCCTCTTCTTCGCGGGAGAGATCCTGGACGCCTTCGGGCCGATCGGTGGCTTCAACTTCCAGTGGGCGTGGGCGACCGGTCGGACGGCCGGGCGGGCCGCAGCGGCGGCGGCCGCCGGAATGGCGCGCTCCCCCTGGGAGCCGCCGCCGCCCTGACGGCCGCGGCCCTTTCCCCCGGACGCTCCCGGCGGCGCGTCAGTGCGGGGTCGGGGCGTGGGACCGGAGGTCGAGGGCGATCCGGCGGGCCCTGGCCGAGTCTTCCGCGTGCCCGGCGGCGCCACTCCCCTCGGCGACCCGCTCCCACGCCTCGGCGGAACCCGGCTCCCTGCGAAGGACGCGGGCGGCAGCCTCGATGCTGTCCTCGAACCGCTGCTCGCGGTAGCGGACCTCGCTGAGGTCGAGCCACTCTCGAGTGTCGCGGAAGGCGTCCGGGCGTGTCCCGGCGTCTTTCCCCGCCGAGAGGGCGGTGGCCAGCCCCTGCCTCGAGAACTCGTCGTCGATCCCCAGGGTCAGGGCCGAGACGCAGGCGTAGAGGGCGTCCTGGTATTCCCCGAGCGCGTTGCGTGCGGAGCAGACGATGCGGTACGGCCCCTGCCAGGTCGGACAGAGGGTGGCGGCCTGTCCCGCCCGCTCGGAGGCGAGGACGAAGCGGCCGGCCTCGAGGTGGGCGAGGCTGCTCACCAGCGCCCGCCGTGCGATCAGCTCCTTCTCCGGGCGGCTCGCCTCCGTCGGCCCCGATCCCTGCAAGGTCGTCGCGCGCGCCATCAGGGGCCTGATCCCCTCGGGCGTCACGACGGTCGAGCCGTCGGCGCAGAGCTCCTCGATGGCCTCCTCTCGCACCCGGTACTCGGTCATGGAGGGACCCGTGAGGAGGATCGGGCGAGGGGCCATCCGGATCGCGCAGTTCACTCCCGTCCGAGAGAGTCCGGGCCAGTACCGCGCGGCGCCGAGGGCCTCGGCCGCCTGGACCCAGCCGATCCGTTCGGGCCTGTAGTAGTCGCGATTCACCCAGGCCATGGTGCCGAACAGGCTCGTGCAGATCAGGACGACGGCCGCGGCCGACCGCGGGAAGCGAACGCGGAACTCGGGGAACAGGAAGCCGATCGCCGCCGCCCACGTCAGGGGAAGGAAGAGGTAGTACCTCAGCTCGTGCGACTGGGGGAGGAAGCTGACGAATCCGATCCCCGCGAAGAGTCCTCCGACGAGGGCGAGCCCACGCCGACGGTCCAGTCTCACGGCCATGAACGTCAGGGCGGCGAGAGAGGCCACCACCGAGACCCACCAGAAACCGCCGAGCCGGAGGTGAGCCGCCGTGATGCCCTGGTCGATCACCCACCGGGGCCGGTCCGGGTAGGAGGTCGGCAGCCCCACCTCGAGGAGGGAGCGGAAGAAGAGGCTGACCTGGCTGGCCCCGGCGAGGGACTGGGGCCGCGAGTAGATCCTGGAGAACCGGGGATCCTCGATCCAGGGCAGGAGATCCTCCAGGAGCGGTACCCGGACCGGCCAGAAGGGGTTCCCGAACCTGGCGAGGTTCACCAGGTAGGGGACTCCCGCGAGGAGAAGCCCGCCCGAGAGGATCTGCGCGGCGCGCTTCCGTCCGACGGCGACGGCGGCGGCGGGGCGCAGGAAGACGAAGGCGAGGGAGACCCAGATGAGGCTGGCCGCGGGGACCATCTGGTACTTGCTCCAGGTCGCCCCGGCGATCGCGGCGGCCGCGGCGGTCAGGAGACGCGCGTTGGCGCGCTCGGGGTAGGCGACGGCGCAGAGGACGGAGGCGGCTCCGACGGCGAGGAAGGCGTTCGAGAAGAGGTCCACGTAGCTCGAGGCCGCGTGGATGATCACCAGCGGCGCGGAGAGGGCCACGGCGGCGACCAGCCACCACGACGCCCGGAGCACGACCTGGCAGTACGCGATGAAGAGGAGGAGGGCCAGCATTCCCACCACGCCAGTGGCGTTCACCGAGCCGGTCAGCCGCCAGAGCGCCCCCTGGATGAAATGGGGGAGTGGCGGGAAGCCGTCCAGCCGTGTCCGTAGGAGGTCGGAGAACTGGTGCGTGATGCGGATCCCGCCACGGAGGGCGGCGAACGGGAGGTGGTAGGTGAAGACGTCCCAGGCAAGGTCCAGCCGGACGATCGACCGCAGGAGGAGAGCGCCGAGAGCCGCGGTGACGCCCGCCATGGACGTTCCGACGAGGATCGACACCCCCCTCGCCTCCGGACGCTCCTCCGCTCGACGGTCCAAGAGGGGGCTAGCTCGCGTCGCCGGTCGCGGGCCCGGCGCCCTGGAAAGGTCGGCCGGCCGGGGTGGGCCTGATCGCGCGGGCTGGACGGGAGGTCGTCATCGGTGAGGTCATTCGTTTCTCTCGGCTGGTTCGGGATGCGAGCGCCGATTCTATTCCGCCGGGAGGCGGCGGCAGCAGCGGATTCTCGGGAGGAGGCGGCAGCTCCGGCGGCGGCGGCGCCTCGGGAAGCTGGTAGGAGGGACGATGCTGTTCAGGAGCGAGAGGAAGTCCTTTCTGTCGAGAGCCGACGCCGCGGCGATCGAGGCGGCGACGCGAAAAACGGAGCAGGGGACGACTGACGGCCCATTTCCCGGCCGGGCCCTGGGAACGGGTCGACCAGCTCCCGGACGAGGTCGATCTCGGAGGGCCGGAACCAGGCTAGCCGCCCGATGATCCGGGTCGCTTGCGACCCCGGCGGCCCGTGAGATGCCGGAGAGTTCGGGCACTCCATTGCGGGGAGCGGCGTGTGCGCATTCTCCGGGGAGACTCGGGCCTTTCCCCAGGTTGGCACGATCCATGAAGACGAACCTCAACCGATGAGCCAGAACGACGCGCCGGTGCGCGGGGTGCCCCTCCGCTGGAGGCTCGGCCTCTCGACGTCGGTGATCGTGACGCTCGTCCTCGGCTCGCTGACCGTCTTCTTCCAGAGGATCGAGGTCCAGCGGTCCCGCGGGGACCGCGAGCGGCTCATGGGGCTGGCGGCGGCGCCGCTTGCCGCGGAGATCGAAGCGTCACCGGACACCGGCGCGATCCGGGAGCGCCTCCGGGCGTTCGAAGAGGCGCACTCGAAGCGCGGGTTCCGGCATCTGCACGCGCTCCTTCGTGACGCCTCCGGAGCCCCCGCCGACTCGCTCTTCCCGGGGACGGTGCTCCAGCCGTCTCCCGGAGCGCTCCGCTCCCGGATCCCGATCGTCGCGCAGTCCCTACCCGGCGGGCTCGGCACGCTCGAGGTCTGGCAGGACGGAGCCGAGTTCCAGGCCATGGTGGATCGCCGCTGGGCCTTCCTGGGCTTCAGCCTCGCCGCGGCCATCGCCTCCATCCTCCTCTCGCTCTACGTCGCCAACCAGCTCCTCATCGAACGGCCGCTTCACCGCCTGCTGAATGGCGTGACCCAGATGGAGAAGGGCTACTGGAGCGGCCTGGAGATCCCTCGCGGGGCCTGGGAGATGCGCTGGCTGGCCTACCGGTTCCGCAACCTCGGGACGCAGCTCGAGGAGACGGTCGGCCGGCTGGTCGAGGCCGAGCGCCGCGCCATGGTCGGGCTGCGGCCGCGTTCGGTCCTGGAAGCGAGCGGAGGGGCAGGGGGGCGCCCGGTGCTGGTGGAGAGCGACGCTTCGCCGGAGCCGGAAGACGACGCCGCCTTCCAGAGAAAGCTGCTCCGGCGGTACCTTCTCTCCCGCTGCCGCTACCTCGAGGCGCGGGGGTCGAAGGACACGGGGGCCCGGGCCGCCGCGAGGGAGACGTGGGAACGGGACGTCCTCGAAGCGGAGAGGCTGGGTGACAACGGGCTGAAGTCGCGCCTGGAGGACGCCGCCTTCCGGATCCTGGAGCCGGAGGCGTTCGAGGAGATCACGCAACGGCTCGCAAAGCTCCCCGCCACGAACAGGAACTGGCTCAGGAAACGGGAGTCCGAGATCCGCAAGGCCCTCGCCGAGGCCGGCGTACGGCACCGGACGCTGCAGTTCCGGGTGAAGCACCCGGCGGGCATCTGGCGGAAGACGAAGTCGAAGGGCCTCTCCGTGGACCAGATCCACGACGTCATCGCGTTCCGGATCATCGTGAGGGAGGAGCAGGAGTGCTATCTC
>CAIMWE010000267.1 GCA_903845115.1 uncultured Acidobacteriota bacterium | reverse complement strand
GCCGACATCTGGGCCTTCGGCGTCGTCCTCTACGAGATGCTCACGGGGAAGCGCCTCTTCGACGGAGAGACCGTCACCGACGTCCTGGCGGCTGTGCTGAAGACCGAGCCCGACTGGGGCGCCCTTCCCTCCACGACGCCCCCCGCCGTCGTCCACCTCCTCCGCCGCTGCCTCGAGCGCGACCCGAAACGGAGGCTCCGGGACATCGGGGACGCGAGGCTCGAGCTGGGAGAGGCGTCTCGCCCGGAGCGGAGCGCCCGGTCCGAGGAGGGCCCGCAGGCTGCGCAAGGAGCACCGGCGCCACCCGCGGGAAGGCGGCGGTTCGGGATCGTCGCCTTGGCGGTTGTCGCCTCCCTTGCCGTCGGGTTCTTCGTCGGGAGTCGATCCGGGAAGAACCGCGCGCCTGACGTCACCTTCAAGCCTCTCAACTTCCGTCCCGAGGCGATCTTCAACGCCCGCTTCGCCCCGAACGGCCGCACGATCTTCTACAGTGCGGCGCGCTCCGGCAACGAGCCCGAGGTCTTCACGGTCAGCCCGGAAGATCCCGAGGCACGCTCGACCGGCCTGAAACGGACGGCCCTGCTCTCCGTCTCCTCGAAGGGGGAGCTCGCCCTTCTCACCAGCGCGCGCTACGTCAGCCACGAGTTCTTCATCGGGACGTTGGCGCGGATGGCGCCCGGCGGCGGAGCGCCGCGGGAGATCGTCGAAGGAGTGCGCGAGGCCGACTGGTCGCCCGACGGGTCGGAGCTGGCCATCGTCCGCGAGGTCGCGGGGATGGACCGCCTCGAGTACCCGCCGGGAAGAGCCCTCGGCGAGACGGCCGGCTACTTCAGCGATCTCCGGGTCTCTCCGGACGGGCAGCACATCGCCCTCTTCGAGCACGCCATGCGGTACGACGATCGAGGACGGGTCATCGCCTTCGATCTCCAGGGGAAGAAGACGATCCTCACGGAGGCCTGGTGGGCGCTGGAAGGTCTCGCCTGGTCGGCCGACGGGCGGGAGATCCTCTTCTCGGCCGGAGACAACTACGCGACCTTCTCGGTCCACGCGGTCACCCTCGCCGGCGTCCTGCGCCGTGCATTGTCCAGCCAGGGAGGAAGCCAGATCCGCGACGTCTCCAGGGAGGGGCGGTGGCTGGCATCGCGGGAAGACATCCGGGTGGACCTCTTCGCCGTGGCGCCCGGCGAGAAGGCCGAACGCAACCTCACCTGGCTGGATTACTCCGAGGTTCGCGACATCTCCTCCGATGGCCGCCTCGTGCTCTTCGACGAGGAGAGCGGCGTGATGGGGCCCAACTACTCGGTCTGCCTGAGACGGACCGACGGGGCGCCTCCGGTCCGGCTGGGCGAAGGAAGAGCCTGCGGCCTCTCCCCCGACGGCAAGCTGGCCCTCGCATTCATCCCGACCTCTCCGGGCCAGCTCGTCCTCTATCCCACGGGACCAGGCGAGACGCGCCGCCTGGAACGAGGTCCCATCCAGGACTACACCGACGCGCGCTGGTTCGCCGACGGGAAGAGGATCCTCGTCACTGGCAGCGAGCGGGGACACGCCCCACGCTGCTACGTCCAGGAGATCGCCGGCGGCTTGCCGCGCGCGGTCACCCCCGAGGGGACGACCAGAGGGCTGATCTCCCCCGACGGCCAGGCCGCCGTCGTGGAGAACGGTTCGGGGCAGAAACTGGTCGTGCCCATCGCCGGTGGTGAACCGCGGGCGCTCCTCTTCCTGACGGCGGACCAATCGGTCGTCCGGTGGACGCCGGACGGCCGCTCGCTTCTCGTCCACAACCCTGTCCGGGTACCCGATCCGCTCGAGCGTGTCGAGATCTCCACGGGTCGCCGGGAAACCCTCCGCATGCTCGCCCCGCCCGACCCTTCCTGCGTGCTCAGTCTCGATCCGGTCGTCGTCGCCGACGACCTGGCCACGTACGCCTATTCCGCCAATCCCCAGCGATCCTCGCTCTTCCTGATCGAGGGGGCGCGATGAGCCTCGCGCCCGGCACCCGCCTGGGTCCGTACGAGATCCTCGCCCCCCTCGGCGCGGGCGGGATGGGAGAGGTCTACAAGGCGAAGGACACGCGTCTCGACCGGCTCGTGGCGGTGAAGGTGCTCCCCGAGGAGCTGGCGAAGAGCCCCGAAGCTCTCGCCCGCTTCGAACGCGAGGCGAAGGCGGTGGCTGCCCTCTCGCACACGAACATCCTGGCGCTCCACGACCTCGGGGAGCAGGGCGGGACCGTCTACGTGGTGATGGAGCTGCTCGAGGGGAAGACTCTGCGGGAGCGCCTCTCGAAGGGCGCCCTGGCCCCCCGCGCGCCGTGGAGCTGGCGATCGAGATGGCCGACGGCCTCGCCGCCGCCCACGACAAGGGGATCGTCCACCGCGACCTGAAGCCCGAGAACCTCTGGGTGACGACCGACGAGCGGCTGAAGATCCTCGATTTTGGCCTGGCGAAGGTCGACGTCAAGGTCGGCGGGGCCGCGCAGCGCGAAGACGCAACCGACGTGCCGACAGGGTCGTTCCAGGGGGAGGCGCGGACGGCAGAAGGGACGATCCTCGGGACGCTCGGCTACATGAGCCCCGAGCAGGTGCGGGGCGAGGCGGTCGACGCCCGGAGCGACCTCTGGAGCTTCGGGGCGGTCCTCTACGAGATGCTGACGGGGCGCCGGGCGTTCGCCAGGGGCACCCAGGCCGACACTCTCGCCGCGATTCTCAAGGAGGAACCGGCGGAGACCGCTGCCTCGGGCGTCGTCGTCCCGGCCGGGCTGGACCGCGTCGTCCGGCGCTGCCTGGAGAAGGTCCCGCGAAACCGTTTCCAGAGCGCCCGGGACCTCGCGTTCGCGCTCGGGAACCTCTCCTCGGGGTCGGACGCCGGCCTCTCCGCCGGGACCGGCGCGCTGGCCGCGTCGAAAGCAACGGGGGTGAAGAAGAAGTGGTCCGCCCTGGCGGCGCTCGCCCTCCTGTGCGTGGGCCTCGGTGCGGGCCTCACCGGATGGGCTCTGAGGAACAGGGCCCCTGCCCTCTCCACCTTCCGCAAGCTCACCTTCGGCCGGGGCGCCATCGACGGAGCCCGCTTCGTCCCGGGCTCCCGCGACATCGCCTACAGCGCCCGCTGGCAGGGGAACCCCTCGACGGTCTTCCTCCTCAGGGAAGGAAGCCTGGAGCCCCGCGCCCTGGACGTTCCCGGGGCGATCCTCCTCGGGGCGTCGGCACAAGGGGGAGCGGCCGTACTGACCCGCCCCGCGCTCTTCAACGCCATGTTCATCGGCACCGTGTCGGTCCTCCCCCTCGCCGGCGGCGCCGCACGCGAGATCAGCGGGGCCGCCTTCGCCGCGGACTTCGCCGCGAACGGCTCGGGCCTCTGCCTCGTCACGCAGGTCGGATCGAGCCGGTTCCGGATGGAGTGGCCCCAGGGAGAGGTCGTGGTGGAGGACGGGGCGGCGGTCCTGCGAAGCCCGAGGACCCGCGGAGCCCAGGTGGCCTACTTCCGTTCCACCCCGGCGGCCTTCGCCGACGGTGAGGTCCATGTCCTCGTGAAGGGCGGCCGGACCCGGATCCTGGGCCGGTTCAAGGGCTTCACGTCGCTCGCCTGGGGTCCGGACGGCCATGAGGTCTGGCTCAGCACCTTCGACGGCGGAGAGAGCCTCATCCAGGCGGTCTCCCTCCAGGGGACGGCGAGGCTCCTCGGGCGCTACCCCGGTCGCCTGGAGCTCGCCGACGTGGACACCGCCGGGCGCGCGCTGGCGATCTCGATAAGCCAGCTGCGGCAGGCCTTCGGACGGGGGCCGGGATCGGACCGGGAGGTCGACCTCACCTGGCTCGACGCCCAGACTCCGAACGGGATCACGGCGGACGGCAAGCAGGTCCTCCTGGCCCGGTGGGGAGAGTGGGACCTCTCCGCCGGTACCGGCCTCTACCTGAGACCTCTCTCGGGCGGAGCCGCGATCCACGTCGGGACGGGGAGCGTGACGGCCGACCTCAGTCCGGACGGCATGTGGGTCGCCACGTTCGAGGCCGACGGGAACGGAAAGCCCGGCCTCCGCCTTATCCCCACCGGTGCGGGCGCCCCGCGCCGGTTCCCCCTGACGGGGAGCGCCGTGAACGCCGACGGCTACTGGTTCCATCCAGGGGGCGCCGGCGGATATCTCCTCGACGAAGACGCCAACCGGATCAGCCGCATCGACCTCGCGACCGGAGCGATCACCGCCAGCGGGTTTTCCGGACCGGTCGGGATCAGCTCCGCCCTGTACCCCCAGTCTCCCGACGGCAAGAGGTTCCTGCTGACCGACCAAGGAGCCACTTCCGTACCCGAAGGAAGGCTGTTCAACTACCTGCTCTACGAGGGAGAGGGAGCCAGACCGACCCCGGTGAAGGGGCTCCTGGCGGCGGAGGCCGCGGCGGGCTGGACCGACGACAGCCGGGAGGTGTTCCTCTACGACCGGAACGCGATCCCCTCCAGCGTGGTCCGGTTGAACCCCGTCACCGGAGCGAGGCGCCCGTTCCTCCGGATCTCCCCTTCCGATCCCTCCGGAGTCTGGGGCATCCGGAACCTGACGATCGCTCCGTCCGGGAATGCCTACACCTACAGCGTCGTCCGGAAGCTCTCGGACCTCTACCTGATCGAGGGCCTCAGGTGACCCTCACCGTGCGAACCGGGCAGACGGCGAGACCGGGCCGAAACCGGAAAGAAGGAGACCGTTCGTGAACAGAGTCGCCCTGATGCTCCTCTCCGCCGCGCTCCTCCATGCCGGGGCGGCCGAGTCCGCCGAGCTCACCGTTCGCCTCGACGCGCGCGACGTCGTCCGGCGGCGCCTCCACACCGACCTGACGCTCGCGGTGAAGCCCGGGCCGCTCACCCTGGTCTTCCCCAAGTGGATTCCCGGCGAGCACGGCCCCACCGGCCAGCTCGACACGATCATCGGCCTGGTGATCCGGGCCGGCGGCCGGCCGCTGGAATGGCGCCGCGACCCGCTCGACATGTACGCGATCGCTCTGACGGTCCCCGCCGAGGCCGACCGGCTGGAGATCGCCCTCGAGACGGGGCTCCCGAGCGCCGTGACCGGGTTCAGCTCGGCGCGGACGGCCACGGCGCAGCTAGCCGTCCTCCCGTGGAACATGTTCGTCCTCCTCCCGAAGGGACGGGACGCCGACACGATCGAGACCGTCGCGAGCGTCGTCCCCCCTCCGGCCTGGAGCGCCGCCTGCGCCCTCCCGTCGCGCCCGCTCCCGGGAGGAGGCCTCGAGATGGGGCCGGTCTCCCTCGCCCGCCTCGTCGACTCGCCGGTCCAGATCGGCCGGTTCACGAAGCGCGTCGAGATTGCCGGGTCGGCGCCGGGAGCCGAGCTCCCCCACGTGATCGCCATCGCCGCCGACAGCGCCGCCGCCCTGGCCCTCCCCGACGGCTTCGCCAGCGGGTACTCCCGCCTCGTCGCCGAGGCCGGCGCCCTCTTCGGCTCGCGCCCCTACCGCCGCTACACCTGGCTCGCCACCTTCTCGGACCACGTCGCCCACTTCGGCCTGGAGCACCACGAGTCGAGCGACGACCGGATGGGCGAGAGCACGCTGGGCGATCCCCTCCTGCGCAAGGACCTGGCCGGGCTGCTGGGGCACGAGTACGTGCACAGCTGGAACGGCAAGCACCGCCGCCCGGAAGGGCTCCTGAGCCCCGACTACGAGAAGCCGATGGACGGCTCCCTCCTCTGGGTCTACGAGGGGATGACTCAGTTCTGGGGCGACGTCCTGGCGACACGGGCCGGGCTTCTCACCCCGCAGGACACCCGCGAGCTGCTGGCGACCTCCGCCGGCCACTTCGACGTCGTCGTCGGGCCCCGCTGGCGTCCTCTCGCCGACACCGCCGTCCAGGCCCAGGTCCTCTACGGCTCGCCGGAAGCCTGGGAGTCGGCCCGCCGGACCGTCGACTTCTACGACGCCGCCGTCTACCTCTGGCTGGACGTCGACGCTGAGATCCGGGCGCGGACGAAGGGACGCGCCTCGCTCGACGACTTCGCCAGACGCTTCTTCGCCGGACCGAGCGGCCAGCTAGCCCTCCGGAGCTACGTCGAGCAGGAGGTGTACGACACCCTCGCGGCGATCGCGCCAGGCGAGTGGCGCGCCCTGGTCCGCCGCCACCTCGACCCGACGGGGACCGCGGCGCTCACCGGCGCCCTGGAGCGGTCCGGCCGGAAGCTCTCGGCGGAGGTGCTGGACGCCGCGATCCGGGAGGCCAAGGGTTCCGACAAGCCGATCGAGGTCCTCGTCGAGGACGGGGACTTCTACCGGATGCTGTCGGTTGCCTACTCCGACGGGCCCCGCTTCCCGCACCTGACGCGCGTCGACGACAGACCCGACCTCCTCTCCCAGGTCCTGGCCCCGAGGAGCAAATAGGCGCATGCCCCTCTCCCCCGGCGCGAGGCTCGGCCGGGAGGTGGTCTACGCCGTCGTCAAGCAGGACCTGCCGGTGATCATCGGCGGGACGATCGTCGCCTCGGCCCTGGTCGTGGCGGCGAACCTCGTGGTCGACGCCTGCCACGCGATCCTGGATCCGCGGGTTCGGGGGGGGGGTGAGAAGGCCGTGCCCGAACCTCTCGCATACCGTCACTCGGCCTTTCGGTCTCGCGTACGGTGCGCCATCCGCGAGTAGACGTCTGTTCGGTCACCGGCCTTCCGCAGGCCGGCGCCAACGACGAGGACCTCCACGACCTTTCTGTCGACGCGGTACACGATCCGGTAGCGCTGCCCCAGGGCCCGGACGCTCCTGTAGCCGGCCAGGTCGCCGACCAGCGCCTTGCCTTGTTGTTCCGGTTCGATCGCGAGCTTTCGGATTCGCTCGAAGAGCTTCCCCCGAACCCGGCGGTCGCGGAGCTCCTCCATCATGGCCACGGCCTCTTCGGTCAGCCGGACGACGAAGGCCACGCGGGGGGCGGCCTACAGCCCGAGGCGGACAGCCGCCTCGTGGAGGCTCAAGGTCTTCCCTTTCTTCGACTGCTCGATGCTCTTTCTCAGACGCTTTCCGAAGACCTGGTCCCGCAGGATCTCGATCGTCTCGAGCATTCCCTCGTACTGCTCCATCGATAGAAGCGCCATCACCGGACGCCCGTGCCTCGACACGACGATCGGTTCGTCCTGGACGGCTTCGGGGAGATCGAGGAAACCCTGGCGCGCGTTCGTGATGCTGATGGTGAGCATGGTGACCATAGCCTCCGCCCAGAGTGTACGTTATTATGTGCAGGCGACCGATCCCTGGTCCTCTTCGCCGCTGCCGATCTGCGAGACTGCACGACACGAGCGCCGACGACCCTCTTCACCTTCTCGACCAGGGAACGAGGAGGTCCTTGACGAACGAGAAGTGGCGGCGGTTGAAGGTGACGAGCCGAGCCCCTTTGCGGCTCGCGGACGCCGCGATCATCGCGTCGGCGAGTCCGGTCCGGTGGCTGAGCCCGAATTCCCGGCGCAGCTTCCCCGCCTCGCGGGCGGTGGCTCCGTCGACCGGGACGATCTCGAAGGCGCCGAGGAAGGTCTCGAGGGCCGCCTCTTCCTTCTTGCCGCGCGTTCCAGCGAACAGCTCGGCGACGGAGACGGCCGAGACGGCGAGCACTCCTTCGATCGACTCCAGAAACTCCGCGGCACGCGGGCGCCCGCGGAGGAACTCGACGAGGACGTCCGTGTCGAGAAGGAGCGGGGCGGGCATGGGGCGTTAGCGGCCCGTCGGCCGGCCGCGATCCCACTCGCTGCGGAGTGCCGCGAAATCGGGGAGGTCCCGCCGGCTCGCCCAGAGACCCCTCCCGGCGGAGAGCCTCTCCTTCCGCGTGACGCCGGACGAACCTTCGACGAGGACGTCGATCGCCTCGCGGATCAGCTCGCTCCGCGTTTTCCCGCGCTGACGAGCGAGTGCGGCGAGAGCTTCCTGCTCCTCGGCGGTCAGGTAGATCTGCGTCCTGCGAAGAGCCCCGGCCGTTCCACTCATACATCGTCATTGTACATCGCTGTCGCCAGTCGGGAACCTCGGGATTGCGGTCCTGGCTCCTCGAAGGAGACTCCCGATACGAGGGACGTACATCGAATAGAATCTCTCCAAACTCGTGACGATCACCGCCGGTACCCGCCTGGGTCCGGATGAGGTCCTCTCCCCCCTCGGCGCGGGGGGGATGGGCGAGGTCTACCGGGCGAAGGACACGCGGCTCGGTCGCGACGTGGCGGTCAAGATCATTCCGGAGTCCCTCGCAGGACCGCAGGCGCTCGAGCGCTTCGAGCGCGAGGCGCGGGCGGTTGCGCAGCTCTCCCACCCGAACATCCTCTCCATCTTCGACATCGGGCGGGACGGCGAAACCGCCTACGCCGTCACAGAGCTCCTCGAAGGCGAGACGCTCCGCCAGCGGCTCGGTCACGGCGCGCTTCCCGCCCGCAAGGCGGTCGACTTCGCCGCCCAGATCGCCGACGGGCTCACCGCGGCCCTCGAGAAGGGGATCGTCCACCGCGACCTGAAGCCGGAGAACGTCTTCGTCACCACCGATGGGCGCGTGAAGCTGCTCGACTTCGGCCTGGCCAAGGAGATGCCCCCGGGCAGCCGCGACGAGTCGGCCATCGGGACCGAGGCTCACGCCACCGACCCCGGCACGGTCCTGGGGACGGCGCGTTACATGTCGCCGGAGCAGGTCCGGGGCGAGGCGGTGGATCAGCGTTCCGACATCTTCTCGTTCGGCGTCGTCCTCTACGAGATGCTCACCGGCCGGCAGGCCTTCAAGCGCGAGACGACCGCCGAGAGCATGGCGGCCATCCTGAAGGAGGAGCCGCCGGAGATCTCGGCCTCGGGCTCCGCGCCCTCCCCCGCGCTGCAGCGGATCGTCCAGCACTGCCTCGAGAAGAAGCCGGGCGAGCGGTTTCGGGACGCCCATGACCTGGCCTTTGCGCTGGAGTCCGCGAACTCTCCATCCACCGGTTCCGTGGCTCCCATTCGGTCCGGTGGGCGCGCCAGGCTGGGACGGGCCCTGGCGAGCTCCGCTCTGGTCGTATCGGTCCTGCTGGCGCTCTTCGGAGCGTGGAGGCTGGGTCGAGGCACAGGGCCGCCACCCACCTTCACGCAGGTCACCTTCCGGCGGGGCAACGTCCTGAGGGCCCGCTTCGCGCCCGACGGCCAGGCGCTGGCCGTCATCTTCCAGGAACAGGACGGGGGGGCCTTCTGCCTCGACTATCCCCTCGGCACGCGCCTCGTCCCCTCGGTCGGCGGGCGACTCCCCGGGGCGCCCCGCATCTCTCCCGAGGGCGATCGGGTGGCCTTCGTCCACTTCCCGGGTCTCCAGACGGAGTTAGCCGCCACGGCGGGAAGCATCGCGGTAGTGGACCGCGCGGGGAGACGGCGGGACCTCGCGGTGGGCATGAACATCCTCGACGAATATCTCGCGTGGTCCCGGAACGGCCGTGAAATCTATTTCGCCACCGGGTCGGGCCTGAAGGCGGTGGACACGAAGGGAACCGTGCGCGTGGTGAATGCCGACTCCACGCCCCCGTTCGTCCACGACCTGTCGCCGCAGGGCCGGATGCTGCTGGAGCGGGAAACCGCCGGCTGGTCGCCCATGGTCCGCTCCGGCAGCCAGAGCCTCGACCTGGGATGGCAGGACAGGGGCTCCGTCTGCGGCTTCTCGCAAAACGGATCCCTGGTCCTGCTGCGCGAGACGGGGGGCGGCGCCTTCAACACGGACCGCCCCTTCCTCCGCCGCCTCGACCCCTCGCCACCCAAGATCCTGGACCCTGGTGTCCCCCTGGATCTCAGAGGCTGTGAAGGAATCTGGAAGGGGCCGCGTTGCTCGCGCCACGGCGTCAGCTTCAAGGCGCCGCGACGCAGGCGATGCGGGGCCATCTCCGAGGAGCGGCAACGCAGAAGATGGCGCCGTGCCGCAGCAACCCTT
>CAIMWE010000266.1 GCA_903845115.1 uncultured Acidobacteriota bacterium | reverse complement strand
TACAGCACCGCCATCCGGACCGACACGCCGTTCTCCACCTGGTTCAGGATGACCGAGTCGGGCCCGTCGGCCACGGCCGAGTCGATCTCGACGCCGCGGTTCATCGGGCCCGGGTGCATCACGATCGCGTCCTTCTTCGCCAGCCGCCGCCGCTCGGGCGTCAGGCCGAACTGGTCGTAGTACTCCCGGTCGGACGGGTATCCCAGCCCGCCCCCCCGCTCCTTCTGGACGCGGAGGATCATCACCACGTCGGCGCCGGCGACCGCGTCCTCGATGCGGTGGACCACGCGGACTCCCATCCGCTCGATCTCGGCGGGGAGGAGCGTCCGCGGCCCGCAGAGGGTGACGCTGGCCCCCATCTTCGTCAGCAGCCAGACGTTCGACCTGGCCACGCGGCTGTGGAGGATGTCGCCGCAGATCGCCACCTGGAGCCCCGCGAGCCGGCCCTTCGCCCGCCGGATGGTGAAGGCGTCGAGCAGGGCCTGGGTCGGGTGCTCGTGCGTCCCGTCCCCCGCGTTCACGATCGCGCAGTCCAGCGCGCGGCCGAGGGCGTGCGGGGCGCCGGACCGGCTGTGGCGGATGACGATCGCGTCCGGGGCCATCGCCATCAGGTTCTTCGCCGTGTCGAGGAGCGTCTCCCCCTTCGAGACCGACGAGCCGGCCGCGGTGAAGGCGATGGAGTCGGCCGACAGCCGCCGCTCCGCGATCTCGAACGAGAAGCGCGTCCTCGTGGACGCCTCGAAGAAGAGGTTGGCGACCAGCTTCCCCCGGAGGGTCGGGACCTTCTTGATCGCCCGCCGGTTGATCTCCGCCATCGACTCGGCCGTGTCGAGGACGAGAGAGATGTCGTCCCGGGTGATCGACTCGATGTCGAGGAGGTCCTTGCGCGAGAAGGAGGGCACCCGCTTCGTCACCGCGGCCGGCTCCCTTTGAGGTTCTTCGGCGCGGCCTTCCGGGCCCGGGCGCCCCGAGCCTTCGGCGGCGTCTTCTTGCCGGCCCCCGGCTTCTTCGCCGCCGTCTCCGCGCGGTCGAGGAGCCACACGTCGTCGTCGCCGTCGGTCTCCCGGAAGATCACCGAGACGATCTCGCTCGAGGAGGTGGAGATCTTCTTCCCGACGAACTGGGCCTCGATCGGAAGCTCCCGCCGGCCGCGGTCGACCAGGACCGCGAGGAGGATCCGGTCCGGCCGCCCGAAGTCGAGGATCGCGTCGATCGCGGCGCGGACCGTCCGTCCCGTGAAGAGGACGTCGTCGCAGAGGACGATCGTCTTCCCCTCCACCGGGAAGTCGATCTCGGTCCGTTTCAGGACGGGCGAGCTGGAGATGGTCGTCAGGTCGTCCCGGTAGAGCGTGATGTCGAGGAGCCCCACGGGGACGCGGACCTTCTCGGAGGCGAGGATCTCCTCGGCCAGACGCCGGGCGAGCGGGACGCCCCGCGTCCGGATCCCGACGAGGGCGAAGCCGGCCGTCCCGTGGAGCGACTCGATGATCTCGCGGGACATCCGGGCAACCACCCGGTCCATTCCCGCCGCATCCATCAGACGGAGCTTTCGGAAGGTCCCCTGAGCTTCTCCCATCTTCCCCCTCCCCTGAACCGGGCACACTACAACCGGGCAGCCGAGGCCGTCAATTCGGGGCCCGACGCCGAAGCGGGGCGCCGGGAGAGAATCGGGCGGTGCTCGTCTCCGACTTCGACTTCGCGCTCCCGCCCGGCTCCATCGCGCAGCGTCCGGTGCCCAGGGGGACCTCCCGCCTCCTGACCCTCGGCCGGACCGACGGGAGCGTCGGCCACCGCGGGTTCGCCGACTTCCCGGACCTCCTCCGGCCGGGCGACCTCCTCGTCGTCAACGACACCCGGGTGATCCCCGCCCGGCTGTACGGGCGCGACCCCGCCGGGCGCCTCACCGAGTTCCTCCTCACCCGGCACACCGGTTCCGCCCCGGAGACGTGGGAGTGCCTGGCGAAACCGGGCCGGCGGGCGAAACCGGGGGTCCCCTTCGACTTCGGCGACGGGCTGCTGGGCGAGGTGGCCGCCGTGAGCGGGAACGGCCGCTACCACGTCGTCTTCTCGTCGGACGTGGAGCCCCACCTGGCGCGCGTCGGGTCGGCGCCCCTTCCTCCCTACATCCACCGGCCCGGCGGGGTCGCCGACGCCAGGGACGCCTCGGACTACCAGACCGTCTTCGCCCGCGAGCCGGGCGCGATCGCGGCGCCGACCGCCGGCCTCCACTTCACCGGGGAGATCCTGGAACGGATCGTCCGGCGCGGCGCCGCGGTCGTTTCGGTGACGCTCCACGTCGGCATCGGGACGTTCAAGCCGGTGAAGACCGACGTGGTCGAGGAGCACCGGATGGAGCCGGAGCGGGGGGTGATCCCCGAGGCCACCGCCGCGGCGGTCGCCGCCGCCCGCGCGGACGGCCGGCGCGTCGTCGCCGTCGGGACGACGAGCGTAAGGACGCTGGAGGCCTCCGCCCGGCATCAGGGCGGGGCGGTCGCGCCCGGACCCTTCGAGACGAACCTCTTCCTCGTCCCGGGCGCCGACTTCCTCGTCGTCGATGCCCTCCTGACGAACTTCCACCTGCCGAAGTCGACCCTCCTGATGCTCGTCTCGGCCTTCGCCGGCCGGGAGAGCGTCCTGAAGGCCTACGGCGAGGCCGTCGCGGAGGGCTACCGCTTTTTCAGCTACGGCGACGCGATGTTCGTGGCCTGAGGGCCGGGAATGTCCCTGCCGGCTCTGAGGAACAAGGAACGGACCTCGCGACAATCAGGGCTCCCGGGCGAACTTCCAGTTTATTCATCCTGCGCCCGCCCCCGGACCGACGGGAGGGATCTCGCTGACGATCGTGAGGCTCGAGCAGGTGTCATCGGGGGCCGCGACCTGCATCACCGGCTCGGCCCAGACCTCGGCGCAGAGCTGCCATCTGGGCCTTCTGGAGCCCCTCTCCTGGCGTAGGGGCTGCCAGGGCCTCGTGGTCGGCGATCACCGTGCCTGAGAGCGGAGGAGTCCGATACAAACCGGGCAAAGCCGGGAAGCAGGCGGGCGTCTCAAAACGAGACTCTGGGACATCCCACGACCAGATGTGAGACACCCTCGGACGGCGATGTCCCTCGAAATGAGGGGTTTTCGACCTCCTGTGACACGGTATTGGTATTGCGTACGGTTTCAGCGACAGGGAGCGGCATGGCGCCAGGTCGCCGGCGCCCGCTTGAGACTTGTAGTTCCAGAACCGGCGTCAGGAACGCCCAGGAGATACGCGATGGACGGATCGAAGAGACCGGGCAGTCGGCGCTCTCTTGCGGGACTTCCGGCGTGAGGCTGAACACGGGACTCCTGCGGATGGGCTGGGAGTACCCGCTCGAGGGATTAGCAAGCACTTCAGCCCGACTAGAGGAATGTACTTCCGCCCTCGGCGTTCAAGCAGCCGACCTCGTGATGACCCGCAGTACCCAATGCGACAGCCTGTGAGGACGTTCGTCCGTATCCTGATTGCGGCCGTTGCCATCCTCTCATTGGACCGATTGGAGGCACAGGTCTACGGCCTGAATGGTACCGTCTCCAGCGCCGGTGCGGGTCTGGCCGGTGCGACGATTACCCTGCTGGACGCGGCAACTTCCGCGCAACTCCAACAGGTTGCGACGGACGGAACGGGACACTACGAGTTCTGGGTAGCTCCTGGGACATACAACATGACGATCGCCCCGCCTGCCGGGAGCGGACTGATGAGCGCGGTGGTGAACGGGATCGTGATCGTCGCGAGCGATGTCGTGCAGGACGTCGTCCTCGTGAAGCCCGTCAACTACTACAAGGTCAGCGGCCGCGTGAAGACGGACGAAGGCTATCCGATTCGAGTCTTCATGAGCTGGAACGGGCCCGGCGCGGACAACTCTAACCGCTATACGGCCTCGAACGAGGACGGCACCTACGAGTTCCTGAACAGGCAGGAGGGCTCCGGACAGTCG
>CAIMWE010000265.1 GCA_903845115.1 uncultured Acidobacteriota bacterium | reverse complement strand
TTAGCCCTTTCTCCCGAAGATCGCACCGAGCGTCCGCCCGATGACTCTCGGATCGCTGAAGATCTGGCCATCGGCGATCATCGCCAACGGCGCGGAGATCATCCTCCGGTCTCTCGCTCCACGGCGCGCTCCGAGCACCACTTTGCTCTCCAACGAGTATTTCAACAGGATGCCATCGGGTATCGGAGCGTCGTTGCAGATGATGAAGTCGGCTTTCCGGCCGAGATGCTTCTCGATGTTCTGGATGAAGTCCGTCTCCGTGTAGTTGTCCGTCTCGCCGCGCTTGGTCATGATGTTCAGGATCAGAAGGACCTTCGCGCCGGACCTCTGAACGGCTCGCTTGACCCCCTTGGGCAACAGCACCGGAATGATGCTCGAGTACAGGTCGCCCTGGCAGACGACGATGTAGTCGGCCGTCCGAAGGGCGTCCAGCGCGCTCCTGGAGGCGCGCACCTCGGGCTTGAGGTAGATATTCGAGATGGAGTGGACATTCGGATTCCAGAGGGGGTTCTTCGCGATCGTGTCGATGTTCGTCTCGCCGGAGATCGTATTCCCGATTCTGAGCTGAGCGCACAGCTCCGTCTTTTCGTGGGTGACGGGGAGAATGCGGTGGATCCCCAGCCCGCAGAGCTTCCACATCGTCCGCAGCGCCTTCTCTTGCCCGCCCACCTTCTCCAGCGCGTGAAAGAGCAGGTTCTTCACCGAGTGGCTGTGCAAGGGGCCGTTCTCGTAACGGAACATCAGGGTCCTCGCGAGCAGCTCGTCCTCGCACAGGGCGACCGCGCACTTCGTCAGGTCCCCGACGTAGCCGCTTCCGTCGTATTCCTTCTGAAGGACGCCCGTGGAGCCGCCCGAATCGGTGCTGGGACAGATCCCCGTGATCTGAAGCCCGTCCATGGCCCTGAGCGCCTTGAGAACCTGCGAGTGCCCGCTCCCCCCGCCTATCGTGACGACCTTCCTTACCTTTCCGATCATTCCTCTCTCCCCCGGTCTCCTGGACAGGTGAAGTCTGAAGGTTGAGGGGACGAAACTCCATCTGACCTTGGCCCGCGGCTCTTCAAGGTAACGGCCAGCTACTCTTTCTGAAGGGACGGGCGGCGATCTGCTCGGTCCCCGCTGCGGCCGCTTCCCAACCGCCTCTCGCCGCTTCATCCTCCTCCCATGCGCAAGCTCGCCGTCGTTCATCACCGGCACGCGGAGTGGGTCCCGGCGATCGCCGAGGCCGAGCCCCGGATCCTGGTCCGGGGATGGCACCCGAAGGACGACCCCGGCGCCCTGTCGGATCCGTGGATCGCGGATGCCGAGGGGCTCTTCGTCTGGCGGGTCCCGCCGGGGCTGGTCGAGCGGATGCCGGCGTTGACGTGGATCCAGAACGGCGGGGCGGGAGTGGACCACCTGCTGGCCGACCCGTCGATCCCCGCCCGGATCGCCATCACCCGGGCCGACGGCCAGTTCGGGCTCTGGATGGCCCGCTACGTGGCGGCGCACCTCCTCGCCGAGACCCAGAGGCTCGACGAGTGTCGGCGGGCCCAGGACGAGCGCACCTGGGCCTCTCCCCTCCTTCCGGAGGACCTGACGGGACGCCAGGCGCTGGTCTTCGGCTTCGGGCGGATCGGGCGGCCGATCGCCCGCGCGCTCCGGGAGCTGGGGATGGAGGTGCACGGGTTCGTCCGGAACGTCCGGGAAGACCCCGAGTTCCCCCTTCACGCCCAGGCCTCCCTTCGCGAGTTCCTCCCGCTCGCCCGGCTGCTGGTGCTCTGCGCCCCGCTGACCGACGGCACCCGCGGGTTCGTGGACGCCCGGCTCCTCGCGAACGGCCACGCCGGGCTGACGCTCGTGAACGTGGCGCGCGGGGAGCAGGTGGTCACCGGCGACCTGCTGGCCGCGCTCGAAAACGGCCGGCTCGGCCGCGCGGTCCTCGACGTCTTCCCGTCCGAGCCGCTCCCCCCCGACTCGCCGCTCTGGAACCATCCCGGAGTCGCCGTGACGCCGCACCACTCCGGCCCCTCCCGGCCGCGGGCGATGATCCCGGACATCCTCCCGAACCTGAGGCGGTTCGCCGAGGGACGGCCGGTCGAGGGAGCCGTCGACCGCGGCCGCGGATACTGAGCTGGCTAGGGAAAGTCCGACGCCGGCAGGCGAAACGGGATCCGGACGTCGACGCCCGGGCTCGAGACCCGGAACGTGTAGGCGGCGGGAATCGGTCGGCCGCGGGGAGCCCGGAAGAGGAGCTTTCCCGAGGCGACCCGGCCGGGCTCCAGGAAGATCGACTCGAGCATGCTCCGGGTGACGAACGGGATCCGGTCCGTCTCCAGGTAGGGCGGGAGGTGCAGATCGAGGGAATCCTCGACGGCCGACGCGGCGATCAGGGTGCGGCCTAGGTTCGAGAGCTGCTCGGCCATCTCCTCCCGGCCGGGGAGGTTCAGCCTCGACCGGTCCGCTCGCTCGATCGAGAGATCCTCCCGTGCGACCGCGATCCGCGGTCCCCCGAGAGCACGCAGGCGGAGGTCCACGACGATCCACTCCCGGTCGGGGTGGAGGCTGGAGAACCTCGTGCCGATGAGCGCCTCGACCGACCCGTCCCTGAACGCGGTGACCGTTCTCCCGAGGCGGCGGACGCCCCGCTCCCACCCGGCCGGGGGAACCGGGAGAGGGAACGGCATCGGTTCGGCGAAGGTCGACCGCGCGGGTCCCCCGACCCAGGAAACCATGGTCATCTTCGTTCTCCTGTTCCGTGACGGTGTTTCCGGAGCGGACCGTGTCGTCTCCGGGGGACGGCGCCCGGCCGGCGGCGGGGCTCACGGAGAACAGTGCAAGCCCCGTTCCACGGGCCCGGCCCCGCCCTTCTCGCCTTACGGAGGCGGGACAGAAACGATTCCCGCCCCGTTACACTGGCTCCGGAGGAATCGATGTCTGAACTGATCGTGTCGAGGAATCGGTGGAAGGCCGGGGAAGCGTGATGCACGAGCTCCTCTCGACACCGGCACAGGCCGGCTGGATCGTCTTCCGGACCATCGTCGTCTACCTCTTCATCCTCGCGGGCTTCCGGATCGCCGGGAAGCGGGAGGTCGGCCAGCTCGCCCCCTTCGACTTCGCCCTCGTCCTCCTGATCGCGAATTCCGTCCAGAACGCGATGGTGGGGCCGGACACGTCGCTGGTCGGCGGCCTCGTCGCCGCGAGCGTCCTCCTCGTCGTGAACTGGGGGCTCGGACGCCTCGCCGCGAACAACCGGGCCGTCGAACGGCTCGTGAGGGGCGAGGCCCAGGTCCTCGTCAGCCGCGGACACGTCCATGAGGAGAACCTCAGGAAGGAGGGGATCAGCCACAAGGAGCTCCTGCAGGCGCTCCGCGAGTCGGGCTGCGCCTCGGTTCAGGATTGCCGCCTGGGGGTTCTCGAGGTCGACGGGACGATCACCGTCATCCCGAAGAAGGACGCCGGAAGCGGAAGCCGCGAGCGGTGACGCGGGACTTCCCCGTTTACCGATCGCGCCGGAAGTGCGAACCTATCGGCGGAGCCGACACACCATGAAACCAACCCGAACGGCGAACGCGCCCGACACGGTGGCCGATTCCCCTCCCGGCGCCGATTTCGAACCGACGCCGAACGCCGAGGGGGTGATGATGTGGCGGAGCTCGCCTTCCCGCTACATCGCGAAGATCCACCTGGAGACAGGGAAGGAGGTGCTGCGGCCGATCGACCCGGAGGACCTGCTGGTCCACGCGCACCGCGACAAGCACCCCGTCGAGGTGGCGGCGCAGTTTCTCGCGAGCCGGGCCCTCCAGCTCACCGGGAACGAGAGCGCCGTCCAGAAGGGCCTCCGGCGGATCAACGCTGCCGGGACCGCTATCGCCGAGTCGCTCGGGGCCGCAATCGGCAGCCAGACGGTCACGACGCAGGCCAAGAAGCTCCTCGGGGTCGGCGACCGGGACCATTTCTACAGGTTCCGGGAGCTGACGCGCCTGAGCGAGAAGGAGGTCCGGGACCGGATCGAGAGGGCCCAGAAGGACGCCGCCGCGCTGCTCGGCGCACGGGGCCGAAGCCCGAAGCTCGTCGTGCTCCTCACCGGGGCCACCGGGTTCCTGGGGAAGGAGATCCTCGTCCAGGCAGTCTCGGACCGCGCCGTCGCCCAGGTGGTGTCGGTGATTCGCCCCGAGAAGATCCGGGACCCGAAGACGCGGGAGGTCGTGAAGGTCCTGTCGCCCGCTCAGCGCGGAGCGGCCCTCCTTCGGCGGCTCGGCATCACGGGCGAGAAGGCCCGCAAGTTCCGGTTCATCGCGGGCGACATCGAGGCGCCCGGCCTCGGGATCGCTCCGGCCGAGGTCGCCCGGCTCCGGAAGACGGCGACTCACCTCATCCACTGCGCGGCCAGCGTCTCGTTCGACGACACCTACGAGAACTCCTACCGCGCGAACGTGCTCGGGAGCCGCAACGCCCTCGAGTTCGCCCTCTCGCTCCAGCAGGCCAAGGGCTCGCCGTTCATCCAGCACGTCGCAATCGAGACGTCGTACATCCACGGACGCAAGAAGAAGTCCATCGCGCAGGAGAACGCGCTCACCTTCCCGCGGAACTTCTACAACAACTTCTACGAGCTGACGAAAGCGATGGCGTCGATCGAGACAGACCGGTTCCTGGTCGAGCGCGGCCTGCGGGTGTCGCAGCTCCTCCCCTCGATCGTCATCGGCCACTCCCGCACCGGGAACAACCGGGGCGACACGAAGGTGGTGAACGCCCCCATCAACGCGTTCGGCCGCGCCAAGGAGATCATCGACCGGATGCGGACCGACTCGGTCGGGCGGGCGAAGGCCTGGGCGGTGATGTCCTTCGCCCTGGCATTCCCCAGCGACCGGTCGGCCGAGCTGAACATCGTCCCGGTGGACCGCGTCGTGGCCGGAATCCTGGCGGCGCTCACGGCTCCCGCGTCGATCGGGGAACGCGTCCACCTCGCGACCGACAACCGGCTCCGCGCCGAGGACATCGTCCGGATCTCCAGGGAGGAGATCGGCATCGACGTCCGCCTCGCCGACCCGACGCTCTTCCGCAACGTCACGCTCCCGGTGGTGAAGGCCGCCCTGGAGCGGATGAACCAGCCGAAGCTCGCCAACGCCCTCTCGAAGCTGGGGACGATCTTCGGCGGCTACGGCGAGTGGGGGCAGCCGGTCCACGACGTCGGGAACGACGTCCGCGTCCTCGGCCTGACGCTGCGGCGTCCTTCCACGGAATTCGCGTTCCGGATGCTCTGCCGGCACAACCGGTTCGTCCAGGATTTCGGCCAGATCCGCGACGAGGAGGAGATTGCCCGCCGGGAGCTCCTCTGGGAGAAGGCGATCGACCGGATCGAGCTCCGCACGGGCCGCCAGATCGCGTCGATGCCGCCGGACGAGTTCCGCCGGCTCCTGACGCAGGAGCTGGACCTCAAGACCTTCCGGGAGCGCTGAGCGGCTGGCCGGGCTTCCCGTCGTCAGGCGGCGGAGAAGCTCTGGACGGCGGCCTTCTCGTCGCCGTAGACCTCGAAGAGGGGGAGAAGGCACCCGAGGTGGAGCGCCGTCCGGACCCTCTCGTTGAGGTTGAGGATCCGGAGACTCGCCCCGAGGTGGCTGGCCGTCTTCAGGCAGGCGACCAGCTCGCCGATTCCAGCGCTGTCGATGGCGGTGACCCCCGAGAGATTCAGGAGGATCTTCTTCCAGCTCTCCGCAAGCAGCTCGTTGACGACGTTGCGGAGGATCTCGTCGCCGACCCCCCCGACCAGGCGGCCCGACATGTCGACGATGACGACATCCCCGTTCTTGCGGACTTCGACGTGCATGACCTGGAGAGTCTAGCGTGGATCACTCCCCGCGTCGCCCCGGAACCGGCTCGTCAGACGTCGCCGGCGGGGATACCATCTCCTCCATCGGATGAGGGCGGAGCCGTGACGATCCCGACTGCCCGTTTCAACCCGGCTCCCTACCTGGCCAGTCCGCACCTCCAGACCATCTGGGGCCCGGCGACCCGCCGGCGAGACGCGGTCGCCCTCCGGAGGGAACGGCTTTCGGCCCCCGACGGCGAGATCCTGAGGCTCGACCATCTCGCGGGTCCGGCCCGGAGTCCGAGAGTGCTCCTGCTGCACGGCCTGGAGGGAAGCTCCCGCTCGGTGTACGTCCAGGGTTTGCTCGGCGGCGTCGCCCGGCTCGGTTGGCGCGCCACCGTCTTGAACTTCCGGTCGTGCGCTCTCGAAGGCCGGCCGCCCCGGCCCAGTCCCGTCACGCGCTGCCGGCTCTACCACTCCGGCGAGACGAGCGACCTCGACCACGTGATCCGGCACCTCGCGGCGGAGGAGCCCGGCGGCCCGCTCTTCGCCGTCGGCTTCTCGCTGGGAGGAAACGTCCTCCTGAAGTGGCTTGGCGAGAGCGGGGGGAACGCCGCCCTCCGGGGAGCGGCCACCATCTCCGTCCCGTTCGACCTCGGCGCCGGCGCTCGGCACATGGAGAAGGGTGTCCGGCCGCTCTACGTCTGGAACTTCCTCCGGTCCCTCCGGGCCAAGACCCGGGACATCGTCCACCGCTTCCCGGAGGCCGCCTCCCGGATCGACCTGCGCCGGGCGATGAAGGCGTCGAGCTTCCACGCGTTCGACGATGCCGCGAACGCTCCTCTTCACGGCTTCCTCGGGGCCGACGACTACTATGCCCGCTGCAGCTCCCTCGGTTTCCTCGGCCGGATCGCCGTCCCGACCCTCTGTCTCGGCTCGGCCGACGACCCGTTCCTCCCCGGCGCCGTGCTCCGCCGCGCAGCCGACGTCGCGTCGAGCAGCGTGAGGATCGTCACGACCTCCGCCGGAGGTCACGTGGGGTTCGTCGAGCACTCGCCCCGCGGGCTCCGCTACTGGGCCGAGGAGCAGGTCCTGGAGTGGCTGCGGCGCTCCGCTCGGTGAGATACTCCCGCTCCTGATGTCCCACCTGAAACGCCTTGCCGCCCTTCTCGCGGCTGCCGCGATCACGAGCGCGGCAGCCTTCGCCGACACCCCCGCCACCACCCAGTGGCTCGTCACTTCCGCGAAGGCGACCGGCGCCGGCGGGGAGGCCTTCGTGACGTCGCTCCGGATCGTCAATCCCAACGCCGCGGCGGCCACCGTCGACCTCTTCTTCCTCCCGGCGTCCGCGCTCGACGGGAACAACGCCGCGCTCGGCGACAACAGCAGCCCTGCGCGCTCGACCGTGACCGTCCTGGCCGGCCAGACCCTCGCCATCGACGACCTCC
>CAIMWE010000264.1 GCA_903845115.1 uncultured Acidobacteriota bacterium | reverse complement strand
GCCGGAGGGACTCGAGACTCGGGCCGGCGAGGCGGGGATCCTCCTTTCGGGAGGAGAGCGCCAGCGGCTGGGCATCGCCCGGGCGCTCTACGCAGGCTCCGAGATCCTTCTCCTGGACGAGCCGACCTCCGCCCTCGACCTTTCGACCGAGCGGGAGCTGATGGACGCGCTGGCCGCCCTCGCCCCCGAAACCACCGTCGTCGTCGCCTCGCACCGGCCGGCGGCCGTCGAGCGTGCCGCCCGAGTCGTCCTGCTCGAGCGGGGCCGCGTGGCTTCGCCCCTCCTTTCGGGGGAGATCCTGGTGGCCGGGGAAGCCGTCCCGGGCTGAGCTTCGCTCGATTTCCCGCGGCCGCTTCAGAACCGCGCGACGGCGTCCCGGATCGCTTCGATGAACCGGTCGGCACCCAGAAACGGCCGGCGCGCCGAGAGAGCATTCCGGAGCCGGAGGAGGAGGGCCGGGTCGCTCCTGACGGCGACGATCTTCGCGACCGCGTCCTCGACGGAGGCGTACCGGACCTCGGGCAGCTCTCCCACGACCTCTATCGCCCCGCCGCCTTCCGGCACGAAGGGGACGCATCCGGCGAGGACCATCTCGGCAATCGCCATCCCGTAGTGCTCCTCCGCCATTCCGTGCAGTCCCCACCGCGAGTGCGCGACGATCGATTCCAGCTCGCTCCGCGACGCGTCCAGTCGCACGTCGACCCAATTCGACCGCTCCCGGGCGAGGGCGAGGATCTGGTCGGCATACCGGCCGATGACTCCGTGCCGTTCGCGGGTCCCCGCGAGGAGGAGCGTCACGGAGTGCCCGCGCGCGCGGACCCCCTCGACGATCGCGATGACCTTGCCGAGAGCCTTCTCCGGCGAGAAACGGCCCGCCACGACGATCCGGTCCAGCCTCTCCTCCCAGGGCACCTCCGGGAACCGGCCGGGGGCGGGCGGGAAGACCGTCCGGGTCGTTCCCCCGTACGCCTCGACGAACTTCCGGCCGGTCCAGTCGGAGTTGACCAGGGTCTCGTTCGCCGCGATCCCTTCCCGGCTCACGGGGAAGATCCTCCGCAAGACGGCGTAGTAGGCCGCCACCGCTCCTCTGAGGTGGTACCAGCGGAAGTCGACCTCGGGCCGGGGCCAGAACCCCCACGGGAAGTGGACGTACTGGAGCGCTCGCCGCCCCACGTCCACCTCGTTCTCGAGGGAGAAGACGAGGTCGTATTCCGCCGCCCGCTTCCGCGCGGCCCGGATCAGGACGTGACGGTGAACGAGCGCGATGGGGGTGGGCCAGACACGCCGGAGGAGCCGCGCCCAACCGGGCACGAGCTCGACCCGGAACGACCGCGCGGCGAGGGCCGTCCCCGCGTACCGGTTCACCGCCTCCAGCACCGGCGGCCGGCTCGTGAGAATGGTGACGTCGTGATCGAGGACGACGGCCTGGAGGGCCCAGGCGGACAGCACGTTGCCTCCGCCCACGCCTTTCAGATCCGGCAGGAGGACCAGGAGGCGCCGTCGTCGGTCCCGGTTTTCGCCCCGTTCGGGGTTCGTTGGAATCAGCTGCACGGTCAAGGGATCCGCTCGATGACCTCGACACGGGCGACCCGCGCGCCCGGCGCGCGAAGGGCGTCGCGGGGGGACGAATGGGCCCGGCGGAACCCCGGCCACGCCTCGAGCGGGACGCAGGTCGCGTGCGGATCGTTCGACCCGATCCGCCACCCTGGCCCTTCGCTCCGGACGAATCGGTCCGCCTCTTCCCACGAACGGAATCGCTCCAGCCTCGCCAGCTTGCCGCCGGCCGGAGGAAGGACCGCGAGGACCGGCCCGACCGGCGCCGCCGCCGCGCCTCCGTACCGCCAGAGCCGGAAGCCGAGCGTCCTGTAGTAGTCCGCGAAGAAGATGGTCGACGGCGAGGTCCGTCCCGGTTCGCGGATCACCGCGAAGTACCTTCCCGGATCGGCGACTGCCCACAGGAGAAGCGGCGAGAACTGCCCGAAGGTCTCTCCAGTAGGGAGCCGCGAGAAGGGAAAGAGGGCGTCGAGGACGACGTACCGCACGGCCCGGGACTCGAGGACGCGGACGGCCGCCGCCTCGTCGTCGACCAGAAACGCGCGCGCCGCCCAGGCCGCGTCGGTCTGGGTCGGGTTGGTGACCGGCACACGGAGGCCGAGGCGCGCGATCCGGTAGCCGTTGTCCCACCAGGAGAGGACGCTGTAGCGGGCGCTCCCATCCCGGGCCGCGGGGGCGAAGGGGTCGGGAGTGTTCTCCCTCATCCAGGACATCGTCTCCTCCCAGTCCTCGTCGTCGACCGGGAGCTGGCGGATGACCGACGGCACGACGAGCACCGCGGGGACGACCAGGAGTGTCGCAAGACCTGAGAGGACCATCGCCTGGCCGGCCCGCGCCCGCGCCCGGGAGAGACCCGCGAGACCGTCGAGGAGGTAAGTGGGAACCAGCCCCCCGAGCAGGGCGGCGACGAGCGCGGCCTCCCCTGCAAAACGCGTCTGGGCAAGGGTCAGGAGACCGGTGACGGAGAGGAGAAGGAGGAGGAGGCCGCTCTCGGGGCGCGACCGGAGGCTCCGGAACGCGATGGCGGCCCCGTAGAGGGCCGCGAAGAGCCCCGTCCAGAATTCCCGGAGAACGGGGAGGAGCCCGGGCGCCGCTCCCAGGAGTGGTCTCGCCTCCGCCACGGTCGCTCCCGAGGCGCTCGGCCGGAAGCGGAGTACGAGCTGGAGCAGCGCCTCGGGGCGGAAGACCGCCCCGGCCAGTCCCACCACGAGGACGACGAGCAGCGGGAGGGTGAGCTGGCCGAGGCGCGTCCGGGCGCGGGAGGCCACCGCCGTGGCCACCATCAGCGCAACGAGGAACGCCGCCGGCGTGCACAGAACGGGGAAGACGAGAGCCGCGAGGAGGATGATCGGCGTCGCCACCGCGGTTGTGCGGGCGAGGAGGGCGCTCGCGCGCGATCCGGGGCGCAGCGCCCCGTCGAGGACGGCCCAGAGCGCGGCCACACCCGCGAAGGCAACCCCCCACGGCCACGCCAGGACCAGCAGCGACAGGGCAGCGCCTGCCCACGTCGCCTCCCAAAAGGCCCTGGCCTCGACCGGCTGCCAGGCCGCGCGGAAGAGGAGGAGGAAGAAGAGGCCGAGGAAGAGGAGCGATGCCGCGTGGTGATCGGCGTAGCCGAGTGCGGTCCTCTGCAGCAACTGGCCCGGCATGACGGCCGCCAGCGCCGCCGCAAGCGCCGCTCCCGCCCGTCCGAGGGACGCCCGGCCGAGGAGCCAGAACGCTGCGACGAGCAGCCCCCCGAGGAGGGGCGGCAGGAAGGCCCCGGTGAGGTCCACGAGGTGCCGCGAAGGGTGACCGAGGCCGAGGACCAAGGCGGGCGCCGCGACCATATAGTCGAAGAGCGGTCCCGATGAGACGTCCTGGCCGCGCGGCCAGAGGAGCATCGCGTCGTGACGGACGGGCACCAGGAAGCGTTCGACGAGGAGGTCGGCGATCCTCATGTGGTAGAGAGGGTCGGGCGTCCGAAAGCGGACCGTCGGACCGCCCAGGACCTGTCCGGCGCCTGGCAAGACGCGGAGGAGGAACGCGGCGACGAAGAAGGCGAGAGCGATGCCGGCGTCGACGAGGCGTCTCGTCAGCGTCGTCATCTCACCCCTCCGAGCAGGGCCGGCCCGGCCTCGGCCGCCCAGGCCTCGCAGAACGTCTCGCCTTCCCGGACGACGCCTGCCCGGAGCCGCCCGAGCGCCGCGGGATCGGAGGCGAGCCGGACGAGCTCGGCTGCCAGGGAGGCCGCGTCGAAAAAGACCTCCCCGTTCGTTCCGGAGACGACGAGGCTCGCAGGAGCCGGGCCGTCGCGAAGCTCCAGGACGGGAGCGCCCCCCGCCAGGAGGTCCGCCACCTTCATCGGGGGATCCAAGCCGAGCGCCGGCCGGTGCAACGAGATCCCGACGTCGGCGCTTCGGACCAGGAGCGGATAAGCCTCGCCGGGTACGAACAGCGTCCGGACCGCCACACGTGCGAGGGAGCACCGCGAAGAACGCGCCTCGAACGAAGACCGCCCCTCCCCCTCTCCGGAGGCGAGCAGGAGCACCGGCCGCACCGTGGCGGATAGGGCCGCTTCCAGGAGCGGCGCCGCCGCGAGGAGCTGGGGGAGATCCTCGTCCAGGCCCCAGCTGGTCGGAGAGAGCGCGAAGAGGAGCGGCTCGCCGAACGGGAGCCCGAGCGACGAGAGGAGCTCGGCCCGGAACGCAGTCACCGCGCCGGCGGACGGCGCCCTGAAGCGCTCGTGCGGCCGGTCCCGGAAGACGCGCGCCCCGAAGACGTCGCGGCGCGCCGGCAGCGCCGCCGCGAGCTCGCTGGAGACGGCAAGGTGGGCGTCGGCGCCGCGCCCGAGCGTCCGCTCGAGGGCGGCCAGGAATGCCGCCGGCGCTCCGGCACCCCTCGGCCGGAGCGAGAGGAGGCCGTCCCCCAGGTTGTGCCAGTCGACGACGAAGCGGGCGCCGCACAGGCGCGCGGCGAGAATCCCGGAGAAGGCTGCCGGGAAGAGGGGCGGCGCTTGGACCAGGACGGCATCCGGCCGGGCGCGGACGACGATTCCCGTAAGGCGCGCCGTCTCCGCAAGCCAGCGCCCAGCCTCGCGGCCGATCCCGCCCCGGGGCGGCCGGGCGGGAAGCGGTTCGACCCGGATGCGTGCGTGCCCCCCGACCTCCGAAGGAAGGGCCGTCTCCAGCCGGCCGACGAGCGTCACCTCGGCGTCAGCGTCCGCCAGGCACAAGGCGTGATAGAGCATCCTCGGGCTCCGTCCGAGGTCGCCGAGAGCCACGACGGCAATGCGCACGCCCGATTCTCCTCCGGGTCGAGACGGCGGGCCCGATCCGGCGACCCGATAATCATCCGGGAGGCGGCCGGCGAAATGGCTTCCGGATCCTGTGTCTACGTGTCCCCTCACCTGGACGACGCCGTCTTCTCCTGCGGTGGGCTGATCCACGCGCAGCGCCAGGGGGGGGAGAAGGTCGCCGTCCTGACCCTGTGCGCCGGCTCGCCGGTCGACCCGCTCTCCCCGCTCGCCCGGCAATACCACGCCGCGTGGTCAGAGTCGGGGGACGCCCTGGCGCGGCGGCGGGAGGAGAACGCCGCTGTCCTCGCCGCGTGGGGCGTAGCGGGCACCGACGGCGCCACGCCCGACGCCATCTACCGGGGCCTCTGCGGCGCGCCGTTCTACGCGGTGCGGGACGAGCTGTTCCGCGAGCCGGACCCGCTGGACGCCGCCCTGGTGCTGCCAGCGTGGGAGGCCGAGGTCCGTCACCTCGCGGACGACGTCGGCCGCGCTCGCGTCATCTTCCCGCTCGGTGTGGGCCGGCACGTCGATCACGAGCTGGCCCGGCGGCTGGGCGAAAGGATGGCTGAAGAGGGGTGGCCGGTCTGGTTCTACGAGGATTACCCCTACGCCGAGCTCGAGCCAGGCGGAGTGAGGAGAGCGCAGGAGCGTTTCGTGCCTCGCCCCTGGACCTCGCGGACCGTTCCCATCGACGTCCGGGCCAAGGTCGAGGCCGCGCGCGGATACCGGACCCAGATCGGGCGGGTGTTCGGAACCGAGGCGGCCCTCGCGCGGCGCGTCCGGACGTTCACCGCCGCGACGGCCCGCGAAGGCGGCCTGGAGGAGCCCTTCGCCGGACCGCCCAGCCGACTGCTTCACAGGATCTGGAGTTCCGCGACCGGCCGCCGCGCCCACGCCGAGAGGTTCTGGAGCCGCGAATGACTGCACCGGCCGATCCCGTTTCGAGCGGCGATAGCGCCCGGATGCGGGCCTACTGGGACGACCGGCTGCGTCGGTTCTGGGGCCCGCACGGGTCGTCGTCGGTCGGCTTCGGGCAGCGTTTCGCCCGCTGGCGCTATCGGGTGCGCGCACGCGTATTTCGACGCGTCGTCCGGCAGCTGGCGCCGGATCGGTCCCGACTCGCCCTGCTCTCCGTGCTCGACGTCGGGAGCGGCACCGGCTTCTATCTCGATCAGTGGAGGGCGCTCGGGGTCCGGTCGCTCTCGGGGCTCGACGTCTCCGACTGGGCCGTCGAGCAGCTCCGGCGGGAGCACCCTGCTGCCACCTTCTACCGCGCCGACATCGGCAGCGAAGGCTCGCCCCTCCCCGACGGAGCCTTCGACGCTGCCACCGCGATCGACGTTCTCGTCCACCTCGTCGACGACGCGGCCTACGTCCGTGCTCTCCGGCACCTCCATCGGGCGCTGAAGCCGGGCGCGTACCTGCTCCTTTCGGACAGCTTCTTCCACGGGCCCGCGAAGCAGCACGAGGACTACTGGAAGGGCCGCTCCCTCGCTTTCGTCACCGCGGCCCTCGAAGCCGCGGGGCTCGAGATCGTCTCGCGCGCCCCGCTGTCGGTCCTCATGAGCGCGCCGACCGACACGCGCCGCCGGGACAGGAACGAACGCCTGTGGGAGCTCGCGATGACCCCGGTGCGCCTGAGCGAATGGGCCGGCTGGGCGGCGGGCGCGCTCCTCTTTCCGCTCGAGCTGCTGCTCGTCTCCACCCTGAAGGAGAGCCCGGCGATCGAGATCATGGTCTGCCGGAAGGCGAGGTGAGGCCAGGTGAGCGAGTGAGGCCCGACCCCCTCCCCGAGCTCGACGAACCGGTCGACGCCGTCTACACGTGGGTCGACGGGAGCGACCCGGCGTTCCGGGCCTCCTTCCAACGCCATTCGCCCACATGGCCGGAAGGCGAAGCGACCGCTCGCGGCGACAGCAATGACCGGGACAACCGATTCCGCGATAACGGGGAGCTCCGGCACTCCCTCCGGTCGCTGGCCGCGCATGCGCCCTGGGTGCGTCGCATCCACCTCCTCACCAACGGCCAGGTGCCCAATTGGCTCGACCGCTCCGACCCCAGGATCCACCTCGTGCGTCACGACGAGGTGTTCGAGGACCCGGGGGCCCTTCCCACCTTCAACTCGAACGCCATCGAGATGAACCTCCACCGGATCCCGGGCCTCGCGCGGCGGTTCCTCTACTTCAACGACGACGTCTTCCTCGGCCGCCCCGTTCGCAAGGCGGACTTCTTCCCGCCCGGAGGGGGAGAGCGGGTCCTTCTGGAGGACTTTCCTCTGACGGCCGCCCTGTGCCAGGGCTCGGCCCACGACCGCTCCCTGGCGCACACCGTGGAGCTCCTCGACCGTCTTTGGGGCCCCCCACGGCTCCCGAGGCTCCTGCCGGCCCACGCGCCGCAGGCCTACGACCGCGACCGGATCCGGGAGCTGGAGACCCTCCTTCCCGGCGAATTCCGCGAGACGGCGGCGCACCGGTTTCGGTCCGGGAACGACCTGGTGCTCGCCGCGCTCTACGCGCACAGCGCGTGGGAGGACCCCTCCGTTGCAGGAAGGCACGAACGGGTCATCCTCCCCGACCCGCGGTGGTCCTACCGGTTCGTGATGCTGGAGAACCGTCCGTGGACGATTCTCCGGGCCTTCACAGGGATTCGCTTGAGAAGGCCGACCTTCTTCGGCATCAACGACGACCTCGGCGACATCTCCGCCCTCCATCCGCTCCTCCTGGCGCTGCGAGCATTCCTGTTCCTCCAGAATCCGCGGCGCGGGCCGTTCGAGCGGCGGTTCCGACGGTAGCCGCCCTATCCGAACTTTGGGGGTCCGAACT
>CAIMWE010000263.1 GCA_903845115.1 uncultured Acidobacteriota bacterium | reverse complement strand
GGTCGCCCGGGCCTTTCTCGCCTGCCGGGGCCGGGGCGGTCTATCCTCCGGGGGTGGTGGATACGCCTCTCGCCACCCATCCCTGGAGGGTTCCCGTCTCCTGGATGCTGGCCGGGCTTCTCGTGGCCCTGTCCGGCTGTTCCCTCCAGAAGGCCGCGGTCGACGCGGCTGGCTCGGCGATCGCCGGCGGCGGGTCGAGCTACGCGCGGGAGGAGGACCCGGAACTGGCCGCTGCGGCCGCGCCCTTCGGTCTCAAGACGGTGGAGGGCCTCCTCGACATCTCCCCGGGGAACGAGGGGCTGCTCCTCTCGGCGGCAGCCGGCTTCACCCAGTACTCCTACGCCTTCGTGCAGTGCGAGGCGGACTACGTCGAGGCGAGGGACCTCACGCGGGCGACGGAGCTGAGGGGTCGGGCGAAGAAGCTCTACCGCCGGGCCATGGCCTACGGGTTGCGTGGCCTCGAGGTGCGGCATCCTGGCCTCCAGGACCGGTTGCGGGCCGACGCCACATCCGCCGTCCTGGAGCTCCAGAAGCGCGACGTCCCCCTCGTCTACTGGACGGTGGCCCCGTGGGGAGCGGCGATCTCCCTGTCGAAGGGGGATCCCGAGCTGACGGCCGACCAGGGGCTGGTCGAGGCCCTGGCCCGCCGGGCCCTCCTCCTGGACGAGGGGTTCTCGGCGGGGGCGCTCCAGGACTTCTTCGTCGCGTGGGACGGCGGCCGGCCCGAGGCGGCGGGCGGGTCGCCCCGGCGCGCGAAGGAGCACCTGGACCGGGCGCTCGTCATTTCCGGCGGCCACCGGGCCGCGCCCCTCGTCTCCTACGCCGAGTCGGTGCTCGTCGCGGCCCAGGACCGGCTGGCCTTCGAGGAGATGTTGAAAAGAGCGCTCGCGATCGACCCCGACGCGGAACCCGATTTCCGCCTGGCCAATCTCGTCGCCCAGAAGAGGGCCCGCTGGCTCCTGTCGCGAGCCGGAGAGCTGTTCCTGGACTGATCCTGTCCTGAAGGAGAATCAACCCGTGAGAACCACTCCTCCGCGGGGACTCCCCGCACTCCCCCTCGCCTTGCCTTTCCTCCTGACCGCCTTCACGGCCTTGTCGCAGCCGGTCGTCGTGAAGATGGCGACGGTTGTCCCGGAAGGGTCCCAGTACCACCTGATCCTCCGGGAGATGGCGGAGAAGTGGAAGGCCGCCTCGGGCGGGGCGGTCGAGCTCCGGCTCTACCCCGGGAGCGTCGCGGGAGACGACGTCGACGTCGTCCGGAAGATGCGCCTCGGGACGCTGAACGGCGCCCTCCTCACGAGCGTCGGCGTGGCGGCCATCGACAAGTCGGTGTACGCGCTCCAGATCCCGATGCTCTACCGCTCCTCCGAGGAGGTCGACTACGTCCTGGGAAAGGTGGCGCCGAAGCTCGAGGCGGCGCTCGAGGCGAAGGGGTTCATCGTCCTGAACTGGGTCGACGCCGGCTGGGTCCACTTCTTCACGAAGAGTCCCGTGACGACCCCGGACCAGCTGAAACCGCTGAAGCTCTTCTCCTGGGCGGGCGACACGGAGTCGACGGAGATCTGGAAGGGGGCGGGGTTCAGCCCGGTGCCGCTCCCCTCGACGGAGATCTCCACCGCGCTCCAGACCGGCCTCGTCTCGGCCCTTCCGACGACGCCCCAGGCGGCCGTCATCCTCCAGTGGTACACGCACGCCAAGAACATGACCGACGTGAAGTGGGCGCTCCTGCTGGGGGCCACTGTGGTGACGAAGGCCAGCTGGGAGAAGGTCCCGGCCGCCAGCCGCCCGGCGCTCCTCGCCGCGGCGAGGGAGGCCGGGGTCCGGATGCGCGAGGAGACGCGGAAGTCGGAGGCCAGGGACGTCCAGGCCATGCAGAAGCGGGGCCTGAACGTCGTCGCCGTGGACGCGAAGGCGGAGGCCGCCTGGCGCGCCGCTGCGGAGGGCGTCTACGACCGGATCCGCGGGAAGATCATCCCCGTCGAGGCGTTTGACGAGGCCCGCCGCCTCCTGGCCGACTTCCGGAAGCAGAAGGGGACGGCGGGAGCGCATTGAAGCCGGGCGCGCTCCTCGGCCGGCTCGAAGGGGGACTGTTCCTCGCGGCCCTGGCGGCGGCGACGGTGGTGCCGCTCGTCGAGGCCCTCGGCCGACCATTCGGGGGAATCCACGTCCCCGGCTCGGGCGAGTGGGTGCGGCAGGCGACGCTCTTCATGGCGTTCCTCGGCGCGCTCCTCGCCGGCCGCGCCTCGCAGCACCTGACGCTCTCGACCGCGGAGCTCCTCGGAAGCGGCCGGGCCCGCCGGGCGGCGCGCCTCTTCTCGAACGCGGTCGCCGCGGCAGTCACCGCGGTCCTGGCGCGAGCGTCCGTGGAGATCGTCCTCGCGGGGCGCGCCGAGGGAAAGCTCCTTCCGGGTGGCGTCCCCGAGTGGGTGCTGACCGCGGTGATGCCCGTGGGCCTGGCGCTCCTCGCGTTTCGATTCGGCTGGGGGGCCTCGGACGGCGCCGCGGGCCGGCTCGCCGCGTTCGCGACGGTGGCCGCCGCGTTCGGCCTCGCCCTCGTCCCGTCGGTGGCCGTCTCCCTGGCCGTGCCTCTCGTGGTGGGGATCCTCCTGGCGGCGATCCTGGGCGCGCCCGTCTTCGTGGCGATGGGGGGCGTCGCGCTGGTCCTCTTCTTCCGGGACGGAACGCCCGTCGCCGCGGTCCCGGCCGAGATCTACCGCCTGATCGGCTCGCCGACGCTCCCCGCCATCCCGCTCCTGACGGCCGCCGGGTACATCCTGGCGGAAGGGAAGGCCTCCCTCCGCCTCGTCCGCTTCTTCCGCGCGCTCTTCGGGTGGATGCCGGGGGGGCTCGCCGTGATGGTGGCGGCCGTCTGCGCCCTCTTCACGACGTTCACCGGCGGGTCGGGAGTCACGATCATCGCGCTCGGCGGCCTGGTCTACCCGATGCTCCGGGAGGACGGCTATTCCGAGACGTTCTCGCTCGGGCTCGTCACGGCGGCCGGAAGCCTCGGGCTCCTCTTCCCTCCGAGCCTTCCGGTCATCCTCTACTCGGTCGTCGCGCAGGTGCCGGCCGACTCCCTCTACATGGCGGGGATCCTGCCGGGCATCCTCCTGGTGGGGATGACGGCGGCCTACGGGATCCGCGAGGGGAGGCGCCGGAAGGCGGGCGGGACGGTCCTGCCGCGCTTCTCCGCGGGAGAGGCGGCCCGGGCGGGGTGGGCGGCGAAGTGGGAGCTCCTCCTCCCCGTGGTCGTCGTGGTCCTCTTCGCGAGCGGCATCGCGTCGATGGTCGAGGCGGCGGCCGCGGCGTGCGCCTACTCGGTCTTCGTCACCTGTTTCGTCCAGCGCGACATCCCGTTCGGCAAGCCGCTCGCCGAGGTGCTCCTGAAGGCCGGCTCGCTGATGGGGGCGGTCCTCCTCCTCCTGAGCGTGGCGATGGGGCTGACGAGCTGGCTCGTCGACGCGCAGGTCCCGGCCCATCTCCTGGAGGCCGTGCGGACGAGCATCCATTCGCCGCTGGTCTTCCTCCTCGTCCTGAACGTCTTCCTCCTGGTCCTCGGGAGCGTCCTGGAGATCTACTCGGCCATCGTCATCCTGGCGCCGCTGGTGGCCCCGATGGGGACGGCCTTCGGCATCGACCCGGTCCACCTCGGGATCATCTTCCTGGCGAACCTCGAGCTCGGGTTCCTCTTCCCGCCGGTGGGGCTGAACCTCCTCCTGGCCTCGTCCCGGTTCGGCAAGCCGCTCGCGACGCTCTACCGCGACGTCGTCCCCTTCCTCCTGATCCGGGCGGTCGGGGTGCTGCTGATCACCTACGTGGCGGCGTTCTCCCTGACGCTCCCACGGCTCCTCGGCAAGGGTCCCTGAGGGG
>CAIMWE010000262.1 GCA_903845115.1 uncultured Acidobacteriota bacterium | reverse complement strand
GGGGACTCGATCGCGACGGTCAACACCTACTGGCCGCCGACGACCGACGGCAAGATCTCGACGAACTTCAAGGTGAATCCGGCGTGGGTGACGAAGCAGGCGGCGGGTGCCACGGTGGCGTTCGCCGTCGGGAAAGCTACGGGCGACCTGAATCCCAATATCTGCAGCCTGACGGTGGTAGGGACCACGCAGGGGCCGGCGCACTGCAACGAGTTCACCTACACGCTCAGCTACGCCTGGACCTCGGATCCGTCGACGTGGGTCAACCCCGGGATCCCTTACGACCTGTACGACGTCAACAACCACGGCCGGCCTCTGGGGGACCCGAACGCCAAGACTCCCACCAACGTCGGCTATTGGGCCGAGAACCTCCCTCTCAACGTCATCGGGAGCAACAAGGACAAGGTCAACTTCGGCCTCATCACCTTCTCCGAGCAGACCGATGCGTCCAACGGCAACTCCGCCGCCGACGCGTCCGCATGCAACTACAACACGACGGTGGACGTCGGCAGGACGGTCGGCGTCGACTACTTCCCGATCGACACGAGCAACACCGGCAGCCCTGCAGGCCTCCTGTCGCTCATGCAGCCGGCATCGAAGGGCGGAATCGTGATGGGAGGAGGGACCGCGACCCGCGTCGCCCTCGACTTCGCCCAGAACGAGCTGGTCGACACCTTCGCGCGGGATTCCCGCTACGCCTGTCTCCGCCCCTATGGGTCCATCCTCGTCACCGACGGCGAGTCCAACGTCTGCAACGCGGGAAATCCGATCGACACCGAGTGGTCCTCGTGTGCGCCGGATTGCGTCACCGGAGGACCCGCCTCGTATCCGAACTACCCCCCAGCGAACAGCAACGACGTCTGGAACCAGCTGCTCCTGCAGCCGTGCATGGGCACTCCGGTGCGGCAGGTCAAGCTGGCGGACGGGACCTACGTCGCCGACCCGATCTACCCGAGGACCTGGGTGATCGGCTTCGGCGGGGACGTCGGCAAGTGCGAGCTGAACTGGACCGCCTTCATGGGCCGGACGGATGCGAACGACCCGGGCAAGCTGGCCGGCTACAACTGGAAGCAGGACCCGTATCTCTGCGGGAACGCTGGAGTCTCTGGTTACAACTCGGCCACGGATGCCTGTTCCGTGGCCCTGGGCCCCGCCGGGGCGCTCTCCACGGCCGCCTTCGTGCCTTCTCCCGCCCATGACTACGCCTTCTTCGCGGACAACGCGAGCGCGGTCAAGCAGGCCATCGACAAGATCGTCAACGCGACGGCCAAGGGCGACTACGCCACGAGCCAGGGCGTGGCGGGCGGGTCCGTGAGCGGGGCGCTCGGCGGCGGCGCCAACGTCTTCCTCCTCCCGTCGGCCGACTACCCGGACTGGGCGGGGCACCTCTACAAGCTGAACCTCAGCCTCCCCCGGTACCCGACGCCGACGGATCCGGCCCATCCCTACGCGGAGACCCCCGGATACCGGACCGACGCGGCGGCCCCCCTCAACTCCATGAGCTCCGACTCCCGTCAGCTCTTCACGTGGGACCCCACGAACGGCAACGCGCTGGTCCCCCTGACCACGGCGAAGCTCATCGACGGGACCCTGGGCACGATCGAGGGCGCCACCGGCGGCACCAGCTACCTGAACTCCAGTGGCACGCCGTCCACGGTCACGACCACGGGCTCGTTCTCGACCACGATCACGCCCGCGGCGCTTCTCGACTTCATCCGGGGGAACGACGGCAGCGGAAACCCGCGAGCGGCTCGCCTCGGGCCGCTCATCAACGTCACCCCCGCGATCATCGGGGCTCCCGCGAACTACAAGCAGCTGGGCGACGAGAACAACCAGAAGGTCGTCAACCACCAGGGCTTCGAGGCGATCTACAAGGACCGTCACCCGCTCATCTGGGTCGGGTCGGACGACGGGATGCTCCACGCTTTCGACTTCGTGGACCTGACCGAGGTGATGGCGATCCTGCCGCCGACGATGCTCGCCCGGCAGGCCCAGCTCTACGCCTGGTACCAGGACACGCTGAACGGGTCGGTCACCGGCCAGCCGCTGTCGCTCGACTACGGCTCGCACCTCTACGGAGTGGCGAACTCCTTCCGGTTCGGCGACGTCGCCATCCCGGCCAGGTCCGTGGATCCCTCCACCTCGTACCGCACCGTCGGCTTCCTCACGGCGGGGCCGGGAGGCGACCTGGTCGCCGCGATCGACGTCACGAACCCGTTCCCGGGGAAGAACTGC
>CAIMWE010000261.1 GCA_903845115.1 uncultured Acidobacteriota bacterium | reverse complement strand
TTCTGTCGGAGACGATCCCGATGTGGGGGGTCGGGATCGCCCAGACGACGACGTCGCCCGGCTCGTAGTCCCTCGGGTCGGCGGTGACCCTGAGCGACGCCTTCTGGCGCCGGAAGAAGACGGCCAGGTTCGGGACGCGCCGGTGGTCGATGTTCGCGTCGGGACGAGAGAGGCCCCATTGCCGCGGGTAGTCGGCGAAGGCCGCCACCATCTCCTCGTGAACCAGGCGCTGGAGGTCGATCCCCGCGTTCCTGTAGGCGCGAATCACGACGTCGGTGCAGGAACCCCGCTCGACGGGCAGATCCCCCCCGGGATAGGCCAATCGCCGGTAGAGGCCGTCGTAGACCACCGTTCTCCCCACCTGGCCGACCGCGCCTTCCACCACGAGCCGCCGCGCGGCGTCGCCGGCCGGAGAACCGTGGAGAGCCTGTGCCAGGACGAGGAGGAGGGCCGCGACGGCCCGGTTCACCTCACGCACGCCTTGGGGAACGACGGGCCCGGGATCCAGGCCCCGCCCGGCTCGAGATAGACGGTGTATCCCTGGCAGGGCGACAGCGGTCCCCGGAGAGAGAGGTGCCACTCCACCTTCTGGACCTCGCCGGGATTGACCCCGGTCGACACGAAAGCATCGATGGCGACCCCTTCCGGAAGCGGATCGTGGATCTTGTCGAAGCTCTCGCCCTTGCGCAGACCCCCGGCCTGGTCGCTGTTCACGTAGGCCTGGTCGATCTGGCCGCCCGACCTGTTCACGAGCCGGATGATGGTGCAGTACTGCTGCTGGTTCACGTAGCACGGGAGCTGGCGCGGAGGAGCCGGAACCGGGACGGGCGTGGCCACGGTGTATGCCGGGTGGAGCGGGAGCGCGGGCGTGGACGAGAGCGCCGACGCGGACGCCGGTGGGGCGGACCCCGTGATGATCCGCGCCCCGGAAGCAGCGGGCGCCGCCTGCGATGTCGAGAACAGGCCGTTCGTGCGGGAACCGCTCGAGGGGGCCGCCGGCGCCACGTACGCGGGGCGGACCGGCACCGGGGTCGACTGGATCCCGAACGGCGTCAGGTCGCCCCGGCTGAGCGCCCGATCGGTGGCGGCGGCCTGAGCGATGCCGCCCAGGGTCGCCCCGAGCTGGCGGCCCATCTCGGCCCTGAAAGCCCGGTCCTCGGCCGCCAGCTGTTCCGCAGCCGCGCTCGCCTCGGCCTCTTCCTGGCGGCGCTGCTGCTCGGCCCGCCTCCGGGCCGCTTCCTTGGCCTGCCGATTGGCCTCCTCCTCGCGCCTCCGGGCCTCCTCCGCCTTCTGTTTCACCACCGTGAAATCCTCGGCGACGAGGGCGGCTGGCGCCGCCCTCGTCGGGGAACCAGAACCTCCGCCCGATCGCGCCGTCACGGCCGGAGGCCTCTCCAGCTTCCCCGGATCAAGTGAAGAGGAAAGAGTCACAGGGGAATTCGCGTCCCGGAGACAACGAAACCCGAGGTTGACGCCGCGTAACGCCGGCGCGTACCCGGCTGCGGTACGAGGCGCGGACCGTGTTCGGATCGTTGTACCACGAGCCGCCGCGAAGGACACGCCACTCGCCCGAGGAGGGGCCGGCCGGGTCCGCCTCGACCTTCTCCTTGTAGTACTTCTCCCCGTACCAGTCCGCGCACCACTCCCAGACGTTCCCGAGCATGTCGTATAGGCCAAAGGCATTCGGTTTCTTCCCGCCCACGGGGTGGGCCTGCTTGCCGGAATTCCCGCTGTACCAGGCGACCTCGTCGATCGTGGCGTACCTCGCGGCGGACGTTCCCGCCCGGGCCGCGTATTCCCATTCCGCCTCCGTCGGCAGCCGGCCCCCGAACGCCGAGCAGAACGCCTGGGCCTCGTTCCAGGTGACGTTCACGACGGGAACGCTCTCCCCGCTCCAATCGGGCTGCGCCGGAGCCTCGCGGCCGGCGAGCGCGGCCCAATCCCGGAACCAGGCCCAGCGGACTTCGCTCTTCATCATCTGGAACGGCTTCGTGATGCGGACCGGGTGACGGGGCTTCTCGTTCTTTTCGCACTCCTTGTCGCCGTCCGAGCAGCCCATCTCGAAGGAACCTGCGGGGATGGAAACGAAGGAGGCGTCGATCTCCTCCCTGAGCCGCTTCGGTCTCTCGCGCTGCGCCTGCCGTTCAGCGATCTGGTCGGCCACCATGGCCCGGACGATCTCCTGCGACCCCTCGCGGATCTGGACGTCGGCCGAAGCGCTCACCTCGGAGGACTCCTGCGAGACCGCCTTGAGGAAGTGCTTTCCGGGCGTCAGCATGAAGGTTCTCTTACCTGGAGCCTCGGGAGTGCCGGAGAGCGACCCCGCCGCCTTCCCGTCGATCTCGAGTTCGATCGGCGCGTCGGCAAAGACGAGAAGGGTCCCCACGGCCACGCCCTTCGACGCCGGGGCTGAGGGTGCAGCGGGAGCCGCGCGCGGAGCGGAGCTCCCGGCACTGCCCCCCCCGGCAAACTCCACCTTCACCACCGTCTTCGGCGCCTTCACCTCGACGGCCTTCGACCACTTCTGACCGTCCGGCGTCGCCGCCGAGACGAGGTACTCGCCCGGGGCGACCTCCAGCTTCGTCGGGGTGTCCGGCACCAGGTCGGCCACCTTCTCGCCGTCCAGCTTCACCGTGCAGGCGACGTCGGCGGCGAGGAGAAGCGTCGCCTTCTGCGCGCCGGCCCCTGCTTTCGCCTTCGGCGGCACCGCCCCGACCTGCGCGGCGGAAAGCAGCAGCGCTCCGACCACCAGTGCCGAACGGAGACGCCTCCACCTCGCAAGACCTCTTCCCTGGTCCATCGTCACCTCCATTTGCGAGAACGCGTCGATCCTAACCCGTGTTCAGCTCGCGTTCAACGCGGGCGACCTGTGCGGGCGATCTTCACAGGAGAAGCTGCTCCGGCAGCCGCTGGCCACCGGGCCTCCCGCCCTCGGTCAGAGGTCCGCTTCGGTGAGACCCGTCAGCTTCAGGAAGTGGGCGAGGAGCCCCCTCTTGAGCGCAACGTTCGCGTGGACCGGAACGGAGAGACGGATCGGGCTTCCCGTCCGTCCGTAAACGTGATGGCTTCCCGTCACCCGCAGGAGAGACCAGCCGTTCTTCTCGAGGATCCGGCAGAGTGCCTTCCCCGAGACCGATTTCATACGGCGATCTCGACCACCCGGTCCTTCTCTCCCCTGGAGGCCTCGTCGACGTCGACGGAGAGACACGCATCCACGGCGTCGTAGAGATTCTGGAGCAGCTCCTCGAAGGTCTCCCCCTGCGTGGCGCAGCCGGAGATCGCAGGCACCTCCGCCCAGTAGCCCCCGTCTTCCGCTTCGTGGATCACGACCTTCAGCTTCATTCCCCGAATCCTACATCTTCGCGCGCTGAACGCCCGGGAGCCCTGACGGGTCGCCCCGCCCCTACTCCTCTTCCTCGACCGAGACCCGCTTCTCGGAGACCTTCCGCTTCGAGTGGTCCAGGATCCGCTTCCGGAGGCGGACCGACTTGGGCGTCACCTCCACCAGCTCGTCCTCCTCGATCCACTCGA
>CAIMWE010000260.1 GCA_903845115.1 uncultured Acidobacteriota bacterium | reverse complement strand
GTCGGATTTCATCGCCCCGCTCTTCGTCGTCCCGGGCGCCGGAGTCCGCCAGGCCGTCCCGTCGATGCCCGGCGTCGACCGGACCTCCCCGGAGCTCGCGGGGAAGGACGCGAAGGTCCTCTTCGACCTGGGCGTGAAGTCGGTCATCCTCTTCGGCATCCCCGACGGGAAGGACCCCATGGGGACCTCCAGCACCGATCCGAACGGCCCGGTCTGCCTAGCCGTCAGGGCGATCAAGGCCGAGAGCCCGAAGACCGTGGTGATGACCGACGTCTGCATGTGCGAGTACACGTCGCACGGCCACTGCGGCGCCCTGAAGGGGGAGTACGTCGACAACGACGCGACGCTGAAGCTCCTCGCCGCCGAGGCGCTGGCCCACGCGCGGGCCGGTGCCGACGTCGTCGCCCCCTCCGACATGATGGACGGCCGGATCGCCGCGATCCGCCAGGCGCTCGACGCCGAGGGCTTCCTGAACGTCCCGATCCTCGCCTACTCGGCCAAGTACGCCTCCGGCTTCTACGGCCCGTTTCGCGACGCCGCCGAGTCGACGCCGTCGTTCGGCGACCGGCGCTCCTACCAGATGGACCCGGCCAACGTCCGCGAGGCGGTGAAGGAGATCCTCTCCGACGTCGAGGAGGGGGCCGACCTGGTGATGGTCAAGCCGGCCATGACCTACCTCGACGTCGTCCGCGCGGCCAAGGAGGCCACGAACGTCCCGGTTGCCGCCTACAACGTCTCCGGCGAGTACGCGATGGTCAAGGCGGCCGCGCAGAACGGCTGGATCGACGGGCAGCGCGTGACGCTGGAGATCCTCACCTCCATCCGCCGCGCCGGCGCCGACCTGATCCTGACCTACCACGCGAAGGAGGCCTCCGAGTGGCTGGGATGATGAAGAGGAAGGGGCCGAAGCCGAAGAAGGCCGGGAAGAAGCCGGCGAACGGGACCGGCCAGCAGGCGCCGAAGAAGGCCGACCGGAAGGAAGCCCGGCCGAAGCTCGCTCCCGGCGAGAAGCGCACCGCTGCCGAGAGGCGCGAGACCCGCCGCCACGTCCGGCGGACGAACCAGTCCGAAGCGCTCTACGAACGGGCGAGGAAGCGGATGCCGGGCGGGGTCAGCTCTCCCGTCCGCTCGTTCAGCTCGGTCGGCGGGACGCCGTTCTACGTCAAGAAGGGGAAGGGAGCCTTCCTCGTCGACGCCGACGGCAACCGGTACGTCGACTACGTCATGTCGTACGGGCCGCTCATCTTTGGCCACGCCTACGGGCCGATCCTCTCGGCGGTCCGCCGCGCCCTCCAGCGGGGGACCTCGTACGGCGCCCCTTGCCGCGGCGAGGTGGAGCTGGCCGAGCGGGTGACGAAGGCGGTCCCGACGATGGAGAAGGTCCGCTTCGTCTCGTCCGGGACCGAGGCGCTGATGAGCGCCGTCCGCCTCGCCCGCGCCGCGACCGGGCGCGACCTCGTCCTGAAGTTCTCCGGCTGCTACCACGGGCACGCCGACTCGTTCCTCGTCGCGGCCGGCTCGGGTGTGGCCACCCTCGGTATCCCCGGCTCCCCCGGCGTCCCTGAGGCGCTCGCGTCGCTGACACTGACCGCCCGGTACAACGACCTCGAGTCGGTCGAGGCGCAGTTCGCGGCCCACGAGGGGAAGATCGCCGTGATCGTCGTCGAGCCGGTGGCGGCCAACATGGGGGTCGTCCTGCCGAAGCCCGGCTTCCTGGAAGGGCTGCGGACGATCGCCGACCGCGAGGGAGCGCTGCTCCTGTTCGACGAGGTGATCTCCGGCTTCCGCCTGGCGAAGGGGGGAGCGCAGGAGATCTACGGAATCCAGCCCGACCTCACCTGCCTCGGGAAGATCCTGGGCGGGGGCCTCCCGGTCGGGGCCTACGGCGGAACCGAGGCGCTGATGGGAAAGGTCTCCCCCGACGGGCCCGTCTACCAGGCGGGGACCCTTTCCGGGAACCCGCTGGCCATGGAAGCGGGGAAGGTGATGCTCGACTCGCTCGTCCCGAAGGTCTTCCAGCAGCTCGAGAAGACGGCGGCGTCGCTCGAGGCAGGGATGAGGAAGGCGGCGAAGGAGCTGGGCGTCCTGGACCGGCTCTCATTCGTGCGGATCGGCTCCATCTCGACGATGTTCTTCACCCCCGGGCCGGTCGAGAACTTCGACGACGCGAAGAAGTCGGACACCGAGGCGTTCAAGAGGTACTTCCACGGGATGCGCCGGCGCGGGATCTTCATCGCCCCGGCCCAGTTCGAGGCGATGTTCGTCTCCACCGCCCACGGCCCGGCCCAGGTCGCCGCGACCGTGAAGGCGCACAAGGAGGCGCTCCGGGAGGCTCTGAAGGAGACCCTCGCTCCCTGACACTTTCCGCCGTCCCGGTCCAGAGCAAGGGAGGGCGAGCGGCGGCTCGGCGCTAAGGCCTCGGTTTCCTGAGCCTCTCGCCCCGCCTGGAACGCCTCTCGCTCGCCTGACCGTCGCTGGCGAGGGGGTCGCCGTCAGCGTCTCGACGAATTTCCACGCCTTCCCGATTTGCCAGGGGTGCCTCAGCACCTTCGGGTGAGAGACGACGCGCAGGAACTCGTACACGATTCCCCAGGTGCTGTACCAGACCCCGGAGCCGCGTCGCCACGGCTCGAGCTGCCGGGTGCAGGCCGTGTGCGCCGGGGAACCCCATCTCCAATCCGGCTAACCTACAACCTCAAGACCAGACCCCAGCCATCGGACCCCCACCATCCGCCATCTCACCTGAGCGCGCGTCGGAGAACTTCCGTTGCCCACTGGTTGAGGCTCTTTCCGGCTGCCTGGGCGACGACCAACGCCTTCCCGTGAATTTCGGGCGGAACACGCAGGAGCAGCTTGCCCGAGGCGGGCCTCTCGGGCTCGAGGCCTTGTCCTTCGCATTCCGCCAGGTACTCGTCAACAGCCTTCGAGAACTCGGCTCGAAGCCCCGCAACGGTTGTTCCGTGAAAGCTGATGATGCTGCGAATGCCGAGGATGCGACCGACGAAGATGCTGTCTCGGTCGTCCAGCTCGACCCGTGCGGTGTATCCCCTGTACGACATGGTATTCATGGCCTGACTCCTACACGTTCCAGCAACTCCCGCGCCTCTTCGGCCTGGTACCGCTTCGCTTCCTTGCCCGGGTGAGGCCGGTGGCAACGCCATCGCTCGGCCTCGAGCTCGATCTTGACTCGCGATCCTTCCCGTTCAGTGACGGAGCCACCCAGAGCCCTCCCCAGGGCCTCGATATCGGCGAAAGGGATCGAGGCGAGAGTGGGGCGCACGAAGATGGCGGCGAGGGTCTTCCGATGCTTCGCGTTCACCGATAAATGATATCACTTTACGATAGCACCCGGGAGCCGTGAAGGGCGGTCTCCGTTGCCAGGGCTCCCTATTCCACCGTCCTCCAGGCCCAAGAGAAGCTGTTCCCGGCGGAGCTCGAGCCTGGGGTGGGTCGGCTTCCGGGGAGGGTCGGGGGCCACGGCGTACGGGGTGCGGGAGAACGGCCCGGACCCGGTGGGGAACGTTCCGGCGCTCACGGGCGCGGGGCTCGCGGCGATGGCTCTTGGCGCCGCGGGGCTCTGGCTGGTGCGGGCACGCCTGGCGTGAGCTGAACGCGGGATTCCGGGGGCGGGCCGTCGGCCCCTCCTGGCTAAACTACAACATCAAGACCTGACCCC
>CAIMWE010000259.1 GCA_903845115.1 uncultured Acidobacteriota bacterium | reverse complement strand
TTGGCCTTTGGCCCCCTTGGCCCCCGGCCCGCCCCTCGGCCCGCTCGGCCCGTCGGCCCGTTCCAGCGCTGACCCTCCGGCTCCTTCAGGGGTCCGGGATGACCCTGGAGCTCCCGAGCAGGAACTCGCCGACCGAACCTTCCTCGAAGGGGTCGGTGCCGGTCAGGTCGGCGAGGAGGTCGGGGTTCCCGATGCCGAGCGCGCACGGGGCGAGCCCCATCGCGGAAGCCGCTAGGTACATCAGCTCGTAGATTCCGCCGACGTGCTTGAGGATCGCGGAGTAGGCCATGCCGCGGTACTTCCACGACATGCGCCGGAAGCGGGCGGAGACGACGATCTCGACCTGCAGCGCTTCGACGGGCACCCCCGTGCAGCGGGAAGCGTCGGCGAGGAGCGGCCCCAGCTTTGCCGGGTCCTCCTCGAGAAGGATCAGCGCGTGCTCGGCCGGAGCGTAGAAATAGAGCCCGGGGACGAGGCCCTGGCAGCGGGCGACGGCGACGTAGAACTCCGTCTCGTAGAGCGCGCCGCCGCTCGGGAAGGGGCGGTGCGCGAACTCCATCGTTACGGTGGTCGAGTGGACCTGGACCTCTGCGGTGCGCCGCCTCGTGATGCGCGCCACCCGGAACAGGAACTCTCCGAGGTCCGGGAGGGAGAGCGGCTCGTCGCCGTATTCGCGGATCGAGCGTCGGGCGTCGACGACGGCGGAAAGTGAGGGGTCGCGCCCGGCGAGGAGCGCCCGGTCCGGGGTGTCGAGAACGATCCGGCGTCCTTCCGGCAACGCCCTCGATGCGGGGGGCGGGGGAACCTCCGGGAACGGGTAGAGGCCGCCCATCGGGAACGCGTGGCGCCCGAGGCGGCTCCGGGTGTGGAAGAGGAGATCGTGGAACTCCCAGGAGCCCAGGGAGAGATCGTCGTCCTCGGCCGTCCCCCCATCCCGCGTCGCGGACGTCAGGAAGCCGGATCCCCTGAGAACGTTGCACAGGGGACCCGTCCAGGGGGCGCCGGTCGAGGAGATCTGTCCGAGATCGCAGGGCCCTGTGAGCCGAGCGAGGAGGGCAACAGCCTCGACGCCGTGGACGACAAGACGCGCGTGAGCCAGGGGGGACTCGAGGACGAGAGCGGAGCCGTCGCGGCGCAGGGAGGCGAATCGGGAAAGCAGCTCCCCTCCGGTAGGGGGGGCCAGGGAGCGGGGAAACCGGACCCGCGGGGATGCCGGCTCGAGGAGGGCGACGAGCCCGGCTTCCGTTCCGATCCCCACGACCAGAGCGAAGCGGCGCAGCAGGTCCTCCAGCTGCCTGTGGAGGAGCGCCAGGTGGCGGGTCTCGACGGTGGCCTCGGCCTCGGCGAGGGAGCGGCCGGGCGCCATCGCCTCGATCGCGCCGACGACGTCCCGGGGGAGGCCCCGGAAACCGAAGACGCGATCGGGTCCCTCGACGAGGAGGAGCCCTTCGCCCGCGACACGAAACGTCACCCCGGCTCCCGAGTACGGGAAGAGGCAGTTGCTCAGATGGACGCCGCTCATAGGAAGATCTGGAAAGGGTTCAGCCCTTCCTCCGAAAGCGGGGCTTCCCGTCGGCCGAGCGCGACCGGGACGTCGTAGAGCCGCCCGGGAGCGAAGCGGGCCCAGATGTGCCGGAGTCCCGGCGAGAAGACCTTCACGACCGGAAGGCCAATGTCGGGCCGCGTCAGGTCGAGGACGAGGACCTCCCGTCCTTTCGCTTCCACGAGGTTTCGGGCGACGGTGAGCGCCTCGCCGATGCCGGTGTGGCGAACGTCGGGAAAGTCGTGGAGTTGCCGCGCGGCCGTCCCCGGGTCCGGGAGGAGGTACGGTTCGGAGGCCGTGGTGGCCTCCGCGAGCCAGGTGCGCGTGTCGACGTCCTCCAGGTCCGGCTCCCGCTCGGAGCCGTCCTCGTCGAGGACCCAGGCGAGCATCTGGTTCAGCTCGGTGGCTGCCCGGCGCGCTGCGATGGCGATGTCGACGTGAGCCCCGAATCCGTAGAAGACCCGTCCGGTCAGAGGACCGACGCGTTCGGAGAGGGCCACCACCACCGGGATCCCGATGTCCGACGAGACGTCGAGGAGCCAGAAGCTCCGGCCCCGCCGGGCGAGGTAATCCCGCTGCTTGAGGAGGTGCGGATCCCTCAGCGTGTCGACGTCGATCCCGGGAACCCGGGAGCGGCTGTACCACCAGATCGCGACGGCGTCCCTCTCGACGAGCTCCAGCAGACCTCCGAGGACCGCTTCCTCCACCGTGTTCCCGGCGGCGTTTCCGTTCGAGTCGGCGACGCAGAAGACCTCGCTCGCCGGCTCGTGGGTGCTGAAGTAGCAGGCAGCGGTCGGGAGGTGCCGGAATTCCTGCCGGGTCAGGGACCAGACGGGGGTCCAGTCGATCTCCGCCTTCTCGTCGAACGGGAGGGGGACGTAGTTGAAATCGGCCTCCCGGGAGTTAAACGCGGCTCTCGTGGCGAACTGGTTCTCGCTGAAGAGGAGGAAGTCGGACGGCGGGATGGCGGCGGAGCCGAGGTCGGCGAGCCGGGCGCGCCTCCGAGGCTCTTCCTCGCCCCGATAGACGCTCGAATACCGCTCCAGCGCTTCACAGAGGGCGCTCGCCCGCGCCTGCTCGGACGAGACCCCTTTTCCTCCCGAACGCATCCTCAGGTTCCGTCGGAGCGACCTGGTGTTCCGGTTCCTCCTGGCGAGGTTGTGCCCGGCCACCCAGGTCTGGATGACCCCCTCGGGGCAGCGAAAAGACGGCTCGAGCAGCGTCACGGCCCCGGTCAGGGAGCTGACGTGATGGGAGAGACGTTCGAACGTGGCGGTGGGGGTTGCCACCCGGAGTCCCCCGTCGGTTGCCCGCGGCAGCCCGGGATCCGAGAGGTGGACGGCGATTCCTTCCCCCGGCGGCCGTGACGGGAGCTCCCCACAGCGCGGGCACTGCGGGCGCCTCGTGACGATGTGTGTCGAGAGCGACCGGGCGGAAAGGTCGAGAGCGAGCAGCTGTGAGTTCCCCTCCACGGCGGCATCGGTGGCGAGGTGGCGGGCCACCTCGGTGGCGATCCAGCCTGCCGCCATCATCCGCGTCGCCGCCGTCCCCGTGTCGGGCAGGCCGAGCGGAGCTTCGAGCCCGAGCTTCTCCTGGACGAAGACCTCGGCCTCCCGGTTCGCGCGGAGCCGCTGGGCGAGGCACTCCCAGCAGGGGCCCTTGCCCGGGACGAAGAGCGGTCCGCACGTCAGGACGAGACCGACGGGCTTGGCGAGGAGCCAGGGGCGCCGCGAATCGAGGCTCGTCCTGTTCCACCCGGCGAGCCCGGAGTGAAGCGGGTCGTCGGTGAGGACGAGCGTCAGTTCGGCGGCCTCTCCTGCTGTGGCGATCCGGACACCGAGAGCGGTGAGCGCGAGCTCGAGACCTTCGAGAACTTCGGAGAGGCCCAGGAGGCGGAGCGCGACCGGCTGCCGGGCGATCGATCTCCCGGCGCCGGGGAGACCGAGCGCGCCGAAGAAGGAATCGCCGGGGGAAGGCGCCTCGCCTGCCTCCTCGAGGTGCCCGGCCTTCGCGAGACGGGTGAGCGCGAGGTGAACCTCGGGGCCGGAGAGTCGTCCCGACAGGTGGTCGACGATCTGGGCGGTGGTGCGCTTCCCATCGATGGCCGGGACGACGTGCTCGTAGATTCTTCCCTGCAGGACCACCTTGGAGGTCTCCCCTAGCAGGAAGACCCCCTGGCCCGGAAGTGGCACGACGGAGAGGTGCGGCGAGAGCCGTGGACGCTCGATCAGGGTGCTGGCGTTTCGCTTCGGTTCCGGTCAGATGGTCCCGCGCGGGTCCGTCCCCGAGCACGACGCATTCGGGCCACCGCCGCAGCAGCAGGCCTTCTCCGTCTTCTTCTTGGGAGGTGCCTTTCCTCCGGCCACCTTCTCCAGGTCGTCGTCGGAGAGCTCGGACGGTCCCGGAGCGAGCGGGATCGTGAGGTAGCAGGTCGTCGCGGTGTTCTCGACCACCCTGAACTCGACGCCCTCTTTCGCGTCGATCCCGCGCTCCGTCAGGACGCTCTTCGGGTCTCCCGTGAAGCGTTTCCTCAGAGCCGGGTCGTCCCAGACGTCGGCGACCAGCTGACTCCAGCGGGAACGCTGTTCGGTGCCGTACGCTTCGTAGTCCATCACTCTTCCTCCTTGTGGGGGCCGATGGTCGTTCCGTTCGGTGAAGGGTCGAAGCAGGAGAATAGGCCCCGCGCCGGGACTATTCAAGAGCCTGAGTCTCATATACGATGTTTGGTGATCCCGCTCACACGGTCTGCCCGGCCGGGGGACGGACGGTACCGGACGGCGAGGACCGTGAAGAGATGAAGAGGGACTTCGGAGGGGGAGGAGACCGGCTCGTAGGGCCGGCCGGGGCGGCCACCATGAGTTGACCAACGGAGCGCGCATTATGTCGTCTACGCTGTATATGAGCAGTCCGATCAATGCCCTGCTGGAGGGCTTCTATCGCGACGACATCACCATCGGCACCCTGAAGACGAAGGGCGACTTCGGCATTGGCACGCTCAACAACCTGGACGGGGAGATGATCGCCATGGCGGGCCGGTTCTTCCGTATGGATTTGGACGGCAACGCCCACCCGGTTGACGACACCGTGAAAACCCCGTTTTCAACCGTGTGCCACTTCAAGACCATCCTGACGGAGGAGGTCACGGCACACCTCACCTACCCGGCCTTCGAGGAGCAGCTCGAGCGCACCCTGCCGTCCGACAACACGTTCTATGCCATCCACATGGAAGGCCTTTTCCGGTCAGTCAAGACGCGCTCGGTGCCCTGGACGGAAAACTACCGGCCCCTCTCGGACGCCACGGAGCACCAGAAGGTCCGGGAGTTCGAGGATATTGAAGGCCATCTGGTCGGCTTCTACACGCCGTCCTTCCTGCCGTCGGTCAACGTGCCTGGCTACCACTTCCACTTCATCGACCAAGCCTTTACGGCCGGCGGCCACCTGTTGCGCTGCGAGCCGGAGCGGCTGGAGATCCAGCTTCAGCCCTTCTTCAACATGGAGCTGTCCCTGCCCCGGACGCTCGACTACCTGACCGCCTCATTCACCCGCGACGCGAAGAAGGATTTGGAAAAGGCCGAACGCTAATACGGTGACGTGCGCGCATGGAGCCTGCGGGGCGCTTTCAAGGCGCGCCGACGCACGTCGTCGTACTTGGGGAGCGGGGTACTTAGCCCCCGGCGCCCGGCTTGGGCCCCAGCTGGATCTTCGCCAGCTCACACTGACGGTAGAGACGCTGGAAGCCGGTCCTGGGATCGTCCTCCGTCTTGTAGACCGTGAGGCCCACGCCGTCGTACAGGACCTGCGCCTTGGCCTCGTTGGGATCTGTGGAAGTGTAGAGCCGGACGTACTTCCGATCGCTTCGCCGCGCGGCCTGGACGATGGCGTGCCGCATGAGCGAGAACCCGACGCCCCGGCTCCGGTCCTTGGGGTCGACGCACATCCAGCCTCCCCAGTAGGCCTCCGGATCCGACGACATGGCGTAGATGCCCACCGTGCCGATGACCCTGCCGCCTTCCGGATCGACGGCCACCCAGTAGAGCACCACCGGGTAGCCGATCAACCGGCACAGCCAGCGTCCCGGAAGGAGGATGCTGGCGGGGAAGAAGAAGTCGGCCCGCTCCTTCCCCTGTGCCGAGCGGGGGAAGACCCGGTTCACCAGCTCC
>CAIMWE010000258.1 GCA_903845115.1 uncultured Acidobacteriota bacterium | reverse complement strand
GTTTCACCCTGAGCCCCCTGGCTGCCCGGGCCGACGCCAGCGCCCCGCCGCAGGCGACAGGGCGGAGCCATGTCTCGGCCGCGGTCCCGGCGCGCAGAATTTCGCCTCGCGCTCCCGGAAAGACCCTCAGGGAGCGCGTCGCGCACCCCGTGATGCTTCGCCCTGGGGGGCGGCGCCGCCGCTGCGCCGCCCCCCAGGCCGTTTTAGGCCGTTTGAGCCCACCAGCAACCCTCAGCCCCGCTGTCGCCGAAAATCAAAGTTCCTATCGATCACGCTTTCCTCCCGAGCCGGTCGAGCTTCTTCGCCAGGAGGGCCTCGGCCTCCGCCTCCGAGAGGCGCTCCAGCTCGCCGACCCGGGCCCCGGGCTCCCGGACGGACGGCTCCGCGGAGGGCTCCGGGTCCGGGCCCCCTCCCCCGAGGAACCTCGCGAGGGCGGCGACCGTGGGGTGGTTGAAGGCGAGGGTGGCCGGGAGCGGGCGGGAGAGCCGGGCCGAGAGGATGTTCCGGAGCTCCACCGCGCCGATCGAGTCGAGCCCCTGCTCGCCCAGCGGCCGCCCGGTATCGAGCGGGGTCGAGGGGGGGAGCCCCATCGCCCTGCGGGCCGCGTCGAGAACGCCGTCGATCAGGGAGCCCTCCATCCCGTCCCAATCTTCACACCCTGGAGGAGGCGGCGCCTCCCCCGCGGGAGGCGCGGCTCCGGCGGCCGCGCCGGCCCTCCCCGTCAGTCGCTCCGCGATCCGATCCCGGCCGGCCGGCCGGGCCGTCCGCGCGAGCCTCACCCAGTCGGCGTTCGCGACGACGACGCGTGGCCCGGGATGGGAGAGGAGCCGCAGGAGCGCCTCGACGCCGTGGCGGACGGGGAAGCTCCCGATCCCGTGCCGGGACCACTGCTCCTCGCGCCGCTCCCCTCCCGAGGCCATCCCGGCTCCCGCCCACGTCCCCCAGTCGACGCTCAGCGCCGGGAGGCCGAGGGAGCGGCGGTGGACCGCGAGTGAGTCGAGGAAGGCGTTGGCCGCCATGTAGTTCCCGGCCCCCAGGAGGCCGACGACCGTCGTGAGGGACGAGAAGAGGACGAAGAAGTCGAGCGGGAGGCCCTTCGTCGCCTGGTGGAGGTTCCAGGCTCCCTCGACCTTCGGCGGCAATGCTCGGGAGAACGCCTCGAAGGTCTGCTGTGCGAGAAGCCCGTCGGCGACGCTCCCCGCGGCGTGGAGGACCCCTCGCAGGGGAACGCCGAGGGTCTCGACCTCGGAGAGGAGGCGCGCCACGTCGGAGGCGCTCGCGACGTCGGCGGCCACGACCCGGACGCGGGCCCCCGCGCCGGCGAGCTCCTCGACGAGCCCGTCGGCCGGCGGGCGGCGCGAGACGAGGACCAGGTCCCTCGCTCCGGCCGCAACGAGGCCCCGCGAGACGGCGCTCCCGATCCCGCCGAAGGCGCCGGTCACCAGGTACGCCCCCTCCTCGCGCAGAGGCGAGGCGATCCGGGGCCCGGGAGCGACCGGTCCCAGGCGCGGAACGGAGCGCCCCGCTCCCAGCCGGACCTCTCCCTCGCCATCGCCGGACGCCAGCTCGGCGCGGAGGGTCGCCGGATCGGGCTCGTCCGGGTCGAGGTCGATGCTCCGGCAGTTCAGCTCCGGGTGCTCGAGGGCGATGGCGAAGGCCAGGGCCGCGAGCGGAGCCTGCGCCGCCTCGCCCGAGGCCGCGCCGCGCGTGACGACCCAGAGCCGGAAGGGCCTCGCAAGCGAAGCGAGCGCCTGGGCCAGGTGGAGGAGGGAGGCGCACCCCTCCCGGACGTCCGCGGAGATCGAGGCGGAGGAGGCCGAGGCCGCCCTCCCCCGGCCGGGTCCGCGGAGGTAGACCACGTTCGCCGAGGAACGCCGGTCCAGGAGGCCCCTCACCGCCGCCGCGAGGCCCGCCGCGTCGAACGGGTCGAGGCCGGTCCCCTCTCCCGGCCGGGAGGAGGACGAGCCGCGCAGCTCGACGGGAATCACCCGGCACGAGGCGTCCAGGGAGGGGAGGTCGCGCGACAGGTTCTGCTCCAGCTCCCGGCACGAGGCGGCGTCGCCGACGAGAAGCCACTCCCCGGCGGGGAGCTTTCCCCCCGCGGAGGGACGGACCTCCCACTCCGGCGTGAAGAAGAGGTCCTCCGGGAGCGGGCCGGGAGCCGCGGCGCCCAGGTCGAGCGGGAAGCGGCTCAGCCCGGCGGCTTCTGCCCGCCGGGCTGCCGGCCGTGAGGGCGGTCGG
>CAIMWE010000257.1 GCA_903845115.1 uncultured Acidobacteriota bacterium | reverse complement strand
TTTGCTCCCTGGTGCCATTCGCGGCAGGAGGACGAAAAGGGCGAGTTCGATGATGCCCGACACCATTTGAGAGTGACGGTTGTCAGCCCACCCCTCGGCCAGAACCTCGTCGTCGAAGTGCGACATGGGCCGATCGAAGGCAAGTGTGACGCCGACCGGCGGCCCGCTGCTCGTCGTCTCCCTCTCTCCCAGTGTATTGGCGAAAAGCTGGAACAGTTCGCTAATTTGTTTCGCCTCGTCCTTGACTGGTTCTCCGCCCGTTCTACGAGCTTCGTGTTGTAGACTCAGGGCAATCATCAGCCTTGTGCCCGTCTTCGACTCAAGACGCCGAAGTTTCCCAGAGAAGCCTTCGGCCTCAGCCTCGTCCTTGTACGGCACGAGAAGCCCGCCGACGACGAACTGCTTACCGGCCCGACCCTGCAGGTGCTGGGAATCCACCGCCGCTCCGCTGCCGCTCTCGTCGATGTAAAGTTCGTAATGCCCCGCCCCTTCCCGCGGCCTTCTCACCGCAGGCGGGCACCGCGCCGCCGTCGACACGATGCCCCTGCAGAGCCGGCGGGCTCGCAGAAGAAAGAGGGCGCGCTCGACGGCGCGGGCGAATCCCGCCAGCGACTCGTCGACGATGTGGGACGGATCGACACCCCAGAGTCGTGGCTTTTCGAACTCCGTGATGATCGTTCCGTAGGGCATCAGGGGGGTCACGGCCCGCCGGTTTCCCGAGGACGAGAAGAGAACGATCGGCAGGAACGGATCGACGAGCGCCACTAGACGAGGGAGCAGTGTCAGGGAGAGAACGCGCCCCGGGTGGTCGTCGTGAGCCGGGTTTCCGAGCCACTCCCGAATCTCGGCAATCTCCTCCGCTCGAAATCCGGGCCATGCCATCGGCGAATCCAGACTGACCCCATCGACCGCCTTCTCCGCCAGCGGCAGCAGCTTTCGGCGCACGAAATCGGCCTCGCCAGCGCGCTGCTCCGGCTGGAACAGGCGAAGGTCGAGAAAGAGGACAACGTTGCAGGCCTCTGATCCGATCTGCTCCGATGGCTGCAGGCCCTTTCCGATTCGGAGGTGAGGTCCTTCCGCGAGCTGCTCGTCAACGAAGGCCTCGAGGAAGGCAGCGTCTCCCCCAGCCATCGGCGGATTGTCGGGATTACCCAGCGCGGTATTCACGACGTCCCGCCACCCCGCATCGTGCATGTCATCGACGAGAAGCGCACGGCAGCCCCTCTTCGTCCACTCCCTTCGCATTCCGTCAAGCCGAGCCGCGCTCACGGCTGGCACGCCAAGCGGCGGCAGCGCGCCCAGCGCCCGCAAGAGCTGCCCAAGCGCCTCGACTCCCCTGTCGGCAATCCGTACACCGCATTCGCCGGAGGTCGCCGGCAGGAGAAGAGCTGGTCCGATGACGTTCGCGAGCCTGTGCCGCCCCTCTACGGACCCCTCTCCGGCCAACGCACCGAGCCACAGGCTCCTCAGAAGCTCCCGGTTGCAATCCGGGGCCGCACTTCCGACAATCACCTCCTCCGGCTCCGCCTCGATCGTCCCTCCTGGGATCGACTGCAGGAGCGAAACGAGCGAACCCGGTTCGAGCAGCCGAACGTGCCGCAGTCCCTGAAAGAGCACGTCCGCAGCGGCCTCTAGACGCCGGAACAGCCTGAACCCAGGCCCGTACGAATCACCTGACCCCAAAGCAGGATCCACGACGATGATCCCGCCGGCCGGCCGAGACCCCGCTCTACGCGCTCGTCGAGTCCTTGTTCGAGACCGTCAAGGGAGTCTGGGAGGATCTCTTCGAGCGCCGTTACGGCTTCTGGCGCGGCATCCTCGACGGAGTGGTCGCGCGGTACCT
>CAIMWE010000256.1 GCA_903845115.1 uncultured Acidobacteriota bacterium | reverse complement strand
GACGAACTTCACCGGGGCGACCGCGGTGAAGTTCGGCAGCACCAACGCGACGAGCTATACCGTCAACTCCGCCGCCCAGATCACGGCGGCCTCGCCGGCCGGCTCGGGGACCGTGGACGTCACGGTGACGACGACCGGCGGCACCGGCACCGGGACGGGTCTGTATACCTACACCGGCGTGACCACGTTCTCCGGCCCGACGGCGACCGGGACGGGAATCGCGACGGCGAGCATCAGCGGAGGAGGCGCGGCATGCTCCTTCGTCGACGGGGCCGCCTTCGTCGACGCGAGCAGCGTCAGCGTCGCCGCGCCGGTGCAGTTTCCCCACGGTCTCTTCAGATTCACGCTGCGTGGCTGCACGGGTCCCGTGACCATGAAGATCACTTACCCATCGGCGCTGCCGGTCGGCTCTCCCTACTGGAAGTACGGGCCGCCGAGCAAGGGAGCGGCGCCGACCTGGTATCTATTCATGGCGGCGCCGCCTGCCGCGACCGCGACCTACACCTTGACCCTCCAGGACAACAGGTTGGGCGACGACGACTGGGACACGACCACGGACATCGTGGACCAGGGCGGCCCCGGCACCCCGCCCGAGCCCGGGACGCCCATTCCGACACTCGGCGGAGCCGGTCTGGCGCTCCTGGCGTGCCTGCTGGCAGTGACCGGCCTTCTGGTCGTGCGACGGATGGGCTGCTAGGCACCCTGGCCCGGCCGGGGCACGCCCTCCACCGCTGCTGGCAAGGCTAGGACGCCAGGTCGAGAATCTCCCGCGCGACGCGCACGGCCGCCCCGGCGGCCCACTCCGCCCGCACTCTCGTCGCTCGACGCACCCACTCCACGGGATCCCGCCGGAGCCCCGCGACGAGCGCCGCGAGCTCCTCCTCCCTCCAGTCGCTCTCCTCGACGCGCCAGACTCCGGTCCGCTCCGCGAAGACCGACGCGTTGCGGGACTGATGCGACTCGGCCGCCTCCGCGAGGGGGACCAGGAGCGCGGGACGGCCGACGACGGCCAGCTCGGCGAGGGCGCCCCCGCCGGCCCGCGTGACGACGAGTTCGGAATCTCCAAGGCCCTCCGCGACGTCGTCGAAGAATCGCGACACCTCGGCCGCGATCCCGGCCGACGCGTAGGCCGCGCGTACCAGCTCGGGAGGCCCTCCCGACTGGTGGCGCACCGAGATCGGGCCAGTTTCGCGCGCGACGCGGGCGAGGAGCCCGGGGAGACGCTCGTCGAGGAACCGGGATGGGTCCGAGCCCGACAGGACGAGGACGCGAAAGATCCCGTCCGGGGAAGGGGGCACGAGAGGTCGCGAGGCCAGGGCGTGGATCGCGGGCATCACGGGGGTCCCGATGGCCAGACGCTTTGGCCCGTCGAAGCCGTCAGGGAGGTCGACGCCGAACCAGACCCGATCCACCAACGGGGCGAGCCGCCTGTTTGCCAGACCGAGGTCGGCGTTCGCCTCGTGGATCGCCGTCTTCAGGCCCAGGCTCCGGGCCGCCAGCAGCGTCGGGACCGTCGCATACCCGCCGAAGCCGACGACGACCTCGACCCGCTCTTCTTCGAGGAGCCGCCTCGCCGCGACGATTCCCGCCGGCAGCAACGCGATCGCCCGGAGCTTCCCGACCACGGAGGTCCGCTGGAATGCCGCACCGGGGACGAGGCGAAGGGGGAACCCCGCGCCAGGGACCAACTTCCCTTCGAAGCCCGCACCCGTTCCGACGAACAGGAGGCTCCACGAGGGCGCCGCCTCGCGGAGCTCGGTGGCGACGGCCAGCGCAGGGAGAACGTGCCCCGCCGTCCCTCCGACGGCAAAGGCCGCTCTCTTCGGTCGCATGACTCCGGTATTCTGCCAGCGGTTCGATGACGGGCTCGCCAAACCACTCCGCGCCGTCCGCCGGCACTCCTTCGGGAACATCCCTGTTCGCCGAGACGGTCATCCAGTGTCTGGGGATCCTCCCCCCCCCGCTGCAGCGGCGGTGGATCGCGCTCCTCCCGCTGCTGCTCCTGCAGGCGGCCGTCGAGTGGGGCGCCGCGGCATCGGTCTACCTCTTCCTGGCGGGCGGCGCCTTCCCCTCCCCGGCCGGGTGGCTTCCCCGCCTTCCGTCGCCTCCGATCCTCCTTGCGCTCTTCCTGCTGCTCAAGAACGCCCTGGTGATCGCCACCGCCCGCCTCGAGGCCTCGCTCCTCGCCGATTCGATGCAGACGACTTTCGAGCGGCTCCTCCGCGGCTACCTCGCCGCCCCGCTCGCCATCCGGAGTCAGCACCACGCGTCCGATTTCAGCCACGCGGCGACCGACGCCCTCGACGTCTCGTTCCGCAGGGTCCTGGTCCCCGCCGCGAGCCTCGTCACCGAGGCGTTCGTCGTCGCCGCCCTCGTCGGAGTCCTCCTGCGCCGTGCGCCGTCGGCGGGCCTCGCCGCGGCCTTGCTTCTGGGGGTGGCCCTCGCCGTGACCCTCCAGGCGACGGAGCGGGCCGCGGTCGGCGCCGGGCAGCGGCGGGACGCGCTGGAGGCGGACCTTCTCCGGGACCTCGGGGACGTCCTGCGGGGAGCGACGGAGATCCAGGCCCTCGGTCGAGAGGAGACGGCGGCGCGAGCCATCCTGGAGCGCCACGAGACGTTCGTAGAGTCGCACCGGAGCTTCGCGGCGGTGTCCACCGTCTCGCGCCCGGCGGTCGAGCTGGTCTTCGTGGCCGGTCTCATGGTCGCGGCGTTCGCCGTCCCGACCCCCTCCGCGGGGACGCTGATCCCCTTGCTCGGCCTCCTGGCCTACGCGACCTTCCGCGTCATGCCGGCCGCGAACCGGGCGGTCTTCTGCGTGAACGAGATTCGCATCGCCCGGCCCGCCGTCCAGCGGGTCCGGAGGGACCTCGCCTGGTTTCCCGCGCCAGCGCCAGGCGCCGGCGAGAGCGTTCCGG
>CAIMWE010000255.1 GCA_903845115.1 uncultured Acidobacteriota bacterium | reverse complement strand
GACGGAGGAGACGAGGAGCGGGCCGCGGGGATGGGCCGGCGGGCAGAGGACCGCCCGGAGGGCGTGGAGCTCGATCGGGTCGCCGAGCGCGGTCCCGGTGCCGTGGGCCTCGACGAGGCCGACCCGCGCCGGGTCGTCGATCCCCGCGTCGGCGAGCGCCCTCCGGACGACCTCCTCCTGGGCCGGCCCGCTCGGGGCCGTCAGCCCGCCGCTCCTCCCGTCGTGGTTCGCCGCGGTGCCGCGGATCACCGCGAGGACCCGTCGTCCCGAGGCGAGGGCTTCCTCGAGCGGCTGGAGGACGACGAGGCCGCACCCCTCCCCCCGGACGTAGCCGTCGGCGGCCGCGTCGAACGTCTTGCACCGGCCGTCGGGGGCGCTCATCCCGAGCGCCGCGACGACCTGCGTCGAGGAGGGGGAGAGGATCAGGTTGACGCCACCGGCGACCGCCGTCCGGCACTCGCCCCGGCGCAGGCTCTCGACCGCGAGATGGACCGCGGCGAGAGAGGAGGAGCAGGCCGTGTCGATGGTGTAGGCGGGGCCGCGCAGGCCGAACGTGTACGAGAGGCGCCCGGCCGCGACGCTCGGCGCGTTCCCCGTCCCCGCGTAGGGGTCGACCTCCCGCCCCGTGCCGTCGCCCCCTCCCCCGAGAGCGAGCCGGGCGTAATCGGTGTTGCAGAGGCCGACGAAGACCCCGGTCGGCGTCCCGCCGAGGCTGTCCGGGGCGAGGCCGGCGTCCTCGAACGCCTCCCAGGCCGTCTCGAGGAGGAGCCGCTGCTGCGGATCCATCGAGGCGGCCTCGCGCGGCGAGATCCCGAAGAGCTCCGCGTCGAAGAGGTCCACCCTCTCGAGGTAGCCGCCCTGCCCCGTGGCGAGCCCGGAGCCGGCCGGCCGCCGGAGGGGGTCGAGGCTCCGCCGTGACGCGGGGGGATCCCCGACGGCGTCGACGCCGGCGGCCAGCAGCTCCCAGAAGGTCCCGGCCGACGTGACCCCTCCGGGGAACCGGCAGCCGATCCCGATCACGGCGATCCCTCTCCCCGGCAGATGACCCGGTGCGGCCTGCGCGACCGGCGGCGGATCGAAGCCGGGAAAGGCCGGGAAGTCCGTACCGGCGCCTGTCCCTGCCACGGGAATCGCCGCCGGGGGAACCGCCGTCGCCCCGGGATCGCCGAGCCGCTCCCGGAGCTCCTCCGCCAGGGCCTCGACCGTGGGCCGGTCGAAGAGGAGCGTCGACGGGAGCGAGAGGCCCGTCTCCCTGCCGAGCGCCTCGCGCAGCTCCAGCGCGAGGACCGAGTCCATCCCGAGGTCGACGAGCGGGCGCGACGGGTCCACCGCCGCGCAGAGGCCGAGCGCGCTCATCACCTCGCGCGAGACGAGGGCGAGGATCGTCTCCCTGCGGCGCGACGGGGGCTCGGCGCGGAGCCGGGCGAGGAACGGGGCATCATCGCGGCGCGGACGAAGCTCGGCAAGGAGAGGGCGCGAGCCCCGGCCCCCTGCGAGGACGCGAGCCCAGTCGACGTCGAGGACCCCGGCGTGGGCCGGCCCGCGGGCGAGGAGCGCGGGGAGGAGCGACAGGGCCCGCTCCGCCGGCATCGGGACGAGGCCGCGCGCGGCGAGCCGGCGCGCCACGCCCGGGTCGGCCACGGCCCCCGCCCCGGCCCAGGCCCCCCACGAGACCGAGAGGGCCGGGAGGCCGAGCCGTCGCCGCTCGGCGGCGAGGGCGTCGAGGAACGAGCAGGCCGCCGCATGGCCCGCCTGCCCCTCGGAGCCGAGGAGGGAGGCGGCCGAGGAGTAGAGGACGAAGAGGTCGAGCGGCATCCCCCTCGTCGCCACGTCGAGGGCGATCGCGCCGTCGCGCTTGACGGCGACGGACGCCGCCAGCCGCGCCGCGTCGACGTCGGGGAGCGCCGCGTCCGCGAGCTGCCCCGCGGCGTGGACGATGCCGCGCAGCTCCCGCCCGGAGGAGACGATCTCGCGGACGAGGCGCTCCGCCTCCCCGGAGGCGGCGACGTCGCACCGGGCGACGTGGACCTCGACGCCGCGGGCCTCGAGGGAGCGGATCTCCTCCCCCCTGCCCGCGGGCTTTCCGTCCAGCCCCGTGCGCCCGGCCAGGACGAGGTGCCGCGCCCCGGCGTCGGCGAGCCAGCTCGCCGCCGCGAGCCCGAGGCCGCCGAGCCCCCCCGTGACGAGGAAGACCGCCTCGGGGGAGAGCCTCGGCGCCGGCGCGGGGTCGGCCGCGAGACGGACGAGGCGGGCGGCGAGCCGCCTTCCCGCGCGCCAGGCGACCTCCTCCTCCCCGTCGGAGGCCGCCAGCTCGGCCCGGAGGATCGCGGCGGCGGCCTCGTCGGTCGTCCCGGGCTCGAGGTCGACGAGGGTGACCGCCATCCCCGGGCTCTCGACGGCGACGGTCCGGAGGAGTCCCCTGAGCCCGGCGCCGGCGAGGGCGACCGGCTCGTCCGCTCCGCCGGCCTGCGTCACTCCCCGCGTCGCGACGACGAGGCGGGACGGGGCCCCCGAACGGAGGAGCTCCTGCACGATCGAGATCGCGCCGGCGAGGAGCCGGTCCGACTCCCCTCGCAGGTCGTTCCCCGGGGCGTCGAGCGCCGCGACGCAGAGGACCCTGCGGATGACGCCCGGCCCGCCGCCTCCGAGGGGCGCCCCGGATCGGGCCAGGCTCCCGAGAAGAGACCCCACCGGCCCCTTCCCCCCGACCACCTCCCAGCCGTCGGCCGGAGGGTCGGCCGCGGAGGGAACCGGCAGCGGCGCCTCGCGGAAGACGATCTCGTAGCACCACTGCGGGAGGCCAGCCGGGCGAGCGTTCCCGTCTAGCCAGTACCGCTCGCGCTCGAACGGGGTGGTCGGCAGGGAGATCCTCCGGACCTCGGCCCCACCGAAGGCGGCATCCCAGTCGGCCTTTCCCCCGCCGGCCCAGAGGCGCGCCAGCAGGTTCCTCGCGCCGGAGGGGGACGCCGAGCCGGGCGAGAGGACGAGGAGGACCTCGCCCGGCCGGGCAGGGCCCGGAGCGACGAGCGGGATCGTCGCCTGGGAGAAGGTCCCCCTCTCTCCGGCCCCGCCGCAGCACCTCCAGAGCGCGCCAGCGAGGTCGAGCGCCCCCGCCTCGAACGCCGCGAGCTCCTCCCCTCCGCCCTCGCCCGCGACGGCGGAGGGGACGACGCCGACGGAGCGGAGGATCGCCGCGAGGCCCCGCCCCAGGGCGAACCGGACGGCGGCGTCGAGCGGCGTGCCAGCCTCGGGCTCCCCTTCGCCCCCCGCGATGACGTCGAGAAGCCCCTCGCATCCCGGGGGCGCGGCGCGCCGGCACTCCTCCACCGCCTCGAGGAAGGGAGGGCACCCCTCGAAGAGGGCCCTGCCGCCCGACGGATTGATCCGGCCCGACCCGTCGAAGGTGAAGAGGACGCGGCTCCCACCCCGGGCTGCCGTTTCCGTCGTCCCCGACGTCATCGTCGTCACCCCGTCCGGCGCCTCGCCCCGGGCGAAGGCGTCGAGGAGGCCCGTGGCCTGGGCCGCGCCGTCGACCGATAGGGCCAGGCGGCAGGCGAGGGGCGAGCGGCCGACCGCGGCGGTGAAGAGGGCGTCGGAGAAGGTCTCGCCGGGAGCGAGGGAGCCGAGGCGGGCAGCGTGGCGCGCCGCCAGGGTCCTGAGCGCCCCCGGCGTCCCGGCCGAGAGGAGGTACGGGACCGGCACGCCGGGACGGGTGGAAGCTCCCGTCGCTCCGCCTCGCCGCGGGGGGGGGGGCCGCCGGCGCCTCCTCGACGACGACGTGGGCGTTCGTCCCGCTGAAACCGAAGGAGCTGACGCCGGCCCGCCTCGGCCGCTCCCCACGCCGCCACGGGGTCCTCTCCGTGGGAATCGAGATCGGGAGCCCTTCGATCCCCAGCTCCGGGTTGAGCCGGCGGAGGTGGAGGTGCGCCGGAATCTCCTCCCGCTCGAGCGCGAGGAGGACCTTCACGAGACCGGCGACCCCGGCCGCCCCCTCGAGATGCCCGATGTTCGTCTTCACCGAGCCGACGAGGAGGGGGCGCGCAGGCTCTCGCCCCGGCGCGAGGAGGGAGCGGAGCGCCCCCATCTCGATCGGGTCCCCGAGGGGCGTCCCGGTCCCGTGGGCCTCGACGTAGTCGACGTCCGCCGGAGAGAGGCCGGCCGCCTCGAGGGCCGAGCGGATCACCGCCTCCTGCGCCGGGCCGTTCGGCGCCGTCAGGCTGCTGGAGCGGCCGTCGTGGCCGACCGCGGACCCCTTCACGATCCCGACGACCCGGTCGCCATCGCCCAGCGCGTCCGAGAGCCGCCGGAGGACGACGACACCGCATCCCTCTCCTCTCACGAAGCCGTCGGCGTCGGCGTCGAAGGTCCGGCACCGCCCCTCGGCCGAGGTGACCCGGACGGCCGAGAGGGCGAGGCTCGAGAGGGGCGAGATGATCAGGTTCACCCCTCCCGCGAGGGCGAGGTCGCACTCCCCCGTCCGGAGGCTCTGGCACGCGCCGTGGAGCGCCACGAGCGAAGAGGAGCAGGCGGTGTCGATCACGAGGCTCGGGCCGCGAAGCCCGAGGAGGTGGGAGAGGCGCCCCGCGACGACGCTGATCGAGTTCCCCGTCGAGAAGGTCGGATCGACCGTCCCCCCCCGGGCCCGCTCCAGCCCGAGCTGGAAATAGTCGTTGTTGCAGACGCCGACGAAGACGCCCGTGCGGCTCCCCGACAGTCCCGACGGGGCGTGCCCGGCGTCCTCCAGCGCCTCCCACGCCACCTCGAGGAGGAGCCGCTGTTGCGGGTCCATCACCTCGGCCTCGCGGCGCGAGATGCCGAAGAAGCCGGCGTCGAAGAGGTCGACGCGCGGCAGGAATCCGCACCTCGGGCGCGGCTCCCCGGTCCCATCCGACCGGCCTCGGGTGAACTCCTCGACGGAGCAGCGCCCGGGAGGCTCCTCGACGACCCCGTCGACGCCGGCGCGGAGCGCCTCCCAGAAAGCGTCCGGCCCGTCGCCTCCGCCGGGGAAGCGACAGCCGATGCCGACGACGGCGACCGGCTCGCGCGCGGAGCGGGCAGCCCTCCGGAGCCGCTCCACCTCCCCCCTCATCTCGCGAAGCTCCGAGAGAGCGCGGCGGAAGACCTCGAGCGAGGCGGGAGACGGATCGCTCACGCGTCTCCCCTCGCCTTCATCTCGTCGATCGCCGCCAGCTCGCCCAAGAGGAGCGCGGCGAGCTCGTCCGCCGAGGCCTCGTCCTCGGGGGGAGCGCCCACCGGCGCCCCGACGCCCTCGCCGAGGAGGGCCGAAAGCTGCGGCACCTCCCGCTCCAGGTAGCCCGTCAGCTCCGTCACGCTCGGGTAGTCGAAGAGGAGCGTCGCGGGAAGCGACGTCCCGAGGCCCCGCGCCAGCTCGTTCCGGAGCTCCACGGCGAGGAGCGAGTCGAGCCCCGCGTCGCCGAGGGGAAGTCCCGGGTCGAGCGTCTCCGGCGGCACGCCGAGGATCCGCGCCGCGACCCGGCGGACCTCGAGGGCGAGGAGGTCCCGCCGCTCGGCGGAGGGGGCGCGGGAGAGCCGCTCGACGAGCCTCTGGCCCGGGGCCCGTCTCGACGTTCCGTGAGCCTCCCCACCCGCTCCGCCCGCGCCGGCATCGCGTCCCGGCCCCGGCACTTCCGCATCCGCGAGGATCGGCGGCCGCCTCCCGTGGATCCAGCGGGCCGCCAGGCCGCGGAGGCCCCCCGGGAAGACGGCGATCTCGGGGCTCCCGCAGGGGCCCCGGGAAACGAGGAATTCGAGGGCGGCGATCCCCTCGGCAGGGGTCAGCGCCAGCCCGGCGAGGTCCCCCTCCGCGCGCGCCGCCGCCGCCCCGACGTCGCGCCACGCCCCCCAGTGGATCGACAGCGCCGCGAGCCCGAGCCTCCTCCGCTCGTGCGCGAGGGCGTCGAGGACCGCGTTCGCCGCGGCGTGATTCCCCTGTCCCGGCGAGCCGAGGAGAGAGCCGGCGGAGGAGAAGAGGACGAAGAAGTCGAGCGGAAGGCGCCGGGTTTCCTCGTGGAGGACGAGGGCCGCGTCGGCCTTCGGTCCGAGGACCCGGTCGAGCCTCCGCTCGGTCATCTGGACCAGGACGCCGTCGTCGAGGAGACCCGCCGCGTGGAAGATCCCCCGGAGCGACGGGGCGAGGCTCCTCACGAGCGCCGCGACCCGATCGGGCTCGGCGAGGTCGATCTCGCTGACCTCCACGCGCGCTCCCTCCCGCCCGAGAGCGGCGATCGCGTCCCGGGTCGCCTCCGGCAGCGCGGCGAGGGGACGCCGGCCCGCGAGGACGAGGTGCCGGGCCCCGCGAGAGACGAGCCATTCCGCCACCGCGAGTCCGAGTCCGCCCGTTCCCCCCGTGACGAGGATCGTCCCTTCCGGGCGGAGCCGCACCCGGCCGGGGGGACGGGTCACGACGACCTTGCCGACGTGGCCGGCCCCGGCGAGGAGGGCGAACGCGCGGGCGACGTCGCCCCATCCGAAGAGGTGGAGAGGAAGCGGCGAAAGGCTCCCCCTCTCCACCTCCTCGCGGAGCCCGGCCAGGAGAGCGGCCGCTCGCGCGGGATCGGAGGCCAGGACCTCGTCGAGCGCGATGGAGGCGTACGCCACGTCCGGGCGGAGGAGGGCCGCCTCGGCCCCCGTCAGGGCACCACGCCTGCCCAGCTCGAGGAACCTGCCGCCGGGGGCGAGGAGGGCGAGGCTCGACCGGGCCCCCTCCGGAACCGAGGAGAGGACGACGTCGAGCCCGGCCCCGCCCAGCGCGCGCCTCACCTCCTCCTCGAACGAGGGAGAGCGGAGGTCGAAGACGGCCTCGACCCCCTGGCCGCGGAGGAAACGCCGCTTCGCTTCGCTTCCAGCCGTCGCGTAGATCACGGCCCCCGCCTGCCGGGCCACCTGGAGGGCGGCCAGGCCGACCCCTCCGGTCGCCGCGTGGACGAGGAGCCGCTCGCCGCGGGAGAGGCGCGCCACCTCGCGAAGGGCGTGGATCGCCGTCAGGAAGACGATCGGGAGCGAGGCCGCCTCGGCCGGCGACAGGCCCCGGGGAACGCGCGCGACGCGGGCGAGGGGAACCGTCACGTGAGAGGCGAGCGAGCCGGGAGCGATGGCGAGGACCTCGTCCCCCGGGGCGAGGCCGGCCTCCCCCGGAGCGACGCCGCTCTCCCCCGGACCAACTGCGACGACCGTGCCGGCGCACTCTCCCCCGAGCGGCCCGCACTCCCCGGGGTAGAGGCCGGTGGCGTTCAGGACGTCCTTGAAGTTGAGCGAGGAGGCCGCGATCTCGATCTCGACCTCCCCGGGAGCCGGGGGCCGGCGGAGCCCTGGGCTCGGCGCGAGGTCGGCCAGCGAACCGCCGGAGGGCTTCTCGAGGCGGAACGGGGCGGCGGGCTCGGGGGGTATGAGCGGGACGAGGCGCGGGACGAAGCGGCGAGCCGTCCCGGACCTGTACGCCACGCGGTCCTCTCCTCCGCGAGAGAGGGCCTCGGCGAAGAGAGCCCCGGCCTCCTCCCCGGGGGGAGCGGGCTGCGGGTCGAGGTCCACCGAGAGGGGCTCGAGCTCGGGGTGCTCGAGGGCGATTACGGCTCGTAGGCCCCAGAGCGCGGCAGCAGGAACGTCGACGGGCTCCCCGGGCGAAGCCGGCTGAGCCCCCCGCGTCACGACGACGAGGCGCGGAGGGACGGGACGCCTCTCCGCGAGGAGCGTCTTCACCAGGTCGAGGAGACCGGCCAGCCCCCGCCGGCGGACCTCGGCCCCGCCCGGGAGCGCCTCGAGGTGGAGGACGCCGAGCGGGAGTTCCGGCGGGATCGTGGGGAGGAGGTCGCCCAGCGCCTCCGGCGACGCCGCCACGAAGACCGGATCCCCCCGGTCCGAGGCGCGCGACGAAAGCTCCCGGGCGAGCGCCGCCGGGCCGCCGACGAGGAGCCACGCCCGGGTGAAGTCGGAGGGGGCCTGGGCCACCAGAAGCGCCTGGTCCCTCAACGCCCCCCCCTCCCCGGGGGGCAGCGCCCGGGAGTCTCGCAGCCCGGCGGAGCGGAGGAGGTCGAGCCAGGTCTCCCGGGAGGCCAGCGGGTACGACGGCCGGAGGGGGTGGTCGGCGAAGCGCCACCACCCGTCCGTCAGGCCGAAGGTCAGGTCGAGCCACGGCTGCGGCGCCGTCCCCTCGAGGGCGAGGAGGAGGCCGCCGGGAGCCAGGAGGCGCGCGACGTTCCGGACGGCGCCCTCGAGGTCCCGGGCCACGTGCAGGACGTTCGCGGCCAGGACGATGTCGAAGCTCGCGTCGGCGAAGCCCTGCTCGCCCGGCTCGCGCTCGACGTCGAGCACCTCGTAGCGGACGGACGGGAAGAGGGCGAACCGGCTGCGCGCCGGAGCGAGGAACGCCGGCGAGACGTCGGTGAAGACGTAGGAGAAGGCCCGGCCGGCGAGGGCGGGCAGGACCGCGGCCGTCGTCGCGCCTGTCCCGGCGCCGACCTCGAGGATCCGGAGCGGGCGGGAGGGAGCGACGGTCGAGGCGGCCGAGGTGGCAGCCACCACCGCTCCGGCGACGAGGCGGCCGAGGGCGGAGTAGACGGGCGACTCCCGGTAGAGGGAGGCCGCATGAGGCCCGCCCCGGAAGAGGACGTCGACCGGGTCCTCCTCCCCCCGGAGGACCCTTGCCGCCGCCGACGCCCCGCGGGAGATGAACGCCAGGTCTCCCGCGCACGCGGGGAATTCCTCCGCCAGGGCGGCGACGCGAGCCTCTCTCTCGTCCCGTCCGGGCGGGGAGGGGGCACGGACCGCCCGGTAGCGTCCCGGCCCGGCGGGGGCGAGGTCCCCCCGCTCCGCGAGGATCTCGAGGAGCCGGGCGAGGAGACGGCGCCTTCCCGGAGGCACCCCGAGCCGCCCGGCGACCTCGCCGACCTCGACCTCGGTACCCGGCGCGGGGGAGAAGCCCAGGTCGGCGAGGACGCCGGCCGCGAGGTCGAGCGAGAGGGCCCGCAAGCCCTCCCGGAAGCGGACGACCCCGGAGGCGACGAGCTCCTCCTCGAGCGCCGCGATCGTCCCCCCCAGGGCCCGCGAGAGGGCCTCCGGGAGGGCGAGGCCGGAGCCGGCCGAGGGGACGGCGTCGACCGGCTGCCAGGCCACCTCGCAGAAGGACTCCTCCCGTGCCGCGACGGCAGGGACAGCCAGGACGATGGGGCGGAAGGAGAGCCCCTCGACGGCCGCCACCAGCCGCCCGCCCGAGTCGAGGATCGTCACGTCGCCGCGCTCCGAGCCCGACGGAAAGCGGGCGTGGACGTCGAGGAGGCCTGCGGGGGGAGCACCCGAGAGGAAGACGCGCGCCGCGGCGAACGGAATCCGCGCCCCCGAAGGGCCGGGCGCGGGGAGGGCCGCCCCGAGCGCCTGAAGCGCGGCGTCGAGGAGGGCCGGGTGGAGGACGTAGCAGGCGCTCTCCATCTCCATCGTCGCGACGGCCTCCCCCGCTCCGCTTCGCAGCTCCCGGAGGAGGTCGAACGGCGGTCCGTAGACCAGCCCCGCGGCGGCGAGACGGCCGTAGAACCCGGATCGGTCCACGACCGTGGGGCAGCGCCGCCGGACCCCCTCGATCGGCTCCGGAGCGGGAAGCCCGGGATGGGACCGGACCCGTCCCTCGGCATGGAGCGTCCACTCCCCCTCTCCCCGGCTCGCGATCCGGAAGCGCCCGTCGTCGTCGAGAAGGGTCTGGACCGTCCGCTCCTCGGCGGGATCGAGAACGAGCCGCTGGGGGAAGACGACCTCCTCGAGGAGGATGCCCGGTCCCCCCCCGGCGGCCCGGCAGGCGGCCGCGGCCATCTCGAGGAAGGCCGCCCCCGGCAGGACCACCTCGCCCGCGACCCGGTGCCCGGAGAGGAAGGACGGGGAGTGGGCCGTGAGGCGCGACTCGAAGCGAACCCCCGGGTCGAAGGCGTTCTCGACACGGGTCCCGAGGAGGGGATGGGCCGCCCCGGCGTCGCTCACAGCGCGCTCCGAGAGCTCTGCACGCGCCGGCGCGCGCCCGGCCGGCACCTCCTCGATCCAGAAGCGCTCCCTCTCGAACGACGTGCCGGGGAGGGAGATGCGGCGCCTCGCCGTCCCGGCGAGGAGGGCGTGCCAGTCGACGGACTCTCCCCGGACGAATCGCGCCGCGGCGTCGTTTCTTCCCCCCGCCTCGCCAGTCGCCTCGCGAAGGAGCCCCGGGTGCGACTCCCCCGCGACGAAGGCCTCGAGCCCTTCCCGCAGCTCGGCCACGCTCCCTCCCACGAAGGCGACCCGTCGCTCGAAGGGGGCCCGGCAAAGGGCCGCAGTGGAGCAGACGTCGGCGAGGAGCCCGTCCCCTTGCGGGAGCTCGGACAGCCGCTCGGCGTACCGGCGGGCCGTCCGCCGCAGCCCCTCCTCCGTCCGCGCGGAGAGGACGAGCGTCCCCGTTCCCGCTGGGGCGGCGGAAGAGGCCAGGGGGCGGTCCGGGGCTTCCTCGAGGACGACGTGCGCGTTCGTCCCGCCGATCCCGAACGAGCTGACGCCGGCCCGCCGCGGCCCGCGATCGCGGCCCCAGGGGCGGGCCGCCGTCGGGACGGCGAACGGGCCCTGGGGAAGGGAAATCCGCGGGTTGGGCGCGGAGAAGTGGAGGCTCGGCGGGATCACCCCCCGCTCCAGCGCGAGAACGGCCTTGATGAGCCCCGCGATCCCCGAGGCCGCCTCGAGGTGCCCGACGTTCGTCTTGACGCTGCCGAGGGCGCAGAAGCCCCGCTCCGCCGTCCGGGCGCGAAAGACCTCGGTCAGCGCCGCCACCTCGATCGCGTCGCCGAGCGCCGTCGCCGTGCCGTGGGCCTCGACGAGACCGATCGACGCGGGATGGAACCCGGCGACGGCGAGGGCCGCCGCGATCACCTCGGCCTCGCCATCCTGGCTCGGCGCCGTGAAGCCCGCCTTCCCCGAGCCGTCGTTGCCGATCGCGGATCCGGCGATCACCGCCCGGACGGCGTCCCCGCTCGCGAGGGCGTCCTCGAGGCGCCGGAGGACGACGAGGCCGGAGCCGCTCCCGAAGAGGCATCCCGCCGCCGCGGCGTCGAACGCCCGGACCCTCCCGTCCGGAGAGAGGATCCCTCCCGGCTGGTGCAGGTAGCCGGTCACCTGCGGCACCTGCACCGTCACCCCCCCGGCGAGCGCCAGGTCGCACTCGCCGTCGAGGAGGCTCTGGCAGGCGATGTGGACGGCGACCAGCGACGTGGAACAGGCCGTCTGGATCCCGACGGCGGGGCCCCTGAGGTCGAGCTCGTAGGCGGTCCGCGTGGCGAGGTAGTCCTTGTCGTTCCCGACGAGGGTCAGGAGGCTCTCGACCGAGCCGACGCGGTCGACATAGCGGAGCGCGTTGAAGAGGAGGTACTTCGAGAGGCTCGCCCCGGCGAAGAGGCCCGTGGCGCGCGGAGGAGGGGAGGCCGAGCGGGGCCCGTAGCCGGCGTCCTCGAGCGCCTCCCAGGCGGTCTCGAGGAAGAGACGCTGCTGCGGGTCGGTCAGCTCCGCCTCGCGTCGCGTGAAGCCGAAGAGCGACGCGTCGAAGAGATCGACGCCGGAGAGGAGCGCCCCGCGCCGGACGAACGACGGGTCCGACAGGAGGCCGCGGGGAACGCCCGCCCCGAGGAGCTGCTCCTCGTCGAGCGTCGCGATCGACTCGACTCCCGCCTCGAGATTCCGGCCGAAGGCGCGGACGTCGGCAGCGCCGGGAAAGCGGCCCGCCATCCCGACGACCGCGACGTGGCGGGAGCGCTCGCTCACGCCTCCTCGCTCCGCCTCGCCCGGAGCGCGCGCCTGCGCGCCGCCCGCTCCTCGCCCCGCCGGGCGGACTCCCCCTCCTCGCCAGCCCCGGCGAGGAAGCGGGAGAGGGACGAGATCGTCGGGTGGCGGAAGACGTCGACGACGTCGAGGACAGCCAGATCGCCTCCGAACTCCTCCGAGAGGAGACGGTGGATCCTCACGACGTGGAGCGAGTTCCCCCCGAGGTCGAACAGGTTCTCGTCCCTCGGGGGGAAGGCGAGGCCGAGGACGCTCCCGACGATCGCCGCGACCCGCTCCTCGACGCTCCCTCCCGCGGACGGGGAGGGGGAGCGGGGCCCGGGCAACGAGCCTCGCCCGGAGCCCTCGGACGAACGCGCAGGAGCGGGGAGCGGGAGCGGGAGCGCTCCGCGGTCCACCTTCCCGTTCGCCGTGAGGGGCAGCTCCGGGAGGAGGACGAAGGTCGCCGGGACCATGGAGTCGGGGAGGAGCGCGCGGAGCCCCGCCTTGAGCGACGCGGCCCTGTCGCCCCCGGGGTAGCGCTCGGCCCTCCCGGTCGGCACGGCGCCGCAGACGATCGTGTGGAGGAGCTCTTGCGACGCCGTGAGGCCGAGAGCCCGCGAGGCCCCCTCCCGGACCGCCCCGACGGGGCAGAGGCCGAGCCCCAGCGCGGGGGCCTCGGTCATCAGGAGCTGGAGGATCGCTCCCGCCTCGAGGAGGGCGAAGTCGCGCGCGAGGGGGCCGTAGAGCGGCTCGATCGCCTCCCGCTCGTAGACGAGGAAGAGGGTGAAAGCGGAGGAGTCGAAGATCGACCGGTTCGACTCGAAGTGGATCTCCCCCCCGGGCGGGGAGCCCCCTTCGACCCTGACGAGCCGGTGGGTCGCTGGGTGGTGGTAGTGAACGCCCTCGCCGAGCCCCTCGACGCGCCCAGGCCTCGGGACGACCAGGAGCTGGACCGGGTAGAGGTCCCCCGCCGAGGGGTAGCGGTACTTGGGGAACGGGGCGGACGCTTCGTCGATCGGCACGAGCGTCGAGAGGAGCGCCGACAGCGCGTCGAGCGGGACGGGCGACGGGCGGAAGCGTCGGTGCGTCCGGCGCTCCGACCAGAGGTCGCGACGCCCGCCGTGCCCGGCGGGGAGGGGCAGGGAAAAGGACTCGGCGTTCCCGGTGTCTCGGATCCCTGGGCGCCGGAGGCGGAACTCGAGCCTCTCCATCGGGTCGCGCAGGGAGCCGACCGGGGCGATCACCGAGCCGTCCGACCCTTCCGACGCCCCCTCCGCCTCCGTGCCGGGAGCCGCGGTCTCCTCCCCGGCGTGGGGGACGACGAAGGCGACGAGGCGGCGATCGCCCCTCTCGCCGGCGAGAGCGACGGCGGCAGCCCTCACGCCCGGCAGGCGTCCCAGCGCCGCCTCGACCTCTCCCAGCTCGATCCGGTGCCCCTGCACCTTCACCTGCTGGTCCTCCCGTCCCAGGAACTCGATCACTCCTCCTGGCAGCCACCGTCCCCAGTCTCCCGTCCGGTAGAGCCGCTCCCCCGTCTTC
>CAIMWE010000254.1 GCA_903845115.1 uncultured Acidobacteriota bacterium | reverse complement strand
TCCGCCAGGCGCGAGAGGTTGTCCCGCTCGATCCGGCCGGCGTCGTGGTGCTGGTCCCTCACCGCCCGGATCAGGAGGTAGCGGATCAGCCCGCCCCGGAGCGCCTTGCCGATGTTCTCGTTCGAGGCGAGGTGGCGCCGCGAGAGCGCGTCGAAGCGGTGCCTGCGGACGACCTCGTCGAGGTGCCCCTCGAAGCCGGGGTCGAGGAGCCAGTTCCCCACCTCGGCGCTCGCGTCGACCGCCTCGACGACCCGCAACCGCTCTCTCGCGAGGAGCGCCGCCCACTCTTCGGCCGTGCTCGTGTAGGAGTGCGTCAGGGGGCTCGCGATCGGGGCGTCGGTGGCGAGGAAGTCGGCGAGGATCAGGAGACCCCCCGGGGCGAGGTGCGAGCCGACGTTCCCGAAGAGGGCCTCCTTGTCCTCGATGAGCCCGGACACCTCGAAGCCGAAGACGACGTCGAAGAGCCCCGGGAAGGGATCCCTCGCGCTGTCGCCGTGGTGGATCCGGACCCTCTCCTCCGCGCCGAGGGAACGGACCCTCCGCCTCCCCACCTCGACCTGCGCCGCCGAGATGGTGAAGCCGTCCAGCTCGAGGTGCGGGTGGCGGGCCGCGAGCGTGCAGAGGTCGGCGGCGTGGCCGCAGCCGAAGTCGAGGACCCTCCGGGCATTCGCGAAGTCGACGCCGGCGAAGAGGGCCTCCTTCAGCTCCCCCTGCGACGCGAGGAGGAGCTCCCGCGAGGCGGCCCCCTCCCCCTCGCCGAAGAGGGCGAGGAGCCAGGAGAAGCCGGGGACCGGCTCGGGGAGGAAGCCGAACGTCAGGTGGTTTGCCGCGAGGGCCTCGTCGCCGCTCCCGTCGGCAGAGATCACCGTCAGCTCGTCGTAGAAGCCCGAGACGACGGGGCTCCCGACCGCGCCGCGCGCCGCTCCTTCCGGAGCAGCCTGGGACGCCGCACCCGGCCGGACCGCCGCTTCCGCCCGGACCTTCACCCCTCCGCCGCGCCGCTCCTCGAGCCAGAAGCGCTCCCGCCGGAACGGGCTCCTCGGGACGCTGACCCTTCCGCGGGTCCTCCCCCCCTCGATCGCCTCCCAGCGCGGCTCGATCCCGCGAGTGAAGAGCCACCCCACGGCCTCCAGGAGGCTTCGCCATCCGTCGACCCCGCGCCGGAGGAGGCCGACTCCCGCGAGGGAAGCGTCGACCTCCCTCGCCATCGCCAGGAGAACCGGCTGCGGCCCCACCTCGACGAACGTGCCGCACCCGAGCGCTTGGAGAGTCGCGATTCCCTCGGCGAAGCGGACCGTTCCCCGGGCGTGGGCCGACCAGTAGGAGGCGTCGAACACGTCGACGCTCCGCCCGGTCAGGTTGCCGATGACCGGGATCCTCGGCGCCGCGTGCGCCAGGGACGAGGCGGCTCGCTCCAGCCCCGGGAGCGCCGGCTCGATCAGGCCGGAATGGAAGGCGTGGGAGACGTCGAGCCGCCGGCTCTCGCCCCCCCGCCGGGACAGCTCCTGCTCCACCCACGCCACCCCCGCCTCGGGACCGGAGACCACCGTGGCGGACGGGCCGTTCTCGGCGGCGACGGAGACGCCTGCGGCATTTCCTAGGCTCCCGCCGGTCCGCGCGAGTAGCTCGTGGACCGGCCCGGAGCCGCAAAAAAGCGCGGCCATCGCCCCGCCCGCCGGGAGCGCCTGCATCAGACGCCCCCGCGTCTCGACGAGGCCGATTGCCTCCTCGAGCGGGAGGACGCCGGCCACCGCCGCCGCCACGTACTCGCCGAGGCTGTGCCCGAGGAGAGCCGCCGGCCGGATTCCCCACCCTTCGAGGACCGCCGCGAGCGAGTACTCCAGGGCGAAGAGCGCGACCTGCGCAAAGCGGGTCTGCCCGAGGAGCGCGGGCTCGTCGAAGAGGACCCTGCGGAGGGGACGCCCGAGCCGCCCCGCGAGGGCCTCCTCGCACCGGTCGAGCGCCCCGGTGAAGAGGGGCTCGACCCCGTCCAGCTCCCGCCCCATCCCGGCGTACTGGGACCCCTGGCCGGTGAAGAGGAACGCGAGCCGCGGGGTCCCCGCTGTCACCGCTGCCCGGTGCCTCGCGGCCAGGGCCCCCGCGAGGCGCGCCCGCGCCTCCGCGGGGTCGGCGGCGACGAGGCTCATCCTGACCGGGGAGCGGGCGCGGCCGGTGGCGGCGGTCCAGCAGAGGTCGGGCCACGGCCCGGGGGAGGTGGCGAGGTGGGCGTCCCACCGTCCCGCCAGCTCGGCGAGCGAGGCCTCGTCGCGGGCCGAGAGGACGAGGAGGCGCTCGGCGCGGCCCAGGGCCGCCGCCGCGCCCTCTCGCCCGCTGGACGGCACGCCCTCGTCCGGAGCCTCCTCGACGACGACGTGGGCGTTCGTCCCCGCGAAGCCGAAGGCGCTCACTCCCGCGACGCGTCTCCCGTCGATCGGCTCCCAGTCGCCGAGCGCACCCGGAATCTCGAGGCCGCCCGGGCTCCGCTCGATCTCCGGGTTCCACGTCCGGAAGTGAAGGCTCGGCGGGATCTGCCGGTGCCCGAGGGCGAGGACGACCTTGATGAGCCCCGCGATCCCGGCGGCCGCTTCGAGGTGCCCGAGGTTCGTCTTGACCGATCCGATCCGGAGGGGGCGGGCCCGTCCCGGGCCGTAGACGGCGGAGAGGGCGTTGGCCTCGATCGGGTCGCCGAGAGGGGTCCCCGTTCCGTGCGCCTCGACGTAGCCGACGAGGGCGGGCGAAACCCCGGCCTTCGCGATCGCCGCCCGGACGACGTTCTCCTGCGCGACGCCGTTCGGGGCGGTGAGGCTGCTCGAGCGGCCGTCCTGGTTGACGGCGGAACCGCGGATCACGGCGAGGACCCGGTCTCCCGCCGCGCGGGCGTCGGACAGCCTCTTGAGGACGACGATCCCGCACCCTTCCCCGTGCCCGAAGCCGTCGGCGGCGGCGTCGAACGCCTTGCACCGGCCGTCCGGCGCGGTCGCCCCGAGCTTGGTGCTCGCCACCAGCGCCTCGGGGAAGAGGAGGAGGTGGACGCCGCCGGCCAGGGCCAGGTCGCACTCGCCGGCGAGGAGGCTCCGGACGGCGAGGTGAACTGCCACGAGGGACGACGAGCAGGCGGTGTCGACCGCCAGGCTCGGGCCCGTGAGGCCGAGGAGGTACGAGACGCGCCCCGGAGCCGCGCTGGAGTGCCCGCCGGCAGCCGACCAGGCGTCGATCACCCCCGCGTCGGGGCCGCCTCTCCCGATCAGGGTGTAGTTGTTCGCGTAGAGGCCGACGAAGACCCCGGCGGGGCTCCCGTCGAGCCGGTCCGGGCGGATACCGGCGTCCTCCAGCGCCTCCCACGCCACCTCGAGGAGGAGGCGGTGCTGAGGGTCGATGCTGGCAGCCTCCCTCGGCGCGATCCCGAAGAAGCGCGGGTCGAAGCGGTCGACCGCCGGGAGGAAGCCGGCCCGGCGCATGTTCATCTTCCCCGGTACCGAGCGGTCGGCGTCGTACCAGGCGTCGATGTCCCACCGATCGGCCGGCACCGGGACGGAGGCGTCGACCCCCTCGGCGAGGAGCCGCCAGAACGCCTCCGGACCGTCCCCGCCGCCGGGGAAGCGGCAGCCGAGCCCGATCACGGCGATCGGCTCGGGGCTTCCCTCCCCGCCGAGCCGGAGCCGCTCCTCCAGCTCCTCGATCGTCAGGATCGCCCGTTTCAGGGGGGAGAGCGCCCCGATCCGCTCCGCCAGGTCGCGCATCACGCTCCATTCTCCAGCTTGTCGAGCTTTCTCGCGAGGAGGGCCTCTGCCTCCTCCTCCGAGAGGCGCTCGAGTGTCCCGCCGGCCCGCCCAGACCCCGCTCTACCAGCTGCTCGAGTCCCTGTTTGGGGCCGTCAAGGGGGCCTGGGAGGATCTCTTCGAGACCCGCTACGGCTTCTGGCGCGCCATCCTGGACGGGGTCGTCGCGCGGTACCTCGACTGCGGCATCAGTCTCCCGGCGCAGGTCACCGGGCCGAGGCCTGCCTCGGCTACGGCCCCACGCGCAGAAATCCACCTCGCCTTCCTGGAAAACCGCTCCAAGAGCGCGACGGCCACCCCTTCAGCCCTGGCCCTCCACCGCACTACCACCACGGCCGCCGAGGATCAAACTTCCTGAACGTGGGCCCACCAGCAACCCTCAGCCCCGCTGTCGCCGAAAATCAAAGTTCCTATCGATTGCCCGAAGTGCCATGCCCACATGTCGCTGCTGGGGCCCGTCACGCCCCGGGGGCCGTAGGGATGCCTAACGTCTCTCTCCGCCTTTCCCTGAAGGCCCTTCCACGACCGGTCCGAGAGGTGTCACAGCGACGCCCAGTGGTGCGTCTGCCTTCCATCGGGCCAGCCACCGCCACATGGGCCCTTCGACCGCCGGG
>CAIMWE010000253.1 GCA_903845115.1 uncultured Acidobacteriota bacterium | reverse complement strand
TACGGCAGTTATCGAGCGATGCACGGACACAGGGCTCTACGTTGGCTTCGTGCCTGGCTTCCCTGGAGCTCATACGCAGGCGGAGTCCCTCGATGAGCTGAAGCTGAACTTACAGGAAGTGCTCACGCTCCTTCTCGAGGATGGCGAGCCAAAGCTCGAGACCGAGTTCGTCGGCACCCAGCTCGTAACTGTCGCGTAGCCCCCTTGCCTCGCCTTCCGGCTCATCCGCGTCCGGTACATCACGGACGGTAGACGTTTCCCCGTTTCAGTCCGTCCCTCTATGAAGGGACGATTACTGCTACATTCATCCCTGTGAATAGCGACGCCCTGAAGTACGTTCTGAGGGAGTTCGCGGATCGGCCGCTGCCCCAGAGCAAGCCCCGGGACCTGGCCCTCCCAACCGACAGCGGCAAGGTGGTCGGCCTCTGTGGGGTCCGCCGCTGCGGGAAGACCTTCCTCTTCTTCGACACCATCCGGCGCCTCCTCGCGGGCGGCGTGGACCGCCGCCGGATCGTCTACCTCAACTTCGAGGATGACCGGCTCCAGCCGATGGAGTCGTCCGAGCTCGACCTCGTCGTGCGGAGCCTCAGGGAGGTCTTCCCCGAGACCGCCTCCGGAGGACGGTTCTACCTCTTCCTGGACGAGGTCCAGAGTGCGCCAGGATGGGAGCGCTGGGTGCGAAGGCTGTCCGACACGGAGGACGTGTCCATCTTCGTGACGGGCTCATCGTCTCGCCTTCTCACACGGGATCTCTCCTCGGCCCTTCGCGGCCGAAGCATCACTTTCGAGCTCTTCCCTCTCGGATTCCGGGAGGTCCTCGCGTTCCGGGGCCTCGTGCCCGAGCGTTACGACGCGCGCGGCGAGAGCCTGGCGCGGGCCACCTTCGAGGACTACCTCCGATGGGGAGGGTTTCCGGAGATCGTGCTGGGCGCGAGCGCCCTCCGGCCGCTGATCCTGGAGGAATACGCATCCCTGATGCTCCATCGCGATCTCCTGGAGAGGAACAGCGTCCGGAACGAACCGCTCCTTCGAACGTTGCTTCGTCACTGCTTCCGCAACACGGCCACGCTCCTCAGCGTGAGCAAGCTCGGAAGAGATTTCGGCTCACTCGGGTTGCCGTTCTCGAAGAACACCCTGTTCGACTACGTCGCGATGCTCGAGGATGCCGGGCTCGTCTTCCTGCTCCCGACCCACGAGAAGTCGGTCCTCAAGCAGGCCCGCAACCCGAGGAAGCTCCACGTCGTCGATCCCGGGCTCGTCGCGGCCTTCAGCGCGTTCGCCGACCGGGACTCCGACCACAAGCTCGAGACCGCCGTCTTCCTCGAATGCCGCCGCCGGTCCCGCGAATGGCACTACCACGCCGGCAAGAACGAGGTGGACCTTTGCGACGCGGAGGGCCGAGTCTTCCTCGATGTCTGCTGGAGCCTTTCTGACCCGGAAACGCTGCAACGCGAGATTGCAGCGATGGAGGAAGGGGCGAAGCTCCTTCCGAAAGCGAAAGGGCTCCTCCTGTACCACGAGTACTCGCCCGATCTCGTCCAGCGCATCCCCGAGGCACGGCCCGCCTGGAGGTGGATGCTCGGCGCCGATTAGGCCGATCAGTGCTGCGTTTTGCGTACTTTCGGAAGGGCTCACCCTTCCCGGTCAGTGCTTTGGTCGGGCCACCGACCGGGTGTCCTTCGGACCGGACTTCCCGAGTTCCCGCAGGAACGTGGCGGCGGAGACGGTGCGGAAGGGATGCTCCGGAACGGACGGGAAGTGCCGGAGGTTCTCCGTCACGACGACGCTCGCGCCGGCGAGCCGAGCGATCTCGGCAATGTGCGCGTCGTAGAGGCGGCCTCCGGCGACCCGATGGGCGGCCGCACATCGCAGGAACGACAGACGTGCGCTGGACGGCAGATCGACGACCTCGAACCTCCCGAGGATCTCGGCCTCCAGAAGCTGGAGCGCTGCGGCGGGCGACAGCCGCAGTTCCTCGGGGAGTCTCGTGACGACCGCGTAGTACTCCAGGCAGCAGTGCCAGGCCGTCGTCGGCCGTGACACTCGTCCTTCGGCCACGGCATCCAGGACTGCCTGGGCTTCCTTCGAGGCGGCGCCGGCGTCGATGGTGCCTCCGAGGAGGACGCTCGTGTCGAAGAAGATCCGGGTCAGCCCGGCCACCGGTTGCGTTCCTCCTCGACCAGGGCCGCGAGGTCGAGCCGGGGAAGGTCGCGGGCCGGAACGGAGGGGCGGGCCACGAGACGCCTCCCCACGCGCGTCAGCTTCGGTCCCGGGACATGCCTCAGGAGCCGGACGGAGACGTCGTCCAGGACGACGTCAACCTCGGTCCCCGGCGTGAGGCCGGCGCGAAGACGTATCGCGGCCGGGATGACGATGCGGCCCGCCTTGTCGATGGCAGTCTTCATGCCATCAGTATGGCATATGAGGGCGGGGGGTCAGGGCTGCGTTTTGTGTGTTTTCGGAAAGTCTCATCCTTCCCGGCAGGGCGACTGAAAGTACTGTCGCCGATATCGTCGCGAAGCTATCAGCCCTGCTGCCTTCTAGCCCCGTGGGTCGAGCCTGGCGGGTTCTGCCGCTCGCGGCAGGGTAGTAAGCTGGTTATACTCACCGTCATGAAGACGGCCGTTTCCGTACCAGACGACCTGTTCCGAACGGGCGAGCGCGTAGCTCACAGGCTAGGCCTTTCCCGCAGCGGGCTCTACGCAACCGCCCTCAGAGAGTTCTTCGCCCGGCACGACGACGCCGAGATCACACGGCGCCTGAACGACGTCTATGGGCGCGAGTCATCCGCCGTCGATCCAGCGATCTCTCGAATCGCCGCACGGGCGCTTCCGAGAGAGTCATGGAAGTAGCGCGTGGCGAGGTCTGGTGGGCAGACCAGCCGGATTCCAGCGACTCCTCGCCGTCGGGAACGAGGCCGGTTCTCGTCGTTCAGTCCGGGGCCTTCAATCGCAGTCGCATTCAAACAGTCATGATTGCCGTCATCACAAGCAATCTCGCGTTGGCGCAAGCGCCAGGCAACGTCGAGGTCGGGGCGCGGGAATCCGGCCTGCGAAAGTCCTCAGTGGTCAACGTCTCTCAGCTCTTCACCATCGCTCGGGAGGCACTTCGGTCGCGTTCTGGGAGGCTGACGTCGTCCACGATGGAAGCCGTAAGCGAGGGGCTCCGGGTCGCCCTCGAGCTGTAAGGGAATGCTGGGGTCTTGAGGTCTTGGGTTACCGACCGAAGAGATCAAAGCGGGGCCGGCTCATCCGCGTCCGGTACATCACGAACAGAAGACCCCATCGGCCCTTAACCTACAACCTCAAGACCTGACCCCATCTTCCCCTCAAGACCTGACCCCATCTTCCCCGTCGTCGTTCTCTCGCCGGCCTTCTATAACAGGCGCTCGGGTCTTGCGCTTGCCGCTCCAGTCACGTCCAAGGTCAAGGCGTATCCATTCGAGGTGCCTATTCCCGCGGGTCTTTCGATCAGCGGCGTCATTCTCGCCGATCATGTCCGCAGCATGGATTGGCAGAGCCGAAGGGCCGAATTCATCTGCGCCCTGTCAGCCGAGACTATCGCCGAGGCACTCGCCCGTACCCGCACACTCCTCGCGTAGGCAAGCCTGACGGCCTCACCGCACCTCGGGCGTCCGCCGGCTGACGTTCCGCCACTCCCACTCGGCCAGCCGCTCGCGCGCCCCGAGGCCGACCGCTCGGTGGAGGTCGAGGAGAAGCTCGGCCGCCTGCGGCTCGGAGAACGGGGGAGGGCCCAGGCGGGCGAGGAGGGTGTCGCCGCTCTCGGGCGTCGAGAAGAGCGACCGCCGCGGCCCGAGCGGGGTCGTGGGGCGGAAGAAGGCGTCCGGGCGGACCTCGGGAAGGGGCTCGCGAGGGACGGCGCGGGCGGGCTGCAGCTCGGGCGGCGCCGTCCGGGCCCGCGGGGAGGACCGGTACCGTTTCAGGCGGGCGAGGAGGTGCTCCCGCTCGATCCCGCGGAGCTCGAAGAGGAGGAACGGGTCCCGGTCGAAACGCTCGCCGAGAAGGGCGAGAAGGACCTGGTTGTGGGGGCAGATCTCCTCGGTGGACCGGCACGTGCAGCTGAGGCGGATCTCGGCCGGGCTGGCAGGGAGGAGGGTCCGGCCGGTCCCGGCGAAGGCGCTCTCGACGTCGAGGGGGATCCGGCCCGAGAGGAGGCTGGCCGCGAAGCGCGCCTTCCCGGCCATCGTCCGGATCGCGACGTCGAGGACCTTGGCCGGAAGGGGGAGGAACGAGATGCGGGGAGAGTGGCTTTCCGAATCGGAGAGCCGGACCTGCGCCTCCACACCCTCGGGGCCGGTCTGCAGCTCCGCCACCCGCCGCTTCGTCCTCGTCGACGCCAGCTCCCCGGCGTCCCCCCAGCCGAACGAGGCCAGGAGCGCTTCCCACCGGGGGACCCACCCGCCCGGCATCACGCCCCCTCCGGCGTCTCGACGACGTCGCGGTCGAGGCGGACCAGCTCGGCGAGCTCGCCGTCGCTCATCGCCGTGATCCAGCTCTCGCCGGCGCCGACGATCGTCCGCGCCAGGGCCTTCTTCTCTTCGATCATCGCGTCGATCCGCTCCTCGAGGGTCCCGCGGCAGACGAACTTGTGGACCTGGACGTGCCGCGTCTGGCCGATCCGGAAGACCCGGTCGGTCGCCTGGTCCTCGACGGCGGGGTTCCACCAGCGGTCGACGTGGAAGACGTGGGAGGCCCGGGTCAGGTTGAGCCCGCTCCCGCCGGCCTTGAGCGAGAGGACGAAGAAGAGCGGCGGGTCGTCTTCCTCCTGGAAGCGGCGGACCATCTCGGCCCGGGCCTTCCGGGGGACGCCGCCGTGCAGGAAGAGGACCTCGGAGCCGAAGCGTTCCCGGAGCGACTTGGCCAGGATCTCTCCCATCGACGCGAACTGGGTGAAGAGGAGGGCCGGGCGCCGCTCGGCCCACGTCTCCTCCAGCATCTCCAGGAGACGGGTCACCTTGGCGGAGCGGGCCGGCGAGATGTTGCCGTCGGCGAGGAGCAGGGCGGGGTGGTCGCACAGCTGCTTGAGCCGCAGCAGGAGGACCAGGACCCGCGCGCGGCGCGCGGCTCCCCGCGCCGCCCCGATCCGCTCCAGGAGGGCGCGGGAGGTGGCCCGGTAGAGCGTCGCCTGCTCCCGGGTGAGGCCCACCGTCTCCCGCGTCTCGATCTTCTCGGGCAGGTCGGGCTCGATGGTCGGGTCGGTCTTGAGCCGCCGCAGCAGGAAAGGCGCCGTGATCTTCCTGAGGCGGTCGGCGGCGGCGGGGGAGTGCGTCCGCTCGATGGGGACGGCGAAGTCGCGGCGGAACGACTCCTCCGATCCGAGCAGGCCGGGGTTCAGGAAGTCGAAGATGGCCTTCAGCTCGGTGAGCCGGTTCTCCACGGGCGTCCCCGTGAGCGCGGCGCGACGGCGGGCCGCGAACGCGCGGACGGCGCGCGCCTGGGCGGTCACGGGGTTCTTCACGTTCTGGGCCTCGTCGAGGGCGAGGAATTCCCACGTCAGCCGGGAGAGGACCGCCCGGTCCCGGTGGGCGAGCGCGTACGTCGTGACGACGAGGTCGACGCTCCTGGCCAGCTCGAGGAAGGCCTCGCCGCCGGCGCGCATCGGCCCGTGGTGGACGGCCACCTTCAGGGACGGGGCGAAGCGGGCCGCCTCCTGCCGCCAGTTCTCGGCGACCGACGTCGGGCAGATCAGGAGGGACGGGCGGATCTCCTCGCCGTCTTCCCGCGTCGAGAGGAGCGTCGCCAGGAACTGGATCGTCTTCCCGAGCCCCATGTCGTCGGCCAGGCACGCGCCGAACCCCCGGCCGAGAAGGAAGCGGAGCCACGCGACGCCCCGGGCCTGGTACGGGCGGAGGGTCCCCAACAGGGAGGCCGGGGGGTGGAAGGCGGAGACCGCCTGGCGAGCCTGCTCCGGGTCGAGGAACTCGCGGAGCCACCCCTCCCCGGAGACGGCGTCGACGGCCGCGATCTGGCCGTCGGCCGCGTCGAGGCCGCCGGCGATCCGGAGCAGGTCGCCGATCGTCGTGTGGCCGGCGGGCCGCCGGTCCAGGAGGGTGCGGACCTGGGCCACGCTCTCCGGGTCGAGGAGAACCCACTCCCCGCGGACCGCGACGAGCGGGATCTTCCGGGCGGCCAGCTCCTCGAACTCCTCGGCCGACAGGCGGGTCGGCCCGATCGCGACCTCCCAGTCGAAGTCGACGAGCGTCGAGAGGCCGAACCGCGTGACGGCCGACCCCGGTTTCCAGCTGCTCTCCCGCGCGGAGAGGCGGACGGAGACCTTGGTCGGCCGGCCGTCGCCGGGCAGCAGGATGCGCGCCCCGGCATCGGCGAGGGCGGAGGCCTCGCGGTCCAGGAAGCGGCCGACCTCGTCCGGCGTCAGCGTGACCCCCTCGGGGTGGCGGTCCTCCAGGCTTCGGGCGATGGCCGGCGAGAGCGGGGCGGCCTCGCCGAGCCGCCTGAGGAGGATCTCCTCCGGGCCGGCCGAGAGCGGGCCGGCGCGAGCGGCGTCGGGGGCGCCCAGCCCCCAGACGTCCGCCGCCGGGAGCTGCGTCGTCGGGTCGTCGGCCTCCTCCAGGTGGAACTGGAGGCGCCACTCGCCGGGCCCTTCGACGAGCGGGTCGGGCGGAACGAGGCGGATGCCCAGCCGGAGGTCCCTCTCGGTCGCCGGCGCGAGGAGAGGGGCGCTCCACCCGGCCACGGCCTGGAGCAGGTCGGCGGACCAGGCCGGGCCTTCGCCGGCCTCGCCGGGAGGGGCGCCCCACGAGGCGGCGAGGAGGGCCTGCGGCCCGCCGCCGGCGCGGCGGCGTTCGGCGGGAAGGGTCTCGCGGATGAGGTCGCGGGCCGTGGCGTCGAGGGTCTCCTCCAGGAACGCCTCCAGGACGGCGGCCGGGGCCGGAAAGAGGAGGGACGTTCCCCCGTCGTTCCCGGGCGAGGCCGTCCGGCTGGAAGGGGGCATCGTCTGGGCGAGGTGCTCCAGCGTCTCGCGGTCCCCTCTTTCGACCAGCACCGGCCTCCAGCGGGGCAGGTGCCCGGCGACGGAAGGAACGACCCGCCGCCGGAGGAGCAGCTGGAACGCCCACCCCGCGGCGTCGATCCAGTAGTCCAGGTCGTCCCCGGCGACGACTCCGCCGCGCCCGTCGTTCAGGTGCTCGGGCAGGTGGAGGAGGAAGTCGATCGCGCGCACCGGGGGAATGAAGAGGACGTCCACGGCGTACGGGCGGAGGGGAAAGGCGCCCGGGGTGTAGTCGGCCTCGTCCCGGAGCGCGGCCGTGGAGGGGACGGGCCTGCCGTGGGCCGCCGGGAGCGTCAGCCCGATCCTCCCCGGACGGGCCCGGGAGGTCCCGAAAAGCTGCTCGAGATCCCCGGGACCGATCGCCCGCGGGTGGGCCAGACGGTCGGTCCGCTGGACGAACTCTCCCTCGCCCCAGACGTAGACGCCGTGATCCGGCGTTCCGGGGGACGGGAGGAGGTAGCCGCCGTGGATGACGATCAAAGCCCTCCATTCTCTCCCATCTCGGATATCCTCTCTCTTCGCGATGAAGGCATACGAGCTCTACCGGCTTCTTTCCACCGAAGAAATCGACGCCCTGGTCCTCTGGGCCTGCGAGGACGAGGAGATCCCGGACAAGATCGCGGGCGCGGTCCTGACCTACCGCCGGATCCCGCTGAAGCGGCTGGAGAGGCTCCCGGAGGAGACGCGGAAGGCCTACGTGAGGCGGACCCTGCGCGACCGGCAGGCGGCGGACCTCGCCCTCTTCGTCCTGTCGGGGGCGCTGCTCCGCGGACAGCCGACGCTGATCGCGACGTTCCTCGAGGCGCTCGGGCTGCCGCACGACGGTCCGAACCTGACGAGCGAGGGAGAGGTGCCCGAGCCGGCCGCCAAGAAGCTGAAGGCGGCGGTGGACGGCCTCCTGAAGGAGTTCCCGGAGCGGGACGCGGCGATCTACCTCCACGCGTTCGCGGCGCAGCCCGACGTGAGCTGGCCCGCTCTCGACGAACGGCTCCGGACCGACCCGAAGCTCGCGATCGAGGACCGGTCCAGCGTCTGAACGGTCTCTCTCCCGTCAGGCGGGAGGGGCGTCCGGCCCCGACCGGGGGAGGGAGAAGGTGAACGTGGCGCCCTCCCCGACGGCTCCCTCGGCCGTCACGCTCCCTCCGTGCCGCGCCACGATCCGCTGGACGATCGCCAGGCCGACCCCGACGCCGTCGAATTCCTTGGGATCGTGCAGGCGGCTGAAGACGCCGAACAGCTTCCCGACGAACGCCATGTCGAACCCGGCTCCGTTGTCCCGGACCCGGTAGGTCACGAACGCCGGGGTCGCCTCGCCGTCCACCTCGACGACCGGATCCGGCGTTCGGGACGAGAACTTCACCGCGTTCGAGAGGAGGTTGAGCCAGACCTGGCGGAGCAGGGCGCTGTCGCCCAAGGCCTCCGGCAGGGGCCCGATGCGGAGGGAAACGGGGCGGCCGGATGCGCTCTGTCCCAGGACCTCCTCGCCGACCTCCCTCGCCAGGGCGGTCATGGCGACTCCCTCCCTTTTCACGTCCGCCCGCCCGACCCGCGAGAAGGCGAGGAGGTCGTCGATGAGGCGGGCCATCCTCTGGGCGTTCTCCCTCACGACGCCGAGGAGCCGCTGCCCCTCGCCGTCGAGGACGTGGCCGTAGGACCTGGCGATCTGCGCCGAGAACCCGTCAATGGCGCGGAGGGGGGCCCGGAGGTCGTGAGAGACGGAGTAGCTGAATGCCTCCATCTCCCGGTTCGCGATCTCCAGCTGGGAGGTCCGGCTCTTGACTCGCTGCTCCAGCTCCGCGTTGAGCTGGCGAATTTCCTCCTCGGCCCGCTTCCGTCCGGTGACGTCCCGGGCCGTGATGATGACGACGTCGCGGCCGAAGTACTCGCCGCGAGTCGCGGCGCATTCCGCCGGGAAGACCTCGCCGTTCTCCCTCAGGCCCCAGAACTCGTACGCCCCGGGGGTCCCGGTCGTGAAGACGCGCTGGACGAGCGCGCCGATCGCCGGGAGGTCGTTGCGGCCCGGCGCGGAGAGGAACCCCGACGTCTTTCCGAGGAGGACGTCCCGCGAGTACCCGTACATCCTGCGGGCTCCCTCGTTGACGTTGAGGAACACGCCGTCCGGCGACTGGACGTGGATCGCGTCGGAGACGGTGTTGAAGAGCCCGGTGAAGCTCTCCTCGCTCTGCCGCAGCTCGGTCTCGGCCCTGATGCGGTCGAGGACCTCCGCCTGGAGCTGCCGGTTCTTCGCGTCGACCGCCCGCTCCCGGAGGGACGTCTCCTCGAGCCGGGTCCTCAGGATCGAGTTCCGGAGCCGCAGGCGGCCGACGGCGAACGCCCCTGCCAGGATCAGGACCGCGACGGCGCCCATGGTCAGGAGGAGCCGCCTCGGCGCGCGCGGGTCGAGGTCTCCCTCCGCGGGGATGAACGAGACGAGCGAGAAGGGGGTGTTCTCCACGCCGACGCGGGTGACGCAGACGTCGGGCCTGCCGTCGCCGTTCGACTTGAAGGAGCGGGGAGTCCCGAGCGGGAGGTCGGGGAGGGCGAGGGCCAGGTGTGGCGGCACGGTACGGCGCGACGGCTCGGGGAAGAAGAGGTAGCTCGAGCCGAGGGCGAGGGCGATGGGTCCGGAGGACGGGGACTCGCCGAGGAACCGGGCGAAGACCGGCGGGATCGGAGTCCAGGCGACGATCCGGCCGGACGGCTGGCCCTTGAAGGTGACCGGGGCCGAGATGATCACCTGCGGGGTCACTCCCTCGGTGGAGGCGGCGAGCCTGACCGGTCCGCTGTTCCGGGTCCACTCCTCCCACCCGAGGCTCCCGCCCGGGGGGCGCTCCCCGCTGAAGATCACGACGTCTTCCTGCGGGTCGGTGAAGACGATGCGCGAGAGGACCGGGGCCCGGGCGATCTGTCTCGCCTGGCGCAGGCGGTCGAAGAGGTCCTCGATCGCGAAGAGGCTGGCCCGGAGCCCGTATTCCATCGACATGCCGAGGGCCTGGTTCTCGAACCAGATCGAGATCTCGCGGCTCTCCGCGAGGTGGACCAGGTCGTTCTCGCGCTCGCCGAGGAAGGCCTGGAAGACGGTGGCCCGCCTCTCCAGGTTTTTCGTCATCTCGAGCAGGCGGCTGTCCGCCAGCGCGACCCTGGAGCGGTAGTCGGAGAGGAGGAGGAACCCGACGTAGGCGACCAGGGCCGCTCCGACGACGGTTCCGGCAAACCGCGCGACCCGCAAGACGGGACCCTGTTCGACACGCATTCTATGGACCCCAAGTTCCCCTGCCCGGGAGCGCCGCAGGCGATCAGGGCGCAACGGCGCGACCGAGTTCGACCTACCCGTTCATCTTCTCACCGTACCGGCCGCCCATGTCAGCTTCCCGAAGAGAGCGGCACGAGAAGGCGCGGTTCGCGCTCCGAAACTAGAATCGAGTCCAGGCCGGGCCCGGCGGGATCGGACCGCCCGCCGGCGGCCGTCGCGGGAGGGGCATGAGTACTCTCGAAAGGTGCCGCAAGCTCTGGCGGGGAAGCCTGCTCCGCCTCGGCCGGCGGCCTCGACGGTTCCTGGGCCGTCTCGGCTCGGCCGCCTGGCTCGGCTGGGCCTGCCTCCGGGCGCTCCCCCGTCTCGACAGGGCCCGGCTCGGCGTCGTCCGCCAGACGGTCCGGAACCAGGTCCGGTTCACGGCTCTCGACGCGCTTCCTCTCGTCACGCTCGCGGGCCTGCTTCTCGGCGGAGTGACGCTGCTCCAGGTCGTTGCCCAGCTCAAGACATTCGGCGGGGAGGAATACCTGAGCCGGCTCATGGCCCTGCTGGTCGTGCGGGAGCTGGGGCCGCTTCTCGTGGCGATCCTGGTGGTCGGACGGAGCGGGACCGCGATCGCCGCCGAGATGGCGTCGATGAAGCTCGACCGGGAGGTCGATTCGCTCTACGCGATCGGCGTCGACCCGATCACGTACCTTCTCGTCCCGAGGATCCTGGGAGGGATCACCTCGCTCCTCGCCCTCGTCGTCCTCTTCGACCTCGTGGCGCTCCTCGGCGGGTTCGCCCTGGCGTCCTTCCAGCTCCCCCTCTCCTTGGGCCTCTACCTGAACGCGCTCGGTGCGGCGATCGGTCCGCGTGAGCTGGCCGGTACTCTCCTGAAGAGCGTGGCGTTCGGGACCGCGATTCCTCTTCTCTCGGCACACTCTGGCCTGCGGCTACAGCGAAGCTCCACCGAGATCCCGCAGGCGGTCACCCGGGCCGCGGTGGAGTCGATGGTCGCCATCTTCGTCCTCGGCGCGATCGTGTCGATGGTCTGCTATGGCTGAGCCGCTCGTCCTCTTCGACGAGGTGGCCCTCCGGTCGCCGGGCGGGCGGATCGTCTTCGCCGGGGCCTCCTGGAGCCTGGCGAGAGGGGCGCGGGTCCGCGTCGGCGGTCTGCGAGGAAACGGGGCGTCGGTGCTGCTGCGCCTCTGCGCCGGACTGGCGCACCCGCAGTGGGGGCGGGTCGTCCTGGAAGGCGTCCCCCACGATCCCTTCCGGTTCGACCATCCCTTTTTCCGCCGGGGCGGCGTCGGCTGGGTGCCGCAGTCGGGCGACCTGATCGCGAACCTCTCGCTTCTCCAGAACGTGGCGCTCCCGCTCCGCTTCGTGGGCGGGAAGAGCCGCGACGAGGCGGAGGAGAACGCGCTCGCCGTCCTCGCGCGGCTGGGGATGGCGGAGGAAGCCCCGCTCCGGCCGCACGCTCTCGAGCCGCGCCATTGCCGGATGGGGGCGTTCGCCAGGTCGGCGGCGGGGAGGCCCGAGCTGTGGCTGGTCGACCGCCTGTTCGACGACCTGGAACCCGACCGGCTCGAGCTCGTGCTCGCGATCCTGGACGAGGCCCTGGCCGACCCCGGCGTCACCCTGGTCCTGGTCGGAGACGGGCCCGAATGCGAGCGGCTGGCCCCTTCGGCCGTCCGGCTGGACGGAGGCCTCATCATTTCCGAGGAGCGGACATGAGATTCGAACGGGACGACGCAAAGGTGGGTCTCCTGGTCCTGGCCGCCCTGGCGCTCTTCGCCTCCTTCGCCTTCCACCGCACGTTCCGGCTCCTCTTCAGCCGGGAGGCCATCCACCTGGTCGTCCTGAAGGACGTGTCGGACCTGTCCGTCGGGACGGAGGTGCAGCTCCAGGGGCTGAGGGTGGGGCAGACCAACGCCGTCGAGATGCGCCGCGACGGGAACTCCTACCGCTTCGCGGCGACGCTCGGGATCCGGCCGGACGTCGTCTTGTGGCGAGGCACGAAGGGAGTCGTCGTGTCGCGGCTCGTCGGCGGGGCGTACCTGGATCTCCGTCTCCCCCCGGTCGAGGAGAGGCGGGTGGAGCTGACGCCGGGCGAACCGATCGACGGCGAGGAGGCCTCTTCGGTGAACTCCCTCGTGGCCTCCCTCGACGAGCTGACTCGGAACCTGAACCTGTCGGTGCTGGAGCTGCGCGGGGAGCTGAAGAGCCGGGGGCTGGAGTCGCTCCTCGGTCACCCGGACGTCCGGGCGACGCTCCGTGAGGCGATCTCGGCCTTCGCCACGGTCAGGACCGCGGCGAAGACGGCGGACCAGACGCTCTCCCATGGCGACGGAACGCTCGCGGTCCTGGAGCGCAACATGGCGAGCCTCGAGAAGAGCTTGACGATCGTCCAGGGGCTCCTCGAGCGCCGGGGGACCGACCTCGACGAGCTGATCGTCCAGATGGGGACGACGCTGGTGCAGCTCCGCCAGCTGAGCGGCGACCTCGACGGCTTCGTCAAGAACGCCGGCCCCGATGCGGTCCAGGGGCTCCGGGCTCTCGGGAGGACCCTCGCCTCGATGGAGGAGCTGATGGAGCTCCTGAAGGCGAAGCCCAGCCGCGTCGTTTTCGGGACGCCCTCCGAGAAGGAACGCGAGGAAGCCCGGAAGAGGGTCGAAGCCGCCCGCCGGTCGTCCGAGCCGACCCCCCTGCCGAAGTGAGAAGGGGAATGAAGGGAGACTCCGATCTCGGCGGTGACGCTGGTATGCGAGCGGGCCGCCAGGCGGGCGTCGACTGGCGCTCGGTGGGAGTCCTCTACGCGCGGGAGGTCCGGTCCGCGCTGCGGGACCGGACCATCGTCGTCAACGGCATCCTCATCCCGGTGGTGCTCTACCCCCTTCTCCTCTGGGTGACGTTCGCGGGGGTCACCTTCGTCCGCGGGCAGACCTCCGACCTGACCGCGCGGGTCGCGGTCTTCGGCCTGGAGGGGCGCCCGGCGCTCCGGAAGGAGCTGGAGGCCGATCCCCGAGTCGTCCTCGTCCCGGCTTCCGCGCCCGGCGCGGCGGCGGCGGACGTGAAGAGCGGCGGCCTGGACGCGGCCCTGGAGATCGCTCCGGCCGGCCCCGCCGAAGGGCCGCTCCGGGTGCGGCTCACCTGGGCCGGCTCGAAGGAGCGGAGCGCCGCGGCGAGGGAGCGGCTGACGGCCCTCCTCGACCGGGTGAGGGAGCGGACGTTGATGCGCGAGGCCGCGGCGAGGGGGATGGACGGGCCGGCCTTCACGCTGTTCACCCTGAAGACGCGGAACGTCGCGACGGGACGGGAGATGAGCCGCTTCCTCCTCGGGCTGCTTCTCCCCGTCCTCTTCGTCGTGATGGTCTCGGCGGGCTGCTTCTACACGGCGATCGACGCGACGGCGGGCGAGCGCGAGCGGTCGACCTGGGAGACGCTCATGACCACGGCGGCGCCCCGCAGCAGCATCGTCGTCGCGAAGTACCTGTACGTGACGAGCTTCGGGTTCCTGGCCGGCGTGCTGAACCTCGGGGCGATGGCGGTGACGATGAGGCCGGTGACGGCCCCGCTCGCGACGCCGTCCGGGACGGGCCTCGACTTCTCCGTGCCGGCGGCCGGGGTCCCGGTGCTCCTCGCCGGAGCCCTCGCGCTCTCCGCTTTCCTGGCGGCCGTGATGATGCTCTTCGCGGTGTTCGCGAAGACCTTCAAGGAGGGGCAGGCGATGCTGACCCCGTTCACGCTGCTCGCCATGCTCCCGGCCGGGTTCCTCGCCGTCCCCGGGATCGAGCTGACCTTTCCGCTCGCCCTCGTCCCGGTGGTGAACGTCTCGCTGGTCGTCCGCGAGGCGATCACGGGCGTCTTCCGGTGGCCCGAGATCGCGGTCGCGGCCGCCGCCAGCGCGCTGGCGATCGGGGCCAGCCTCCGCCTCGTCGTCTTCGTCCTCGGCTCCGAGGAGGTCGCCACGGGGGCCGTCACCGGAGGTCCGGTGGCGTTCCTCGGGAGGCGCCTCGGCGGGCGACGCCGGCCGGCCTTCGGAGCGCGGGTACAGTGACGCCGCTGCCGGCTGCCCCGGTGGCCGTGAGGGGGCTCCGGAAGTCGTTCTTCGACAAGGGCCGGGGCGAGGTCCGGGCGGTGGACGGCCTCGACTTCGACTGCGCCCGGGGGGAGATCTTCGGCCTGCTCGGGGCGAACGGCGCGGGAAAGACCACGACTCTCCGGATGCTGGCCACGGTTCTCCGGCCGGACGGCGGCAGCGCGACGGTGATGGGTCACGACGTCGCGCGGGACCCGGACCTCGTCCGGCAAAGCCTGGGCTTCTTCTCCTCGTCGACCGCGCTCTATCCCCGGCTGACCGCGCGGGAGACGCTGGAGCTCTTCGCGCGGATCGGCGGCCTCCCGCGCGAGCGCGTCCGGGGGCGGGTCGAGGAGCTGATCGCGCGGTTCGGGATCGGCGCCTACTCGGACACGCGCATCGAGGCTCTCTCGCAGGGGATGAAGCAGAAGGTCTCGATCGCGCGGACGGTGGTCCACGACCCGCCGGTCCTGATCTTCGACGAGCCGACGGTGGGGCTGGACGTCCTGAACGCGCTGGACATGCGAAAGCTGATCGCCGAACTCCGGTCCGAGGGGAAGTGCATCGTCTTCTCGACCCACGTCATGAGCGAGGCCGAGAAGCTGTGCGACCGGATCGCGATCGTCCACCGGGGGCAGATCCACGCGACCGGATCGCTCCGCGAGCTCCGGGAGGCGACGGGACTCCACTACCTCGAGGACATCTTCGTCCACAGCGTCGAGTCGGCCGGTGCCTGAACCGGGGAGGGGCCGGTGAGGCCGGGCGGCGCGATGGCCGCGCTGTACGGGGCGGAGATGAGGATGGTCCTGCGTGACCGGCGGACGGTGTTCGCCTCCATCGTCCTCCCCCTCGTCGTGATGCCGGCGATGCTCCTCTCCACTTACTGGGTCCAGGACCTCCGCGAGAGCGGGTCGAGGGAGGGGGTCCTTCTCTACGCCGTGGACGGCTCGGTGGCCCAGGGGAGGACCTGGATCGACGCGGCCCGCGCTCGCCTGGACTCCCCGGGGAAGGGACGGAACCCGGCCGGGCTGAAGTTCCGCCAGGTGGAGACGGACGACCCGGCCAGGAGCCTCGGGCTGGGCGAGGTCCACTTCGTCCTCCGGGAGGAGACGCCCGGTCCCGGAGTCCCGCACCTCCTGATCGACTACCGGTCCGACCGGGGCGCTTCGGGGCGGGGCGCCGCGGCGTTCGGGGAGGCGCTCACCGCCGCCCGTCGGGAGCACCGCCAGGCGCTCCTGCAGGAACGAGGCTTCGCCGCGCGCCCTTCCCAGGTGGTCCAGGTGACCGGGATCGACGTCTCGAGCGAGGGCGAGGCGGCGGGCCTCGCGTTCGGCCGCGGACTGACCGCCCTCCTCCTCTTCTTCATCCTCTCGGCGGGGGCCGTCGTCGCGACCGACTCGATCGCGGGGGAGAAGGAGCGCGGGACGCTCGAGACGCTGCTCACGACGGCGGCGAGCCGGGGAGAGATCGTGGCGGCGAAGCACCTGGCGATCTTCACGGTCGCGCTGGCCGTCACGGTCATCCAGACGGCGAGCTTTCTCGCCTACGTCGGTCTCCGGCTGGTCCCGATCCCGGCCGGTCTGGCGGCCGCGGTCTCTCCCTCGGCCGCCGGGCTCCTGCTGCTCCTCGCCCTCCCGGTGGCGGCGCTCGCCTCGGCCGTCCTTCTCCTCGTCTCCGGCCTGGCGCGGTCGTACAAGGAGGCCCAGCTCTACTTCGTCCCCGTCTTCCTGCTGGGGCTCGTCCCGGCGCTCGCGCCGTTCCTCCCGGGCCTCCCGCTCCGGTCCGCGATCCTCCTCGTCCCTGTCTCGAACGTGGCGGTCGCGGTCAAGGAGGTGCTCGGCGGGTCGAGGGACTGGCTTTCGCTGGGAGCCGCCTGGCTCGTCACGGCCGCCGCCGCGCTCCTGGTGAGCTGGGCGGCGGCGCGGGCGCTGTCGCAGGAGCGGCTCGTCGTTCCTCGGCGCCGGCCGGCCGTCCGCCAGCCGGTGGGCGGGGAGAGGCGATCGGCCTAGAATCCACTCTCAGAGGGGGGCATCCGATGGGAGCTTTCCGCGACGCTAGAGAGTTCAGGAAGGTGTTCGACTGTCTGTTCGACACGATGTCGAGGGACGAGCGGTTCGGTCCGCCGCTCAGGGCCCGGCGGACGCCGCAGAAGTTCGACTTCCCGGACTTCGGCCTCGTCCTCCACGTCGCGGACTCCGACGACGAACGGGCCGCGACGGGGCAGCACCTGATCTGGGTCTGGGGGGACGCGAAGCGGACCTGGGAGCCGAAGGTGACGCTGAAGACCGACTCGGAGACCGCGAACCTCTACTTCCAGGGAGAGGTGAACGTCCCGATCGCGCTCCTCACGGGGAGAATGCGGATCACCGACGGGAGCCCCGTCCACCTCCTCTGGACGATCCCGATCCTCCACCCGTTCCACGCCGTTTGGAAGCAGGTCCTCCGCGAGAAGGGGTGGTCCCACCTTCTTTCCGGGCAGGGCGCTTCTTCGGGGCGGCGGCCGGGGCGCAAAGCTTCTTGATCATCGCGAACTCTTCGGTGAAGGCCGTCGTGATCGCCTCCGGGTCGGGGACGAGGCGAGCATCGCTCCCCACCCCCAGGACCACCTCCCCCGCGTAGCTGAAGATACTGACGCCGATCCCCATGCGTCCCGACTGGGGGACCCAGAACATCGCCGTCCGGACGCGCCCGCCGGCGAACCAGATCGGCGTCTTCGGGCCGATGACGTTCGTCAAGACCGCCGTCGATTTCTTGCCGAACATCTCCACCATCAGGTCCGCGATCTCCTTCGGCGCGACGCCGAGGGCGCCGAGGATCTGGAAGACGACGAACGGCTCCGGGCTCGCCTTCAGCTCGTCCATCTGCTCCTTCACGATGAGGAGACGCTCCCCGGGGTCGGCGGTCCCGACCGGGAGCGCCAGGTAGACCAGGCCGAAGCGGTTTCCCAGGAGGTCCGCTTCGCCCGGGGGCCGCAGGTTGACGGGGACCATCGCGTTGATCTCGATCCCCTGGATGCTCTCGCCCCGGCCTTCGAGGTAGCGCCGGATCGCTCCGGCCACCGCCGCGACGAGGATGTCGTTGACCGTCGCGTGATTCGCCCTCCCGACCGCCTTCACCTCGTCGAGAGGGATCGGCGCGGACCAGGCGGCCCTCTTGCTCGTCCCGAGGCGCCCCTTGAGGACGGTGTCGGGGTCCGGGGGCTTGAGGAGGAGCTTCGTCAGGATCGACGCCCCCTCACTGAGGTCCTGGGCGAGCTCGAGCAGGTGCGACGGGTGGAGGACGGTCTCGACCCCTTCTTGAATCAGGGCGCCGGTCACCTTGCGGGTCTTCTTCATCATGGAGTTGACCCCGTCGACGAGGGACGTGATGCGGTCGCGCGGATGCCCCGCGTGCGGGTGAGGCGTCACGGGGGCCGTCGGCCAGGGAGCGTCCGGAACCGGGTCGGTCGAGGAGAGCATGACGTGGACGAGGGCGACGCCGTCGCCGATGCAGTGGTGGATCCGGAGGAGGACGACCGAGCCTTCGCCGAAGTTCTCGAGGAGGTGGAACTGCCAGAGGGGCTTGCTGAAGTCGAGCGGCGTCGACATCAGGTCGCTCACCATCTCCCTGAGGGTCCGCGCGTCCCCCGGGGAGGGGAGCGCGACACGGTGGATGTGGGCGTCGATGTCGAAGGTCGGGTCGGGCTCCCACGTCGCCGAGGAGCCCTTCGCCACGACCCGGTGCGTCAAGCGGGGAAACCGTTCCGCCATCCGGTAGCGGGCCGTGTCCTTCAGCCGCGCGAAGTCCAGCGGCCCGTCGAACACGTAGATTCCCGTGACCATCATCAGGTTGGTCGGGTCCTCCATGTGCAGCCACGCGGTGTCGACCGGGTCGAGCGGCGTTCCATCGATCTCGTGTTCGGCCATGGGCGGCTCCTTCTTCCTCGTCTGTCCGGCGTGCGTCGGGACGCGGGGAGATTATCCGGGATTTCGAGACGGGGCCATTCGCCAGCCGGGTGGCCCGGTTTCGATCGGCCGTAGAATCCGTCCGAAGTCACGACGAGGGATAGCGCCGGCGTGCGACCGCGTCTCGAAAAAGAGCCGCCGGCCGACAGTCGCCAGGGGAGAACAGCGGATGCAACCGACCCAGAAGCGAAGGTTCCGTCGCTACGAGGTTCGCGACGTCTACGGAAGCCTCCTCTACCGTGTGGAGGTGAAGGTCCTGAACCTCAGCCTGACCGGAATGGCGGTCGAGGCGACACAGCAGCTCCAGCTGGGGAGGGTCCACGCCGTCAGGCTGGGTCAGGGCGAGTCGGCGATCAGCATCGACGCGACCGTCCGCTGGTGCCGGCTCGTCGGCACGAGGAAGGGCCCGGCCGGCGAATCGGCGGCGGTCTACCTGGCGGGGCTGACATTCGACGAGCTGTTGACCGAGAAGGCCCGGGACGTGCTGGAGTTCCTGAAGGAGCACGTGGTCCTGGCGCTCCAGAGGCGTGTGGTCGGCCGTTTCCGCCCCAAGGGGGAGGCCCCGGTCGAGCTGGCGACCCGGGTCGAGTTCGAGGTGGAGAAGGTGAGCCTCACGGGGATGCTGCTGAAGACCCGGATGATGCCGGCGCAGGAGAGCACCTTCGGCATCGAGATGGTGCTGGCGGGCCTCCCGTTCGAGTCGTCCTGCCGCGTGGCGTACGTCCGCCGCACCGGGGGGACCGACGCCGAGCCGGAGGCCGAGGTCGGCGTCGAGTTCACCGGTCTCGACGAGCCTCAGCGGGACGTCCTTCGCCAGTTCATCTCGAGCCAGCTGGAGTAACCGGCCCCGGCGTTCCCCGGAAGACGGGGCGTCGAGCCGGTGCCAGGTGGGATCGGCGCGGAACGTCCGGCCGCCTTCCTGCATCGTAGGGTCGACAGGAGACGAGGACCCAACACGATGAGACATCATCTCGACAGGTGGCTGGCCTCGCTGGCGCTGGCGGCACTCCTGGCCGCCCTGGCCGGCTGTCAGCGCGCGTCGTCGGCCGAGAACACCCCCGGGGGAAGCAGGAGAACGACCATGCAACCGAAATACTCGAAGTCGGGCTACGACGTCACGCCCCTCACGCCCGAGCAGGTGAAGGCGCTCGCGGCGAAGCTCGACCCGGAGGCGTACCGGGTCACCCAGAAGGCGGGGACCGAGCCGCCGTTCTGCGGGAACCTCCTGGACAATCACAAGGACGGCGTCTACACCTGCGTCGTCTGCGGGCTGCCCCTCTTCAACAGCCGCAACAAGTTCAACTCCGGGACCGGGTGGCCCAGCTTCGACCGGGAGTTCGACCCGGTCCACGTCGCGAGGCACACCGACTCGACCCTCGGCATGACCCGGACGGAGATCAGCTGCGCCCGGTGCGGGGCGCACCTGGGGCACGTCTTCGACGACGGGCCGAAGCCCACGAACGAGCGCCACTGCCTCAACTCGGCGTCGCTGAAGTTCGTCGAGGCCGGACAGCCGCTGCCGCCCGAGAGCCAGCCGGCAAAGCTCGAGACGGCCTACTTCGCGGGAGGGTGCTTCTGGGGCGTCCAGCACTACTTTTCGCGGGGGCCGGGAGTCGTCCTCGCGGTCAGCGGCTATGCGCAAGGGCACGTCGAGCACGCCACCTACGAGCAGGTCTGCGGCGGGGAGACGGGCCACGCCGAGACGGTGAAGGTCGTCTTCGACCCGCAGCGGATCCCCTACCGCCGCCTGCTCGAGGCCTTCTTCGCCATGCACGACCCGACCCAGCTCGACCGGCAGGGACCGGACCGGGGCGATCAGTACCGGTCGGGAATCTGGACGACGGGCGAGGAGCAGGCGAAGGAAGCGCGGGAGATCATCCGGGAGATGGAGGCGGCGAAGAAGTACGGGACGAAGGCGATCGTCACCCGGGTCGAGCCGCTGAAGGAGTTCTGGCCCGCGGAGGAATACCACCAGGAGTACCTCGCGAAGAACGGGGCCGCCTGCCACGTGAAGGACCCCTGGTGAAGAGGGCGGGCGCGGCGACGGTTCCGGCCCGATGAGCTTCCTCCGGGGCCTGAAGCTGGCCTCCTTCGCGCGCCGCCACCTCGGCCGGATGAGCCGAGGCCGCGGCGAGGTGACGCGCCATCTGGACGGGGCCGGGCCGCTGCCGATGCCGACGTTCGTCCAGCTCAAGGTCACGAACGTCTGCAACCTGCGGTGCCGGATGTGCGGGCAGTGGGGCGAGACCGGCATCTACCGGCCCGGCGAGGGGGACGAGGCGACCGACGGCCGCGAGGAACGGAGCCGGGTCCGCGAGCTGGTGGGGCGGCAGCGGCAGATGGGCCTTCCCTCGTGGACGCGGCTCCTCGACGAGATCGCGGCGTGGTCCCCGATCGTCAGCATCTACGGGGGGGAGCCTCTCCTGTACCCCGGCCTCGTGCCGCTGATCCGGGAGGTCAAGAAGCGCGGCCTGACCTGCACCATGATCACGAACGGCTGGGATCTGGAGGAGATGGCCCGGCCGCTGGCCGAATCGGGGATCGACGCGATCGCCGTGTCGATCGACGGGCCGCCCGGCGTCCACGACCGGATCCGGGGGCGCGAGGGGAGCTTCGCCCGGGTCGCCGCCGGGGTCCGGGCCCTGGCCAGGGAGCGTGACCGGGCGGGTTCGGCGGTCCCGATGCTCCTCGCGATCTTCCCGGTGACCGAGCTGAACCTCCCGGACGCGGGGCCGGCCCTCGAGGCGCTCCGCGAGCTACCCCTCGACACGATCAACGTCGGCCTCCGCTGGTTCGTCGGAAAGGAGGCCGGGGCCGAGTACGAGGAGGTGATGAGGAGGGAATTCGGGGTTTCCGGCGAGTCGTGGAGGGGCTTCTCGTTCGAGGGGGCCGACTTTGCCGCGGTCCGCCGGGAGCAGCTCCTGGGCCTCGCGAAGCTGCTCGGGCGGGCCCGGAAGAAGCGGTTCGTCGACGCCACGCTCGGCCGCCCCTGGATCTCCTTCGTCCCGGACGTCCCCGCGGCGGGGGTTCCCGGCTACTTCGCCGAGCCGGAGAAGACCTTCGGCCACGACCTCTGCCCGGTGGCCTGGTACTTCGCCCAGGTCGAGCCGGACGGGCAGGTCTGCTTCTGCGGGGACTTCCCCGACTACTTCCTCGGCAGCGTCCTCGAGACCTCGTTCCGGGAGGTCTGGACCGGGGAGCGGGCCGAGCGCTTCCGGAGGAAGCTCGCGAAGGAGCCGCTCCCGATCTGCAGCCGCTGCTGCGGGAGCTGGGTCTACGGCGCGTGGAAGCGGCCCGCCGTCGTCCCGGGCGACCAACCGGCCCCCTGAGAGGTCAAAATGGCGCGAAAGGGCCTGGCACGGACCGTGCTTCTCCCCTCGGACAGCGCACACTCCAACCTCTCCTCCTAAGCCGCCCGCGATCGGGCGGCTCTCTTTTTTTGGGGTCAGGTCTTTAGGTTGTAGGTTACGGGTGCGTGGGCCGTGGGCACTGGAGCCGGCCGGCCGAGTCGTGGAAGGATCGCCGGATGCGGTGGGTCGAGTCGTACTGGAAAGGGCCGGACCTCGCGGCGGTCGGCGAGGGAGCGAACTCTTCTCCCCATTCTTGACCGCGGCGTGCCGATCATCTACATTTTGGTAGAGAGGTGACCGTGTCCACCGTTCAGATCTCCGCCCACATCTCGCCGACCACGAAGGACGAACTGGAGCGCTTCGCCGATGCCAGAGGGCTGAAGAAGGGGTACGTCATCGAGGACGCTCTTCTCCATCATCTCCAGGCCCTCCGGGAGATCCCGGCCGACGTCGTGGTCCCGGTCAGGCTCGTCCTGACGTCGGCGTCGTTCTCGAAGGCCGCCGAGCGCGTCCTTCATCCCCGGCGGCCAACGGCGGCGATGCGGCGACTGATGAAGGCTTCCCCCGGGATCTGAGTCGGAATGGCGTTGATCATTCGGGCCCTGGCGCCGGGCGACGACCGTTCGACGTTCCGGTCCGGGAACATCGACCTGGACCGGTTCTTCCAGCGTTTCGCGGGCCAGAACCAGTTTCGTCACTACATCGGAGTGACCTACGTCGCAGTCGACGGCACCGCGATTCCCGGGTTCGTCACCGTGACGGCGGCGTCGCTCGAGACGTCGATGCTCTCTCCCGCGGCCCGGAAGAGGTTGCCGGCCTACCCGCTGCCGGTCCTGCGCCTCGCCCGGCTCGCAGTCGCGGAATCGGTGAAAGGACAGGGGGTGGGCTCGGCCCTCCTTCGCTTCGTGTTCCTTCTCGCGCACGAGATGGGCGCCCTCCTCGGCTGCGTCGGCGTCGTCGTGGATGCCAAGCAGGAGGCGGTGGCTTTCTACGAACAGTACGGGTTCATGCCGATCGATGCCGAGGCGGGCCACCTTGGCGACCGGCCGGAACCGACGGCGATGTTCCTGGAGATCGGAGCGATCCCGAAGTCGGATGGGGCCAGGTCTGTAGGTTGAAGGTTACGGGTGCGCGGGCCACGGGGGCCCAAGGTGGGCCCCTCTGGCCCGAGAGGCGTCCCGGCCCCGAGCGACAAGACGTTCGCCGCGAGCGTGCCGCAGAACGTGCGGACATCCAGCTCCCGCTCTCCTTCCGCGCCCAGCACCTGCGCCTGTCGGCCATCCGTCACACGATGGAGCCCCTGATGCTCGAAGGAGGGCGACGTCCACGTCATCCAGCAGATGCTCGGGCACGCCTCTCTCGAGACGACCCAGATCTACACCCACGTCTCGATCAAGAAGCTCAAGGAGATCCGCGAGGCGACGCTTCCGGGATCGAGGCTCGGGGCCCCAGAAGATCCGGGCGTGGACCCCGAGCAGGAGCCGGGGCTCGACGCGCGAGAGACGCCAGGCGACGACGGACCGGACCGACGACTATTTCGTCAGGCCGCTCTGCCGTGGCCTCTTTCCTGGTAGGCATGCCAGAGGTCCCAGGCCGTCTGAAGGTTCAACCAGAACTCAGGAGAGGTCCCTAGAAGGTCGGCGAGATGAAGAGCCGTGGCTGCCGTGACGCCGCGCTTTCCGCGGACCAGCTCGTTCAGGCGGTTCGTGGTGATCCCCATCCGCCTGGCTGCCTCGGCCTGGCTCAAGCCGAGGGGCTCCAGGAACTCCGCGCGCAACATCTCGCCCGGATGCGTCGGGGGACGCTTCATCTTCCTCACGTCCACGACCGGTTCAGTGGTAGTCCTCACAGCGCACCTCCCATGCTTGGCCGCCCTCGAAGCGGAATGTGATTCGGAGCCTCTCGTTGACTCGGATGCTGTGGCGTCCCTGCCGATCGCCCCGGAGGCTCTCGAGGCGGTTCCCGGGGGGGATGCGAAGGTCGACCAGGGAGAGGGCGGCGTGAAGGGCATCCAGCTTCCGCCGGATCAAGGGCCACAGCACTCGCGGAAGGCGTCGAGAAACTCTGTCGTCCTCTCCATAGAAGACCTTCTCGGTGGCCGGATCGTCGAACGATCGGATCACTGGTGGATTATACACGGATGCCGTGTATTCATGTCGACCCTTACCCCTCCGGTCGTCTCGTCTTGTCGGGGGAGGTGTGACCTGGACCCCGAAATCCGTAGAGCCGAGAACCGTAGAGCCGAGGATCGGAGCCCTCTGCCGGGGGGCGCCGTGGACGGCGGCCGTCGGGCAGGGGAGACGGCTCCTCTTCCGCCTATACTGTCTGCAACGATGTCTCAGGAGGAACCGTGCGGACATTGCTCTTCAGGCTCGCGCTCCTCGCCGGTCTCGGCGTCACCCTTCCGGCGCTCTCGGCCGAACCCCCGAAAGAGAAGACCCTCTCCGAGAAGCTGGAGGGAATCTCGTTCCGGTGCATCGGTCCCTACCGGGGTGGCCGGGTCACGGCGGTCGCGGGCGTCCGGGGCGACCGGCTGACGTACTACTTCGGCGGGACGGGAGGCGGCGTCTGGAAGACGACCGACGGGGGAGCGGGCTGGGCCCCGGTGTCGGACAAGGACTTCCGGACCGGCTCGGTCGGGGCGCTCGCCGTCTCGGAGTCCGACCCCAACGTCGTCTGGGCCGGGATGGGAGAGTCCCCGATCCGCGGCAACCTCTCGCACGGGGACGGCGTCTGGAAGTCGACCGATGCGGGCCGGTCGTGGAAGAACATGGGGCTCGAGAAGACGCGGCACGTGGCGCGGGTCCGGATCCACCCGGTGAACCCGGACCTCGTCTACGTGGCGGCGCAGGGTCATGCATTCGGGCCGAACGAGGAGCGCGGGATCTACCGGTCGGCGGACGGAGGGAAATCGTGGAAGCGGATCCTCTTCGTCGACGCGAAGACGGGGGCCGCGGACCTCTCGATGGACCCCACGAACCCACGCGTCCTCTTCGCCGCGTTCTGGGAGGTGGTCCGCCACCCGTGGGAGCTGGTCTCCGGCGGGCCCGGGTCGTCCCTCTGGAAGTCCGCCGACGGAGGGGAAACCTGGAAGAAGCTGGCCGAAGGGCTCCCCGAGGAGACCTGGGGCCGGGTCGGCGTGGCGGCGTCCGCCGCGCGCCCGGGCCGCGTCTTCGCGATCGTCGAGGCGAAAAAGAGGGGCGGGCTCTACGTCTCCGACGACGGGGGAGAGAAGTTCCGGCAGGTCAACGACGAGCACAAGATCCGGGAGAGGGCCTGGTACTACTCCTGGGTCTACCCGGACCCGAAAGACCCCGAGGCGGTGTGGCTTCCGAACGTGGAGCTCCACCGCTCGATCGACGGCGGCCGCACGTTCGACGCGGTCAAGGCGCCGCACGGCGACCACCACGACCTCTGGGTCGACCCCGACGACCCGAAGCGGGCGATCCTCGGGAACGACGGAGGGGCCACGGTCAGCTGGAACGGCGGCCAGAGCTGGTCGACGCTGAACAACCAGCCCACCGCCCAGTTCTACCGGGTCGCCACGGACGACCGGTTCCCGTACTGGGTCTACGGCGCCCAGCAGGACAACTCCTCGGTCGGGATCCCGTCCGGGGTGCCGGACGTCGGAATCGACTTCACGGACTGGCACCCGGTCGGGGGCGGCGAGGCGGGCTGGATCGCCCCGTCGCGCACCGACCCGGAGGTCGTCTACGCCGGCGAGTATGGCGGGGCGATCACGCGGTACGACCACCGGACGCGGCAGGCGCGCCTCATCATGGCGTGGCCGCAGCTCACCTCGGGCCGGGCCACGGAGGTCCTCCGGTACCGGTTCCAGTGGAACGCCCCGATCCTGGTGTCGCGCCACGACCCGGCGGTTCTCTGGCACGCGGCGCAGGTCCTCCTCGAGTCCCGCAACGAGGGAGAGACGTGGAGGGAGATCTCTCCCGACCTGACCCGGAACGACCGGTCGAAGCAGGGGAAGTCGGGGGGGCCGGTCTCCACGGACGTGACCGGGGTCGAGGTGTACGGCACGATCTTCGCGCTGGCGGAGTCGGCGCAGGAGAAGGGGGTCCTCTGGGCGGGGACCGACGACGGGCTCGTCCACGTCACGCGCGACGGTGGAAAGAGCTGGAAGAACGTCACCCCTTCCGGAATGCCCGAGTGGGCCCAGGTGAACTCGATCGAGACCTCGCCGCACGACCCGGGAACGGTGTTCGTGGCCGCGACGAGGTACAAGCTCGACGACTTCCGCTCGTATCTCTTCCGGACGACCGACGGCGGGGCGTCGTGGAAGCGGATCGACTCGGGCCTGCCCGAGGGCGCCTTCGCGCGCGTCGTCCGGGAGGACCCGGTCCGGAAGGGGCTCCTCCTCGCCGGGACCGAGACCGGCCTCTTCGTCTCCTTCGACGGGGGAGGCCTCTGGCACCCCTTCCAGCGGAACCTCCCCGCCGTCCCGATCACCGATCTCGCCGTCAAGAACGGCGACCTGGTGGTCGCGACGCAGGGACGGGCGTTCTGGATCCTCGACGACCTGACTCCGCTCCGGGAGTGGAGCGACCGGGTGGAGCAGGCGGCGGTCCACCTCTTCCCGCCGCGTCCCACGGCGCGGTTCCCGGTCGAGAAGGCCGACCCCGACGACCCGCCCCGGAACCTCGGGACGAACATGCCCGAAGGGGCCGTCATCGACTGGTGGCTGAAGGAGAAACCGAAGAAGGGCGAGGTCGTCCGGCTGGAGGTCCTCGCCGGCTCCGAGGTGATCCGGTCCCTCTCGAGCGAGAAACCGGACCCGGACGGGGACCTGAAGGAGCGGACGGAGAGGAAGGAGCTGGACAAGGCGAAGGACAGGCCGCTGGAGCCCAAGGCCGGGCTCAACCGGACCGTCTGGGACATGCGCGTCCTCCGGCCGACGCTGGTGCCGAAGGCGGTCTTCAACGACGGCGAGAAGGCCCCTCCGAAGGTGGGAGCGGGGACCTACACGGTGCGGCTGAGCGCGGCCGGGCAGGTCCTGACCTCCCCGCTCGAGGTGCGCCCGAAGCCGGGAGACCGGACGACCGCCGCGGACCTCGCGGCACAGTACGACCTGCTGCTGGCGATCCGCGACCGGCTCTCCGACACGCACCGGGCCGTCCTCGAGATCCGTGACACGAGGGGCCAGCTCCTCGACCTCGGGGCCCGGGCGGAGAGGCTCGGAAAGGGAGCGGCGCTGAAGGCCCGAGCGGACCTCCTCGCCGGGAAGCTGACGGCGCTGGAGCACGAGCTGACCAACCCCGACATCAGGGCCGACGAGGACAGCCTCAACTACGAGCCGAAGCTCGACCACGACTGGACGTTCCTCGCCGCCGCGGTGGGAGCCTCCGACAGCCGCCCGACGGCGGGCTCCGCCGCCTACTACGGCGTCCTGAAGGAAAGGCTCGACGGAATCCTCTCCCGCTGGCGGTCCGTCCTCTCTTCGGAGGTAGCCGCCTTCGGTGCCGAGGTGGAGGCGCTGAAGCTGCCGCGCGTCGCGCCGGCGCCTCCCAAGGACTGACGGGCAGCCCGCTGTGCTACGATTTTTTCCTCGAGGCCAGAAATAGCTGGAGATGCGGGGTTGACGGCTCCCATCGCCGGAAGGCAGCCGGTCCCGACCGGCGGCACGCCACGAACCGTCGGGTGAACCGGCGTCTGATAGGGAGGCCACCATGAGCACGACCGTCTGCCCCAATTGCGGGGCGAACCTGGACTCCAGCGCGAGGTTCTGCGCGAGCTGCGGGCAGGGCGTCGGCGGGCCGGCTGGAGCGCCGGGCGCGTCGCCGGCGGCAGGGAGGAAGGTCCCCGTCCTGCCCATCGCGATCTTCGGGGGCGGGCTGGTCGTCCTCGTGGGTGCCCTGGCGTACATGAAGTCGAATGCCCCCCCTCCGGGCGCTCCCGCTCCGGGCCCGGTCCCCGCCGTGGCGGCTTCCGCGGCGCCTGCCGCCCCGGTTCCGGCCGTTCCTGTCCCCACCGCGCCCGCGGAGGCCCCGGTCACCCAGCCGAGTCCGGCCACGACGTCGGCCTTCTCGGTTCCCGACAACCTCCCGCCCGGCGCTCCGCCCTCTCCTGCGTCTCCCGGTGCCGCGCCGGCCGCCCCTCCCGTGGGAAACCGGGCGCCGTCCGCGAAGAGCTGGAAGGACCCGCTCGCCTCGGACGCGGCCGGGGCGCCGCCCCAGCAGGTCCCCGTCCGGGTCGCCGCGGCCCGCCCGGCGCCGCCCCAGGGCCAGGCAGCTCGTCCGCCGGCGCCGCCCCAAGGCCAGGCGGCCCGTCCGCCGGCGCCGCCCAGCGCGCCGCAGATCTCGCAGACCTACGACTGCCGCGAGAACGCGATCTTCAACATCACCCCGGAGGACATCAGCATCTCGGTGGACGGCCACTCCATCGGAACGGCCGACCGGTGGGACGGGGCCACCGAGGGAAGGAAGTACGCCTTCCGGGAGCCCGGCACCCACCTCGTCAAGCTCTCGCACGAGAAGTACGAGACGGTCTGGCTCAAATTCGAGGTCAGCGAACGCTCGATCTACAGGACCGCCGACGTCGAGCTCCAGATGAAACGGGTGAACCGGAAGGGGGACTAGCTCAGGGAACGGCGGGCCCGGGCCTCCTTCCCGGCTGAGCCGGCGCGGGCCGGTTGGCCGGGGCAGGCTGGGGCGCCGGGGCCGCCGCCACGGGCGACGCCGCCGGGGGCGGCGCCGCTTCCCCCGCCTTCGCCCCGGTGAAGATCATCAGGTAGGCGACGGAGAAGACCCCGACGAGGAGGAGGTGCGGCATCGCCCGCGCGAAGACGTTCTCGGTCGAGATGCGCCTGGAGACCATGACCAGCGCCACGACGGAGCCGACGACCCCTCCCGCCACCAGCAGGAACTTCAGGAAGGTGATGACCGGGTCCGGGACGAACGGCGCGATCTGGAAGGTGGACGCGGCGATCGGGACCCCGCCAAAGAGAGACTGGAAGAGCTTCACGGGGTAGGCGAGCAGGAGGTAGAGCTTCTCGCCCAGGATCTCGTGCGCCAGGTGCGCGACGTGCCCCGAGAGGGCGAGCGGGATGAAGGCGACCCCGTAGGTGGCCATGTTCTTCGTGATCCCCTCCCGGGACGCCGCCGCGGAGAGGATCGACGCGAGCCAGAAGGCCGTGACGGCGATCAGGATGGAGCCGAAGTAGAGGATCGTGTGGGCCCACTGGTCGGACCAGCCGAGCCGCTGCTGGACGGGGGCCCAGACGGCCAGCTTCGGGAACTGGTGCTTGGCCATCATGCCGACGAGGATGACGCCGAAGACCGAGAGGGCGAGGCTCGTCTGGCCGTTGCGCCAGATCTCCTGCAAGGGGGGCCGGACGTTGAGCTGGACGCCGCGGTTGTCGCAGCTCTTGAGGCAGTTGAGGCACATCATGCACTCGGCGTTCATGTTCATCGACGCCGGGTAGGAGAAGAGGGGACACCCGTCGACCGTGGCGGTCCCCTTGTAGCAGGTGTGCTCCCCGCACTGCGTCTGGCAGACTTTCTTGTTGCCCCGGACCTCGAACATGCTCATGGACGAGTAGGCGCCGAGGACCCCCGCGAGAGGACAGATGTGGCGGCAGAACGTCTTGCGCTCCCAGAAGACCGTCATGGCGATCGCGAGGTAGATCAGGACGATGAGGAGGACCGCGGTGGCGATCGGCCTGTCCGCCACGCCGAAGAGCTCCTCCACGTAGTCGATCAGGATGAAGGAGGCGGCCACGAGCCAGAAATCGAGGCGCTTGAAGATCTTCGGGACCGGCAGGTTGTAGCGTTTCACCTTGCCGACGAGGTCGCCCGCGAAGGCGATCGGGCAGACCCCGCACCAGATCCGGCCGACGAGGAAGGCGGTGATGGGGAGCGCCGGGAACCAGATGATCCAGGTGACCAGCATCCCGGGGTTCGTCGCGAACTCGGCCAGGGGGTGGCCGGCGGGGCGCGTCCCCCCGTACAGCGTGACGGCGAGGACGCCCAGGACGAAGATCAGGTCGATCCAGAGGAGCGTCGCCATCAGCTTCGGGTGGCGCAGGAAGTTGCGGACGCGGTCGTTCCGGAGGAGGTTGAGCTTGTGGATCTCCTTCTCGGGAGCGGAGACGAAGATCAGGTCGCCCGGGATGATCGAGTCCTCGGCCGTCACGATCGCCGCCCGCTGCATCACGTTCTCGAGCTCGCGGACGTTCCCCGGCCACCCGTACGACACCAGCTTGTCGGTGGCCTCGCGCGAGAGAGAGACCGGCTTGCGGCCGGCCGAGGCGGCGTAGACCCTCACGTAGTGCTCGGCCAGGAGCGGGATGTCCTTCAGGCGTGAGGCGAGCGGCGGGATCGCGACGACGCGCTTGGCGAGCATCTCGCGCAGCTCCGGGATCAGCTTCTCGAGGACCGAGGCCTGGTCTCCGGTGGCGAGGAGGACGACGCGGGTCCTGCACTTCACCACTCCCTGGCCCTGCAGCCGGTGGAACCAGCCGAGCTTGAGGTAGCTCGCGAGGAGAGCCTGGAGGTGGGCGTCGAGCAGCTCGGCGTGGACGACGGCCAGCGTCCCCTCCCCGACCATCTCGAGGAAGCCGACCTGGCCCTTCGCGGCGCTCCCCGTCTGCGGCTCGACTCCGAAGATCGCCGCGCCAGGGCCCCCGGGGCCGGGATCGGCGGTGGACATCTCGATGTACGGCTGTCCCTTGTGCGAGCCGGCGTGGTGGGCATGGCGGGCGAAGGTCCTCTTGCCCGATCCCTGCGGCCCGACGATCAGGACCGGGAGCTCGTCCTTCGCGAAGGTCTCGAGACGCTCCTTGGCCTGGAGGATCTTCTTGTCCTCGCCCACGATGACGACGTCGGTGGAGGTGACGACGTCGTCGAGGTCGTCGGTCCGGACGGCCCGGGCGGCCGGGAGGACAGGAAGGGCCGTGGCGGCGGCGGCCGGGGCGGCCTTGGCCGTCGGGAGCGCCGGCGGCTTCGCGGCCTTCCGCTGCGCCGTCTGGAGCTTGAGCCGGACCGTCCCGGCCATCGCCTGGCTCTGGTGCGGGTCCTTCTGGAGGAGCCCGTCCAGCGCCGATTTCGTCAGCTCGAGGACGCACGAGTCTGCGTCCGCGACGAGCGTCTGTGGCGCCGAGACGGCGGCCACGAGCGCGCGCTCGCCGAAGTGGTCTCCGGCCTCGATGCGGGCCACCACCCGCTCTCCTCCCTCGTCGTTCACCTCGACGACCCGCAGGCGGCCCCTGTGGAGGAACAGGATCCCCTCCATCGGGGCGGACTGCCTGAGGAGCTGGGCGCCGCGGGGGACGAACCGGACGGTCATCAGCTTCGCCGCCGCCGCCCGCGTGGGAGGCGCCAGCGTGGAGAGGAGGTCGCTCCTCGCCATGAGGGCGAGGCGGTCCCCCTCGGCCACTTCGGGGTTCGGCTGGGAGAAGAGGAGGACCGCCCCTCCGAGACCGATCCGCGCCCCTCCCTTCAGGGGCAGGCTCTTGACGCGAACCTCGTCGACCCGCGTCCCGTTGGACGAGTCGAGGTCGTGGAGGACGTAGCCGCCGCCCTCGAAACGGATCTCGGCGTGCGCGCGAGAGACGCCGTCGTCCAAGAGCACGACGTCGTTCGTGGCCGCCCGGCCCAGGCGGACGGGGGCGCTTCCGAGGTGCACGAGGCGCCGGCTGGACTCCCCCTGCACGACCTCCAGGGTAGACCTCCAGACGGAGTCCTCCCCGGGCTTCGCAGCGCCCTCGTCGAGCCTGGTCGCGTCCAGGCCTTCCGCCGGGTCGCCGGGACCGGGGGCGCTCTTCATCGGGAACGGGGTGAGCTCTTTCATGTGGACTCCCTGAAGCTAGATGTACCCGACCTCGCGGTACTGCCTGATCTTCTGAGGAACCGTGACCTCCCAGTACTCCGCGAAGTCGAACCTGGAATAGTCGTGGAACGGCGCCGGGCCGGTGTCGACGAGCAGGCACTCGACCGTGTCGCCGGTCTCCTGGACGAAGATGTTGTTGGGGCTCACGGAGGTCTTGGCCGAAGGGCACCGGACGAAGAACTCCATCATCCGGTCGATGAACGCCCTCACCGCCGCGCGGACCCGCGCGTGACGGAGGGCGTCCGGGGCGCCCAGGTCGTCGTAGATCACGGCGACCGACTGGCCCGAGAGCTTCTCCTTGACCACGTAGCTCCCGTAACGGTCGAAATCGCCGATCCTCGGGACGGCGATCCCCTCGCGGACGAAGAGGTCGGTCACCTCGCACTCCTGGAGGATGTGGTCCCGGCTGTAGGCGCGCGGCTTGGCGACCTTGAAGACCGAGCCGGGATCCTCCTCGTGGTCGTAAACGACGCCGTTCTCCCCCTCCCCGATCTTGGGGAGGACGACGCGGTAGCGGCGGCCGGCGACGTCCAGGGGGACCACTCCCCGGGCCCCGCCGAGCTCTCCGAGGACGTGGCTCGTCTCGTTGTCGAGGTAGAGGTCGCGCAGGTCGTTCGCGAGGTTGTCGACGTATTCCCGGGACCCGAAGCCGAAGGGGCCCTCGGCCTGGTCCTCCCGGAGGAACATCCCGTTGAAGTGCGCGGCGCGAAGGGCGGTGACGAGGTCGGAGATCTTCGGGTAGTGCGGCGCGAAGAGCACGTCGAAGAGCCGGACTTCCCGCCCGGAGAGGGCGCGGAATCCGCAGACCCGGCACTCCTCCGCCTGCACCCGCGGGATCCTCACGACCGTGCCCGACAGGGTGATGTCGTGCGGGACCTCGACCGTGGTCAGGATCCCCTCCTCGCAGTGCGGACAGATCTCGCGGTGCTGCGTCGTCTCGCTGTCCCGGAAGACGGTTGCCGCGCCCACGCCTCCCGTCACGGTTTTCCCGCCGGCTCCGCCGCGCGGTCGCGGGCCTCCAGGAGGACCTCGTGCGACCGGTCCAGCGAGTGCAGGCGCTCCGCGAGGATGACCGCGATGTTCCGGATCAGCTTGTAGGGAGCCGTGAGCTTCGCCTCGAGCAGCTCGTGGAACTGGTCCTGGTCGATCTCGATCAGCTTGCACCGGGTCGCCGCCACCGCCGTCATGGAGCGCGGGACGTGGAGGAGGAACGCCATCTCCCCCAGCACCGAGCCGCGTCCGATCCGGAGGTTCCACGAGCCGGGCCGGCTCCAGGCGCCCCGCCGGATCTCGACGAAGCCGTCGAGGACGAGGTAGAAGTTCTCTCCCACCGCCCCTTCGCGGAGGATCACCTCCTCGGCGTCGAACTCGATCGTCCGGGCGGCCTTCAGCAGCAGGAACACTTCCGACGGCGAGAGCCCGCGGAAGATCTCGAAGTCCTTCGCCTCGTCGCGCTCGGACGTCGTGACGTCCTGGGGCACCAGCCACTGGAGGTACCCGGTCCGCTGGTACTTCCTGATCCGGTCGGGGAGCACCTCGTTCCAGTACTTCGAGAAGGTGAAGCCGTCGTAGCCCTTCTTCAAGGTGGTCCCGGGGTCGATGAGGACGAACTGGACGGGGTCGCGGAACCGGCCGCCCTCGGTCAGCACGTAGACGTTGTTCGGGCTGATCGACACCTGGCAGTCCGGGCGCTTCCGGAAGAGCTCGAGCAGTCTCGCCACGAACTTCTCGAGGTCCGACAGGATCAGCCCCTGCGTCCGGGCCGAGAGCTGCTGGAATCGCAGGTAGAGGCTGGTGACCGTCTCCCCCTCGACGAGGTCCTTCAGGCAGAACCGCCCCTCGGGGTCCATGAAGTGGATCCGCGGGACCGACACCTTCTCCGACAGGAAGAAGTCGGTCGTCATCGTCTCCTCGAGCAGCCGCTCCCGGCAGATCGCCTGCGGCTTCGCCACTTTCACGCAGAGCGGCCCGTGAGGGTGCCGCACCTCCAGGGAGTGGGACCTGAGCCGGTAGACGACCCCGCGGTCCCCCTCGCCGAGCGGCGGCAGCACGACCGTCATCCGGGCGCCGCCGTACTCGACGTCCGCCTCCTTCTGGCCGGCCCGCGACGCCTGCAGGAGGCCTTCGAAGAGGCGGGCCGCCGCGTCCTCGAGACCGGAGGGATCGACCTTTTCCGGACCACGGACCTCAGGTTCCATCGGTCACCTCACTCACCCCGACCTTTCCAGACCGCTCGGCCATCCACCCCAGGAAGAAGACGAGCGCCCCTATTATGGGGAAGATGCCGAGCCACCCGAAGATGACCCTCGGCTCCACCCTGGCGGCCGACACCAGGAAATAGACGAGCCCGATGGCGGCGAGGCCCGAGAGGCGGCTCCCGAAGCTGGTCGTCGACTTCGCGCGCCCCTGGATAGAGGCCTCGGAGTAGCGGTTCAGGATCGCGTCGACGCCGACGGCCTGGCTCGCCTGCCCCGCCCCGACCATCGCGCCGACCAGACAGGCGAGGACGACGTCGTGCGCGAGGCGGAAGCCGAAGAAGGAGAACCCGACGAGGAGGAGCGAGACGGCCGTCAGGAGGAAGGTCGAGCGCCGCGCGAAGAAAAACGGGATCACCAGGAGCGTGACCACGACCTTCCCGGCGGACTGGGCCGACTCGAAGTACCCGTACGACGAGATCCCCTTCGCCAGGCTCGCGAGGTAGGCGACCGAGAGGACGGAGAAGGACCCCTGCCCGACGGCGACGAGCGAGCGGCCGATCAGCAGGAAGCGCAGGGGACGGCTCCTCCAGGTGTAGAGGAGACCCTCGCGCTGGCTCTCCCACCACGACTGGCTCCGGACCTTCCGGTAGTCGATCGCCTTCTCGCCCGGCAACCGGAGGCGGGCGACCAGCAGGAACGACGAGAAGAAGAAGACCGGCCCGAAAAGGACCGCGACCTCCAGTCCCAGGGTGGCGGCGACCAGGCTCGCGAGGGCGTACCCGCCGATGTTGCTCACGTGGTTCGCGGCGTCCACCAGCGAGAGGATCCTCGTCCCCTCCGAGACCGGAAAATCGACCTTGACCACCTTGTCGGCCGCCGGCTTGAAGAAGATGAAGACGAAGTCGCCCAGGAACGAGAGGACGAGGAAGAGCCAGTACGGCTGGCCCGAGAGGACCGCCGCGACGAGGAGGAGCGAGAGGGCCGTCCGGAGGAGGTCCGAGGCCATGAGCGAGGTCCGGATCCGGAACCGGTCGATGAACGGCCCCGAGACGGCGTTGATCAGGATCTCGGAGACGTACCGGAAGACGAGGACGAGGCCCGCGACCATCGGGTCCTTGCTCCTGGCGGCCACGAGGAGGACGGCGAGGATCCGGAGGAAGCCGTCTCCCAGGCGGGAGAAGACCCGGCTGGCGACCAGGAGGAGAAAATCCCGCTTCACCGCGCCGGGCTCCGGATCCGCCGCGCCGGGGGAGGACGATCCCTCAGCAGAACTCTCCCGCGGAACGGTGCCGCCGGGATTCTTCATTGTTTGTGCCTGCCTGGATCGTAGCAATTCGGCGGCCTCGCGCGATAGAGGCCAGGGGCGCCGTCCGGCTGGCTGGTCCGTCGAACCTCGCCCCGGCGCTTCAGGGCGTCGATGTGAGCGTCGTCTCCTGGTCGTCCTCTTCGCCGTTGCTGATCCGCTTCAGGAGCCGGTAGAGCGTGGAGCGGCTGATCCTCAGCGACCGGGCGGCTTCGACTCGATTTCCCCCGCACGACCGGAGGGCGGCGAGGAGGCGCTCGGGGGTGACCTGCTCATCGGCTGGCGATTCCGAGGGGTCCCGGCGACCCGGAAGCATCTCGAGGCGTGCGGCCAGCGACGAGAAGTCCTCGGGGCGGAGCTCGACGCCGCTCGAGAAGATCACGGCCTGCTCCAGGGCGTGGCGGAGCTCCCGGGCGTTGCCGGGGAACGGGTAGCTCTGGAGGAAGGCGAGCGCGGCGGGGGAGAGGCTGCGCGGCGCCTCTCCGGGCGGCGTGAGCTGCCCGAGGAAGTAGTCCGCCAGCACCTCGATGTCGGAGACGCGCTTCCGGAGGGGGGGAATCCAGAGCGTGACCACCGCGAGCCGGTAGTAGAGGTCCTCGCGGAACTCCCTCCGGGCGATGGCCGCCTCGATGTCGAGGTTCGTGGCGGCGAGGACGCGGATGTCGACGGGGGTGTTGCGGCTGCCGCCGACCCGCCGCACCTGGCGTTCCTCGAGTACCCGGAGGATCTTCGCCTGGGCCTGGATCGGCATCGTCCCGATCTCGTCGAGGAAGATCGTCCCGCCGTCCGCCTCCTCGAAGAGGCCCGCGTGGGCGGTGTCGGCGCCGCTGAACGCGCCCTTCTCGTGTCCGAACAGCTCGCTCTCGACGAGCGTCTCGGGCATGGCCGAGCAGTTCACCGCGAGGAAGGTCTTTCCGGCCCGCCGGCTGCACGAGGCGATGTACCGGGCGAGGACCTCTTTCCCGGACCCGGTCTCCCCCCGGATCAAGACCGTGGAGGAGAGCTCCGCCACCCGCCGGGCGCGGTCGAGAAGGTCCCGCCAGGCCGGAGAGCTCCCCACGGCGGCGGCCGCTCCCGGCGGGGCGCTGCTCGGCGCGGATTCGGGCTCGCCCGCGGAGGGAAGGGAGCGCCGGACGATGGACGTCAGCTGCTCGAGCCGGAACGGCTTCTGCAGGACGTCGTCGGCCCCGTCCTTGACCGCCTCGACGATCGCCGAGAGCGGCACGTCGGAGGCCATCAGGACGAAACGCGCCCCTGGCGCCAGGCGGCGGCCCTCGCGCAGGAAGTCGAGGGCGGAGCTGTCGGAGAGGGCCCAGTCGGCGAGGACCAGCGCGTAGCGCGAAAGGCCGCACCCGGCGTAGAACTCCCGTGCGCTCTGGATCAGGTCGACGGTGACCGGCTCCGTCCGCAAGGCCGACCGGATCAGCTCGCGCACGGCGGCGTCGGAAGCCACGACCGCCACGCGAGCGAACGACGACTCAGGGGAACCCACGCCTCACCCTGCGGGCGAGCATAGCAGCAAGGCGACGGCGGATGTATCGTACGGCGCGTGAGCTTCCCGCTCGTCCTGCTGGTGGAAGAGTCCGAGAGTCGGCGCTCAGCCATCGCCGCTCAGATCGAGGCCGCGCGCTTCAGCTGCCTTCCGGTCGGCGATCCGGCCGCCGCCGCCGCCGCCGCCCTCGTCAGTCCGCAGGTCGTGGCGGTCTCGCTCCTCGGCGGGGCCCCGGCGCCGAGGGAGCTCCTCCGGAGCTGGCGGAACGAGGCCGGGCGGGCGGCGCTTCCGCTCCTCGCCATCGTCCCCGCGGGGGCGGACGGCCTCGCGGACGCGGCTCTCTCCGAGGGGGCCGACGACATCCTGGAGTGGCCCACGGGCATCCCGCGCCTCGCGGCCCGGCTCCGCGCCCTGGCGGGGCGGACCCTTCTCAAGCGCGAGACGAACGACTTCGTCCGCGTCCTCGGGGGGATTCTGCGTGGAGTGGAGTCCCGGGAGATCTACCGGGTGGACCACTCCCTCCGCGTCGCGGGCCTGGCCATCGAGATGGGCCGGCTCGTGGGCCTTCCCCCCGGCGAGATGGAGAGGCTCCGGCAGGCGGCGACCCTCTACGACATCGGGACCGTGTCCATCCCCGACCGGATCCTCCTCAAGGAGACGGAGTTCTCGAGGGAGGAGCTCGCCCTCGTCCGCTCCCACCCGGTCGTGGGATTCGAGATGATCCGGGGAATCCGATCGCTGGAGCCGTTGGGGCCGTTCGTCCTTCGCCACCACGAGCGGATCGACGGGTCGGGATACCCGTACGGCGTCAGCGGGCTCGACATCCCTCTCTCCGTCCAGGTCCTGGCGATCTCCGACGCCTACGACGCTCTCGTCTCGTCACGTCCTCACCGCCCGTCGCGCCAGCACGCCGACGCGACGAGGATCATCGCCGAGGAGGCTCGGGAGGGAGCCTGGGACCCGCAACTCGTCGCACTGCTCGAGAAGGCGGTCCCTGCCTCGGAGGTCCCGGCCTCCGTCCCGCGCGACGCTTGACCCCCTTCGCGGAGCGCGGGACAGGTCCCGCGGCCTTCCCTCCGATTCGGGAGTGGTGACGCCCCCTCTTCGCTGGTAGGATTTACACAAATCACGGAAGGAGTGGCGCCACGCCACCTCATGGAAAGGAACACACGATGAAAAAATTGCTGGTCCCTGCTCTCGTTGCGGTCTCGATGAGCCTCGTCGCCTGCAAGGGGAACGAGCAGCCGGCGGCTCCCCCGGCTGCGGCTCCTCCGGCGGCAGCGGCTCCGGCCCAGGCCCCGGCCGCGCCGGCCAGCGCGGCGCCCGCCCCGGCCGCGCCGGCGGCTGCGCCCTCCGTCGCCGACCTCCCCGACTATCCCGGGGCGACGAAGGTCGCGCTCAGGGCGGAGCCTCACGCCGGGTTCTCCAGCAGCGTGGAAGCGAAGTTCAACTCCGGGGACACCTTCGACAACGTCAAGAAGTTCTACCTCGCCGCGATCGCCTCGAACGGCTGGCAGGTCACCAGCACCTCGGAGAAGCCGGGGGAGGTGAAGTGGTACCTCGCGAAGGGGACCAGCACGGGCAAGGTGGAGATCGAGAACGAGCACGGCACGCTCCAGATCAAGCTGGAGCGGAACGACAAGTAGACGGGACCGGAAAGCTCGGGGCTCCCCGGCGCCCCGGAGGCGAGAGGCCTCCGGGGCGCCAGCCTCGCGGAGTGCTGCCGCCCCTTCGCGCCTTCTCAGCCGCGCGAGGCGAGGACGAGGAACGCGGCGTGCTGAAGGGCCACGAAGCCGACGACGCCGCTGGCGGTGATGCTCAGGGTGTCTCCTCGGGGGGTCTCCTCGCGTCCTTGCCGGGACGCGGGACGACGGCCAGGGTGACCGTGGCCTTGGAGACGAGGCGCTCGCGCCCCGCCTCGACCGCGAGAACCTCGGATTCCACGACGCTGACCGACCTCCCGGCGCGCAGCACCGTCGCGCGGCAGACGAGCCGCTCGCCGTGGGCGGGCCGGAGGAGGTTGATCTTGAACTCGATCGACAGGACGGCCCGGCCGGCCGGGATCAGCGTCGCCCCGGCCGTCCCCGCCGTGTGGTCCGCGATCGTCGCCTGGACTCCCGCGTGGACGAACCCGTCCTGCTGGAGATGGCGCTCCTCCAGGTCGAGGACGGTCGTGCAGGTCCCCTCGCCGAGGCTCTCGAGCCTCAGCCCGAGGTCCCGGATGAACGGGGCGCTGTCCAGGATCCTCCGGGCCTCGTCGTGCGACGGCGAGGTCACCACGGCTGCCTCCTCGCCCTCGGGCGGAGGAGTGAGGAGGGAGGGAGCGGGAGCTCGCCCGCGACCCGCAGCAGGGCTTCGGCGACGTTCGGCGGGAGACCGCCCGTGAAGGTCGCGCCGGCGGCCCTCTCCCCGAAGACGGTCTGGAACAGCACCGCCGAGGCGAGGTACGTCCCGGCGCGGGAAGGATGATGGGTCCCGTCGAGGAGCGGGATCTCGGGGTGACGCCGGAGGGCGAGGGCCCACGCCTTCCCGACCGGCGCGAGCACGATCCCCGCCTCGCCAGCGATCGAGGCGTAGGCGGAGTCGAGGCGCTCCTGCATCGCCTCGGGCGAGCCCCCGGACGCGGCCACGGAGTAGAACGGGTCGTGGGCCGGCCGCGCCCACGTCCCGAGGATCACCGTGATCGTGCCGACCTCGTCGGCCGCCTTCTTGAACAGCCGGACGCTGCGGTCGAGGTCCGACGGGTTCAGGACGGCCTCGGTGCTCTGGGCCTGGAGGACCAGGATGTCCGGCCGCTGGCTCCGGAGCCCGGCCGCCACCCGCCCCTCTTCCCAGTGCTGCCGGACGAGCGCCCCAGCTGCAACGACCGATCGGACCGCCACCTCGGCGTGGCGGGGGGAACCGAGGGCGAGCAGGCGGAACGTCTCCGGGAGGTCGTTGACCGAGATGAGCGAGTTCCCGACGAACAGCACCGACGCGTCAAAGCGGCTGGGCCGCCCGGGGAGGCCTTCGGGCGGAGCCGCCGCCAGCGCTCCGGCCGGAAGCGCGGCCAGTAGCGCGAGCGAGAAGAGCCGCCGGCTCACCGTTCCCATCGCGAAATCGTAACACCCGCAGCGGGAGCAATTCCGGGCGGCAGATTCCTTCCCACCCGCGGAGCCGGGCGATCTCGGGCCCCAGGATGGCCGCCTGGAGGGCCTGACCGGCGCTCCGCCCCGAGGGGAACGGAACGCGGGGGCCGGGCGCCGGAATCGGCTATTCCAGCAGCCAGGCGAGTGCACTCTCGCGGTCCAGGAAGATCCTGACCCGAAGCCCGCGGTTGAGGCAGGCGGTCTCCCAGAACCTGACGCTTTCGGCCGACTCGGGGAGAGAGGGAAGGACCACCGCCTCCTTGAGGCCCCGGCCCATGCCGCTCGACAGGAGAACTTCGGCCAGGGAGTAAAGGTCGACGACGGAGTGGCCGCCGGTCATGGCCCTGCAGTCACCGAGGAAGAGCATCCGGCCGCTGCTGCGGGCGAGCACGAGAGTCTCGCGGACAGCATCTGCCAGCTCCGAGGGGGCGAGGACGCCCTCGTAGCGGGTCTCGATGATCGGGAGGGCGGCAGGGGCGCTGACGTTCCACGGCATGAGAGTCAGCCTGACCTCGAGGGAGTGCGGCCGGGGGGGTCGAGCATCGACGGCAACGATATCAGGCGGCGCCCGGGGCCGGCAGGCGGCCCCACCCGGCGGAAGGAGTCCCCGACCTCCCTGGCGGCCGCGCCGAGAGCCTCCCGGAGGCCCTGGAACGTGCGGTCCAGATTCCCCATGACCTCCTCGTCGGTGTCGCCCCACGCCCAGAACGAGAGCATGAGCTGGGTCCCGGCCTGCCGCGCCTCCGGCAGGGGGAGCGTCACGTATCGAACGGGACAGACGGTGATCCCGACCGCCGCATGAACGAGCCCGGTGTCCAGCCCGGCCAGGTGCCGGTGAATGGCCCCCTTGAGCGCCTCCGTGCCGGCTCGGGAGAGATTCCGCGGGAGCTGCCGCCAGAGGATCATGAGCCGGCCCGTCGCCTCGAGATCCTTCGCCACCCGGGGCGTCGGGTTCGTCTGCGGCCCCTCGAAGGCACAGTCGTTGGACTCGAGGATCGAGTCGGGGCCGTTGAGCCACTCGACCAGCCTGTAGAACGTGTCGACGCAGGGCCAGGCTGCCCAGGGAAGGAAGTCCTCGAGGGAGGAGCGGACGAGCGCCGGCGTCTCCTTGAAATCCCGGTACCGGCAGCCCGGGTTCCCCTGCGCGACGGTCCAGGGGTGGACTCGCAGGGTGGCGAAGGCCGGGCCGGAGTGATCGTAGGTCTTCACGGCAAGACGGCGAGACCGGGCGCGGAGGCGAGCCGGAAGGTACCGGCGGCGACGGGGAGGACGGTGGGCCTGTCCAAGGACTTCAGGCTACCAGAAGCGGCGGGGGCCTCCGACCCGGCTGCGCGCGGGAGCGTCACGGAGGGCGAGGATCGGGGGAGGAATGACCAGCGTCATGGCGCCGTCTCCGGTTTTCGGGTAGTTTTCCGGGGTGGCTCCGGGGTGGGTCCGGCAGCTGGACGACGGGCCCCGGGCGGGGCCCGGGAGGAATCGATGGAAAAGGCGAACGAGAAGGCGGGGACGTTGCCGGCGGCGCCGGACCCCCTCGCCGGGGGACCGGTGGTGCTGGCGGACCTCGTGGAGACGCAGCCGGCGGCGGTCGTGAGCCGGACGCTGCTGAAGAAGCCGACGGGGACGATCACGCTCTTCGCCTTCGACGGGGGGCAGGCGTTGAGCGAGCACACGGCTCCGTTCGACGCACTGGCGCAGGTGCTGGCAGGGGAGGCGCAGGTGGTGATCGGGGGAACGCCGCACCGCGTGGTGGCCGGGCGGTCGATCCTGCTGCCGGCCGGGATCCCTCACGCGGTCAACGCCCTGAAGCCGTTCAAGATGCTGCTGACGATGATCCGGAACTGACTAGCCCCGGAATCGTTTGGCATGACGGAAATGCAAAGGCTGAAGAAGGAGATGCTGAGGGGCGCGGTCCGCGAGAACGTGGAGCTGCTGGACGACCGCGTCTACCTGGAGCGCCGCTTCCGGCGCGCGGAGAAGCGGTGGCGCTGGCCGGTCCGGGTGCTGAGCGCGGCGGCGGCGGCCGTGGTGATCTTCCTCTCCGTGAACGCGGTCTCGACCGGAGGCGGAGAGAAGCCCGAGGTGCTGGTGGTCACGCCGAGGACGGCGTTCCAGGCTCCTCTCTCCGGGCCTCACCAGGCGCCGCGGGCGATCGCCCCGGCGCTCTTCAGCCTCGAGGTGGGGAAGGTGGTCCTGGACCCGGGGCACGGCGGGGCCGACCCGGGGGCCTCGGCCGCCTCGGGGCTCGCGGAGAAGGAGGTCACGCTCGACGTGGCCCGCAGGCTCCGGGCGCTCCTGGAGGACGCACGCTACAAGGTGGCGATGACCCGCGAAGGCGACCGGGGGCTCGTGCTCCGCGACCGGGCGACCTTCGCGAACGCCGAGCGCGGCGACCTGTTCGTCTCGATCCACGTCAACTCGATCCCCCGGAAGGACGCTCGCGCGGTGGAGACCTATTTTCTCGGCGCCGCCGACGGCCCGCAGATCGAGGAGGTGGCCAGCCTCGAGAACCGGGAGTCCGGCTACGCGCTCTCCGACTTCCGGCGGCTGCTCGAGGGCGTCTACGCCGGCGTGAGGCAGGAGGAGTCCCGCCGCCTGGCCGGCGAGGTCCAGACGAGCCTCTTCGCGGGCCTTCACGAGGCGAACCGGGAGCTTCTCGACCGCGGCGTGAAGAGCGCGCCGCTCGCGGTGCTGATCGGGACCGAGATGCCGGGTATCCTTGTCGAGGTCTCGTGTGTCTCGAACGAGGAGGAAGCGCGGCTCCTCGCTCGGGCCGACTACCGGCAGCGGATCGCCGCCTCGATCTTTCAGGGTCTCAGGAGCTACATGGACTCGCGGGAGCCGGCGCCGCGGACGGCGGGCCGGAAGAAGGAGAAAGGGAGCTGACGGAATGGCCGGGAAGAAAGACCTCCTCCACGTCGGAATCGACCTGGGCACCTCGCGGAGCGCCATCGCCGCGTCGAACGGCTCCCGCCACGTCGTCGAGAGCTACGTCGGGTGGCCCGTCGACATGGTGGCGCGCAAGGTGGTCAAGAAATCGATCCTCTTCGGCCGCGAGGCGCTCGACAGCCGCCCGATGCTCGACCTCCACCGCCCGCTGGAGCGCGGGCTCATCAAGGAGGGCTCCGAGAAGGACGAAGCCGCGGTGCGCGAGCTGATCAAGCACCTGATCTCGCTCGCCGCTCCGGCCGACGGACAGAAGGTGAACGCGGTGGTCGGGGTGCCGGCCGAGGCGCTCCGGGTCTCGCGCCAGAACCTCCGGACGGCGGTGAAGGGCGTGGCCGACGCGCTGATGATCGTTTCGGAGCCGTTCGCGGTGGCGTACGGGATGGACGCGCTGCTCCACACGATGATCATCGACATCGGCGCGGGGACGACCGACTTTTGCGTCATGAACGGCCGCTACCCGACCGAGGACGACCAGCGGACGCTCACGAACGCGGGCGACTCGGTGGACGACCAGCTGATGATGCTGGTGAAGGCGCGCCACCCCGAGGCCCGCTTCTCGATCCACATGATCCGGGAGTGGAAGGAAGCCCACGCTTACGTGGGCGAGTCGCCCGGCCCGGTCCAGGTGACGGCCCCGGTCGGAGGCAAGCCGACGCTCCTCGACATCACGAGCGAGATGCGGAAAGCGTGCGAGAGCCTCGTCGCCCCGCTCTCCGAGACGATGCTCGACCTCCTCTCGCGGGTCGAGCCCGAGTTCCAGGAGAAGGTCCGCCGGAACGTCCTCCTGGCGGGGGGCGGGTCGCAGATCCGAGGCCTCGCGGGCGTCCTGGAGAAGACCCTCGCCGACGTGGGGGGCGGGTCGGTCCGTCCGATCGAGGACCCGGTCTTCGCCGGGGCCATCGGCGGCCTGTCCATCGCCCTCGACGCGCCCGGAGAGGACTGGGAGCAGCTGGCCGGATGAGCAGATGAGCGGCGATCACGAGAACGGCTTCGATTCGACGTCGTCGCGTACACGCAAGAGGATGCTCCCGTCGGTGGCGGAGGTCGCCCAGGAGCTGTCGCGGAGGACCGCCGCCGATGCGGCGAGCATTCAGACGGTCTCGCGGAAGGTCTGCGCCGCGGAGCTGGTCCGGGTCAAGGAAGGAGAGGAATCGGCCGCGGTGGAGGTCCTGGTGGAGCGGGCGTGGCTCCTGCTGGAGCAGGAAGCCCGGCCGCCGCTCGAGATCTTCCCGTTCGAGCCGCCTCCTCCCCCCGCCCCGGTCTTGCCCGCCCCGCCCGCGGGACCGCTCCCGGAAGGGGCCGACCCGTTCGGCGAGACGTCCGGGAGGCTCGACCTTCGATGGGAAGCCGACGCGCTGGCGCCCACGGAGGACCAGGGCGGGGAGATCCCTCCGCCGGAGACGGCCCCCTTCGAGGTGTCCTCCCCGCTCCCGGACGCCCCGCCCGGAGGCGAGCCGGCCGCGGAGCCCGGTCCGGCGGCCCCGCCGCCGCCCTTCGCCGTCGTTCTCGACGAGCCGATCGTGCCGGCGAGGGCGGAAGCGCCGCTTCCTCCTCTCCAGCCGCCCCCGGCCCGGACCTCGCCGCTTCCGCTCCTTCTGGCGGCCGCCCTCCTCGTGCTCGTGGCCGGAGGCGGTGCCTGGTACCTCATCTCGGGGCCCTCGAAGCCGGCCGGACCTCCTCCTCCGCTCGCTGAGAAGCGCGAGGCGGCCGCCGCCGCTCCGGCCACCGTCGTCCCGGTGACGACCGCCGTGGCTCCGATCCCCCCGCCTCCGCAGCCGACGGCCGTGCCGGTCGAAAAGGCCGTGCCGGCTTCCCCGAAGCAAGGGGAGAAGCGGGAGCCCGCCGCGGCGCAGGTGCAGCTTCGCGCCGGGCCGCTCGTCACGCCCGACTGGACGGGGGCGCCGATCCACGTGATCCACTTCTCCAGCTTCACGGAAAAGGCGCGCTCCGAGAAGCACGCCGCCCTCCTCGCGAAGCAGCTGGGGCTCCCCGCGCGGGCGGTCCAGGTCGACCTGGGGGAAAAGGGACTCTGGTACCGGGCCGTCGTGGGCGAGTTCGCCACGGCGGAGGAGGCCCTCGCGTACCGCACGCAGCTCCTCGAGAAGGGGACGCCGGGCGTCGGCCTCGTCTACCGGATGACGCAGAAGAAATAGGTCGACCCGGGCGCTTCGCTACTGGCCAAGGCCTCCCGCTCGGGGAGCCTCCGTGAAAGCACCGCGCGGCCACTTTGCAGCGCTCCTGCATGCGAGTCGCCGTGCGTGTGCGTCGCTTCGGCCCTGCGCGCGGTCCACCCGTCTCGGCCCGGTGCTCGCTCGGCGGGGGCGTTCGCGAACTCGGCCTTCGGCCTCAAACACGCGAACGCCCTGACCGCCTCCACTGCGCGCCGTTCCGGACGGGTCCCGGCCCGTGCTCGAGGCCTTCGCGACGCAGACGCACGGCTCCCGCCTCTAATCCGACGATCTCCTTCAGACCAGGGATGGCCCCCGCCCCGGGGCGCGGAGAGGTAGCGCGTGAGCGCGCAGGGGAACCCGGGCCGGGGTTCCCCTGATAAGTGATGGCCGCCCTCGGCGAGGCGCGAAGCGTCCTCGTGCCGCCCTCGGCGAGGCGCGAAGCGTCCTCGTGCCGCCCTCGGCGAGGCGCGAAGCGACCTCGTGCCGCCCTCGGCGAGGCGCGAAGCGTCCTCGGCACCTCTCCCGGTCCCCCGGCCGTGCGCGCCAGCGCGGCCTATGGTTCAGCCCGCTATCAGGCGGGCTAAACCATAGGCCGCGCCTGAGGCGAGCGCCCCGACGAGCATCGTGCGGGCCGCCTCGCGGAGGACCGGCCGCCCGGTCAGCTTTCCCTTGGTGCCGCCGAAGATCCCGAGCGCGATCATGGTGACCGCGACCGAGGCGAGGAGCGCCTGCGGGACGGTCGCCGGGAAGAGGTAGGGGGCCAGCGGGATCGCCCCTCCGGCGACGTACGACCCACCGATGGTCAGCGCCGAGAGCCGCGCGCGCGCCGGGTGCGGCTCCTGGAGGCCCAGCTCCTCCTTCATCATGAAGCGGACCCACCGCTCCTTGTCGGCACAGACCGCGTTCGTGGCCGACTCGAGGGCGTCGCCGGAGACGCCCCAGTCGCGGAAGACGCGCCGGACCTCTTCCTGCTCGACGTCCGGGATCTCCTCCACCTCGCGCCCCTCGCGGTCCATCTCGCTCGTCCAGGTGTCCGCCTCGCTCCGGGCGGCCATGTAGCCGCCCAGCCCCATCGCGATCGCACCGGCGGCCAGCTCGGCCGTGCCGGCGACCAGGATGACGCGGGAGTCGGCGACGGCTCCCGAGAGCCCCGCCGCGAGCGCGAACGGGACGGTGAGGCCGTCCGACATGCCGAGGACGATGTCCCGGACGATCTCGGAGCCGGAGAAGTGCCTCTCGACGTGATGGTGCCTCGGCCGAGAGAGAGACGGCGCGAGGGGAAGGGGGTCGGACGCTTCGCTCACGGGTTGGTCTGCCAGATCTCGATGGAGGTGGGCATGGCCCGGCCGTGGAGCTTCACGAGGGCGACGACCGCCTCGGCGATGTCCTCGGGGTGGATGGTCCGCGCCGGGTCCTTCGCGGCGATGCCGGCCGAGCGCGAAAGGTCGGTGAGGACGGTGGACGGAAAGACGGTGGAGACGCGGACGTCGAAGGGACGCGCCTCGCACAGCGTCGCTTCCGACAGCCCGGCCAGCCCGAACTTGGAGGCGCAGTAGGGGGCGCCGTTCGCGAAGCCGCGCTTTGCGGCCGTGGAGGCGATGTTGACGATGTGGCCGAACCGCCGGCTCTTCATCCCCGGGAGGACGGCGCGGGTCATCAGGAACGGCCCGCGCAGGTTGACGGCGATGAGACGGTCGAAGACGAGGGTGTCGAAACTGTCGATCGGCCCCGAGGCGAAGATCCCGGCGTTGTTGACGAGGACGTCCACCGGCCCCAGCTCCTGCTCGCAGGCGATGACGCAGCGCGAGACGGTCCCCTCGTCCGACACGTCGCCGGGCAGGACCACCCCCCGGCCCCCGAGAGCGCGGATCTCCTGCTCGGCCTCCGCGAGGCTCTTCTTCGTTCGCCCCATCAGTCCGAGGTGCGCCCCTTCGCGGGCGAAGGCGAGGGCGATCGCGCGGCCGATGCCGCGCCCGGCGCCGGTGACGAGGACGACGCGGTCCTTGAGTTCCATGGCGACCCTCCCGAGAGCCGATACTACGGCTGCTAACCTTGACGCGGTGTCCGACGCCCCGGCGCTTCCTCCCCGCTTCGACCCGTCCCGCCGCCGGCGGGTGACGTTCGCCCTCGCCCTGGTGACCGCCCTGGCCTCCTTCGAGTCGACCGTCGTCTCCACCGCGATGCCGACGATCATCGGGGACCTGGGCGGGCTGCCGGTCTACTCCTGGGTCTTCTCGGTCTACCTCCTCGCCTCGACGCTGACGATGCCCGTCTACGGCCGCCTGGCGGACCTCTACGGCCGGCGGAGGCTCCTCCTGGTGGCGATGGGCTTCTTCCTGTCGGGCGCCGCCGCCTGCGCCTTCGCCCGGTCGATGCCGTGGCTGATCGGGGCACGGGCCCTCCAGGGCCTGGGAGCCGGAGGCCTCGTCCCCCTCTCGTTGACGGTGGCGGGGGACCTCTTCTCGGTCCACGAGAGGGCGCGCGTCCAGGGACTCTTCAGCGGGATCTGGGGGCTGGCCAGCCTCACGGGGCCGTTGATCGGGGCAGCGATGACGGTGGCGTTCGGCTGGCGGTCGATCTTCACGATCAACATCCCGCTCGGCCTGGTGGCGGCGGCCCTGGTCGCCACGCAGCTCGTGGAGACGCGCGCCCGGCGCTCCGACCCGATCGACGTGGCCGGCGCGCTCCTCCTCGCGGCCGCGGTGACGACGCTCCTGGTCGCCGTCACCCGGCGAGCCGACGCGGAGGGCCTTCCGCCCGCGGCGCGGGCGGCGCTGTCCCTCGCGGGGCTCCTCCTCGCGGGCGTCTTCGTCCGCCTGGAGCGGCGCCGGGAGCACCCGCTGATCCCCGTCGCGCTCTTCTCGTCGGCCGCGCGGGCGGCGCCGTACCTGGGAGGGCTGTTCCTCGGGACGACGATCTACGGCGTCGACACGTTCGTGCCGCTCTTCGTCCAGGGGGCGCGAGGGGGGACGGCCGGGGCGGCCGGGGCGGTCGTCACCCCGCTGGTCCTCACCTGGTCGCTCTCGGCCACGCTCGGGGCCCGGGCGATCGTCCGGTTCGGGTTCCGCCGGACCGCCCGAACGGGCGCCCTGCTGATCCTCGCCGGGCTCTCGGGGCTGGTGGCCTCGGCCTTCCTCGACGCACCGGTCTGGGTCGTCAGCGTGGTCTGCGGCGTGATCGGGTCGGGCCTCGGCCCGTCGTCCCTCGCCCAGCTCCTGACGGTCCAGCACACGGCGGACGAGGCGATGCGCGGCTCGGCCACGGCGCTCGTCCCGTTCTCGCGGACGATCGGCGGCTCGCTCGGGGTGGCGGCGCTCGGCGGGATCTTCTCGGCCGGGCTCGCGGCGCGCCTGGGGCCGGCGGCCGCGGGCGCGGGGCGTCTCCTGGCGCGCGGGGGGAGCGTCCCGCCGGCCGGGGCGGCAGAGACGGCCGCCGCCGCCCTCCGCGTGGCGATCGAGCGGTCGCTCCTGCCGGTCTTCGGCGTCCTCCTCGTCCTCGCCCTGCTGAACGTCGTGGTCGCCGGCCGGCTTCCGCGGAGCGTGGAGGAGCGGTGAGCGGCCTCCTCTTCGAGAGCGGCGAGTACCTCGTCCTGGACAAGCCTTCCGGGGTCTCGATGGCGACCCCCCGCGGGGAATCGGCAGGGGAACCGGCGGTCCGCCGCCTCCTCGAGGCGCTCGGCCTCCCTTGCCCCGACCCGCTGCCGCTCCTGGTCCACAGGCTGGACGTGGGGACGAGCGGGTGCGTCCTCCTCGCGAAGGACGCCCCGGCCCACCGGCTCGCCTCGATGGCGTTCCAGGAGAGGCGCGTGGTCAAGTCGTACCGGGCGCTCTGCTGGGGGCATCCGGTGCCGGCCGCGGGAGCCTACCGCGACCCGCTCGCGCGGGACCGGGCGGATGCCAGGAAGATGCGCGCCGCCCCGGACGGAAAGGCCGCGGTCACCGACTACCGGACCCTCCGTCGGTACCGGTCGCTGGCCGACCTGCGGCTTCAGCCGGCCACCGGCCGGACGCACCAGATCCGGGTCCACCTCGCGGCGCACGGCCACCCCATCGCGGGCGACGACCTCTACGGAGGCGCGACGCGGTGGAGGGGGGTCCGCGACCCGGCGGTGCGCGGGGCGCTGGCCGCCCTCACGCGTCCGCTCCTCCACGCCGAGCAGCTGGCGGTGGCCGAGGCGGGGATCGACGTCTCCGCCCCCCTCCCCGCCGAGTACGTCCGTCTCCTCTCGCTCCTCGAGGGGGGCGGCGGACCTTCCGGGGGGCCCCCGGAACGAGCGATTGGTAGCATGCGCGCAGATGACTGAGCGCTCCGCCGGCCTCCTGCTCCACCCCACGTCCTTGCCTGGCCCCTTCGGGATCGGGGACCTGGGGCCCTCGGTGACGCGATTCCTCGACTGGGCGGCCGAGGCCGGGCAGAAGCTGTGGCAGATCCTCCCGCTCGGACCGACCGGGTACGGGAACTCCCCCTACGGGCTCCTGTCGGCATTCGCCGGGAACCCGCTCCTCATTTCGCCGGAGCTGCTGGTGGAAGACGGGATCCTCCCGGAGTCGTACCTGACGGAGGTGCCGGCGGTCGGGACCGGGCCCGTCCCGTTCGACGACGTGATCGCCTGGAAGAAGGCGATGCTCCGGACCGCCTTCGCCCGTTTCCGCACCGCCGGCCCGGCGGCGGCGGTCCGCGCGTTCGCCGATTTTTCGGCCGCCCCGGAACAGCGCGGGTGGCTGGACGACTGGAGCCTCTTCGCCGCGCTGAAGTCGACGCACGGGCGGCGCGAGTGGTCGGCCTGGCCGGTCCCCCTCCGCGACCGGGAGCCGGCGGCGCTGGCCGCCGCGCAGCGAGACCTCTCCCAGGAGGTCGAGTACCGGAAATTCGTCCAGTTCCTTTTCTTCAGCCAGTGGGGGAGGGTCCGCGGCGAGGCGGCCAGCCGCGGAATCGCCATCCTGGGCGACATCCCCATCTACGTCGCGGGGGACAGCGCCGACGTCTGGGCCCACCGGCGCCTCTTCTGGATCGACGAGGAAGGCCTCGCCGAGGAGGTGGCCGGCGTCCCCCCGGACTACTTCAGCCCCGAGGGACAGCTCTGGGGAAACCCGCTCTACCGGTGGGACAGGCTGGAGCAGGAGGGGTTCGCGTGGTGGGTCGAAAGGGTGCGGGCGAACCTCCGGACGGCGGACCTTCTCCGGATCGACCATTTCCGCGGCTTCGCGGCGTACTGGGCGGTCGCCGCCGGCGACCGGACGGCCGTCGACGGCGAATGGAAGCCGGGGCCGGGGATCCGGCTGTTCACCGCGATCGGCGGCGCGCTGGGCGAGGTGCCCTTCGTCGCGGAGGACCTGGGCGAGATCGACGACGACGTCCGGGCGCTGCTCCGGGCGACCGGCTTCCCGGGGATGAGGGTGCTCCAGTTCGGCTTCGCCGAGGACGACCACGAGTACCAGCCCCATCGGTTCCAGAGGAACACGGTCGTCTACACCGGCACCCACGACAACGACACGACGGTCGGCTGGTGGCGGTCGCTGGACGAGGAGGAGCGGAAGCGGGTGCGGGACTACGTCGGGCCGATCGGCGAGGAGATCGGCTGGGAGCTGATCCGCGCGGCCTACACGTCCGTGGCCGACCGCGTGATCGTCCCGGTCCAGGATGTCTTCTGTTTCGGGAGCGACGCCCGGATGAACACTCCGGGTTGCGGCGGAGGGAACTGGATCTGGCGGGCCCGGGATCGGGACTTCCAGGACGGGCCATCCACGGGGCTGAGGCGGCTCGCGGAGCTGACGGGCCGATTCCCCGTCCCGAAGGCGAAGGCGAACCCCGAGGCCGGGACGCGACCCGACCGGGCGCCGAAGACGGCCTCCTGAGCGCGCGGGGCGGGGCGCCCTCCGACCGGGCGTTCCTGGTGGAGTTCGGAAAGAGACCGGCTCTTCGGGCTGGGCGGATGAAGAGCAGAAGGACCGAGGAGGAGACGATGACGAAGAAGGTGCGGACCGTCCTGGTGACCGGCGGCGGCACGGGGCTGGGCAAGGCGACGGCGGTGAGGTTCGGGGCCGGCGGGGACCGGGTGGCGGTCTGCGGCCGCCGGGAGGCGGTCCTGGCCGAGGCGGCGGAGGCGATCCGCCGGGCCGGGGCGGCCGACGTCAAGACGTTCGTCTGCGACGTCCGGTACGACGACGACGTGGCGAAGATGGCGGCGGCCGTCCACGCCGCGTGGGGGCCTCTGGACGTGCTGGTGAACAACGCGGCGGGGAACTTCGTCTGCCCGGCGGAGAAGCTCTCGCCGAACGGCTGGAAGGCGGTGATCGAGATCGTCCTGAACGGGTCGTTCTTCTGCTCGAGCGCCTTCGGCCGGGCGATGATCGACGCGCACGGCCAGGACGGCCAGGGCCGGTCGATGGTCAACGTGGTGGCCGACTACGCGTGGGGCGCGGGGCCGGGCGTGATCCACTCGGCGTCGGCCAAGGCCGGCGTCCTGGCGATGACCCGGACGCTGGCCGTCGAGTGGGCGCGCCACGGCATCCGGTCGAACGCGGTCTCGCCGGGGCCATTCCGGTCGGAAGGGACCGACAAGAACCTCTGGCTGGACGACAAGCTGGCGCAGGAGGTGCTCGAGTCGATCCCGCTCCGCCGGTACACGACGGCGGAGGAGGTGGCCGAGTCGATCGCGTTCCTCGCGGACGAGGAGCGGGCGGCGTACATCACCGGGGCCTGCCTGCCGGTCGACGGCGGCCACTGGCTGACCGGGACGAACCTGGGATTCCTGGGCGCCGTCGCGCGCTCCACCGTCCAGGCTCCCCGCAAGTGAAGAATCCGTAGTAAAGAGGAACCCTTGAAGGAGGACGTCATGTCGACGACGAAACCCGGGCCGGTGATTCCGGCCCACTACGCCGAGGCGCTCGGCGACCAGGACCCGATCATCGTGATGGCGACGACCCCCGACCGGCTGCGGAAGGCGCTGCGCGGCCTGACGGAGGCCCAGCTGGCCCGGCGGCCGCTTCCCGAGAAGTGGTCGGTCAAGGAGATCGTGGCCCACCTGGCGGACGGCGAGGTGATCCTCGGCTCGCGCTACCGGTTCGTGGCCGCCCAAGAGAAGCCCGCCCTGGTCGGCTACGACCAGGACGCCTTCGTGGCGATGCTGGGCGTGGAGAACACCACCGCGGCCGACCTCCTGGACGACTTCGCCCTCGCGCGGGCGGTGAACCTCGGCCTCCTCGACCGCCTCCCGACGGGGAGCCTCGACCGGGTCGGCCTCCACTCGGAGCGGGGCGAGGAGTCGATCCTCGCGATGCTCCACATGTACGCGGGCCACGACCTCCACCACCTCCGCCAGATCGAGACGATCTGCGTCGGCCTCTTCGGCGGCTCGAAGAAGCGGAAGGCCGCGCCGAAGAAGAAGGCGGCGAAGACGGCGGCGAAGCCAGCCAGGAAGGCCGGGAAGCCGGCCCCGAAGAAGGCCGTGAAGGCGAAGAAGGCGGTCAAGAAGGCCGCGAAGAAGAAGTAGCCGGACCGGGAGGCGCCGGGTCGGTCCGGCAATTGGATTCACCGGCGGTTTTCCGGCGCCATCATCCCGCTCTCGAACAGGTACCTGGCTCCTTCCACGAGCACGGCTTGGCGTGCGTGGACCCCTTCCATGTCGCGCAGCTGATTCACGCGATGCACGGTCTCGTACACGTCCTCGTCGTCGGGAAGCTCGTGCCGCAGGCTCCTGACGCTGATGCCGGCGCGTTTTAGGAACGCGGAAATCCACAGATCGTCCGCGAACCGCAGCTGGGGGTGCCTGACCGCACGTTCCGCGAACTCCCGGATGCCGGCAAGGTTCGGAACGTGAAAGCTGAAGCCGTCGGCGCCTTGACCGACGTCGATACCCTCGAAGGAATAGGTCCAGAAGCTGAAGCTCGATCGGGGGTCCGCCACCTGCCTGCGGTAGAGGCAATCGAGGAGGAACGGGCGATAGACCAGGTCGTCGTCGACGAGAACGAGACAGCCCTGCTCGGGCAGGTGATCCAGGCATCCCAGGAGCTTGGTCCCCGGCCCGTGGTCCTCCTCGCAGTCGACGATCCTGAGGAGCGGGGCGTACTCCTGCAGCCAGCCGGGCCTGTCGTAGGCGCAGTCCTCGCGGATCGACCGGCGCGGCAGGCAGAGGAGGATCGCGTCGGGCGGGAAGGTCTGGTTGCGCAGGGAGTCGAGGGTGGGGCGAAGGTGGTGGATGCGGCTCGGGAGCGTCGTCAGTCCGACGTAGAGCGGAACCTGTGCCGAAATCCCTTCGACCGGGCCGGGCTCGCCCGCCCGGCCGGCGCCGCCAGACGTCCCCCCTCGCGGGGGCACGGCCGGAGTCCCCAGCGCGGCCGCGAGCCGTTCCGCCACGGCTGCCGGAGCGTAGAGCCGCATTGTGTCGTCCCGGCAGATCGCAAGGGCGGTCTGCGCCCGCTCCTCCCGGATCTTTTCCCAGGCTTCGGCCATGAATTCCGCCCATCGTTCTGCCGTCAGGTCTCTCGCCGCGTCCCCGTCGAAGAAGCGCGCGTCCGGGTAGATCTCCGGCAAGGCCCCGAGCCGCGTGAGCAGCAGGGGGTTGCCCAGCAGGCGCGCCTCCAGCGCCGCGATGCCGAAGGTCTCCGCGAAGGTCGACGGGAAGGCGAACAGGTTCGCCTCGCCGAGCCTCCGGTACAGATCGATCTTGCCGGCTGGCGGGAGCAGGGTGATACCCGGCGTCCGACCGATCCTGGCGAACAGGTCCTCGTACGGCGTGTTGTCCCGCAAGCCGTACAGCTCCATGCCGCTGAGCACGGTCAGCGTCGCGTCCGGAAATCGCCGCCTGAAGAGAGGGAATGCGTCCGCCAGGATGCCTAGCCCACGGAACGGCGTCGACGTGTAGATGAGGCGCGGCCGGTCGAAGCTCTTCTCGCCTTGACCGACCGCCGAGAGGGCGCGCTCACAGTAAGGGTTGCCGATGACGGCGGCGGCACCCGGGTCGATCCGGAACCTCTCGATGTACCGATCGCGCTGCCAGCGGCTCACGAACAGGTACCTCGAGATGTATCGACGCGCGGAAGGCTCCTCGAGGAACCGGACCGCCTGCTGGTCGACATCGTGGTGCGCCCAGAGCGCGATCTTCGGGCCGCCCTTGCGCAGCGGAAGCCGCTCCAGCCCCGTCGGAGTGGTCCAGCTCACGAAGACGATCCACAGCGCGTCGGCGAGCTCGGAGAGGACGATCTGCCGGTTGGGCCGGATCCGGAGGCGGCCGTGGGTCCTGGGGCTCGACACCGCGTTGAACAGAACGGTCTCCACGATCTCCGAAAGACGGAGGCACGTATCCATCACGGCGCTCTGCGAGCCACCCAGCGGCTCTTCGAGCATGCTCATCCCGTCGTAGGGCTGGGCGAGCTGGTCGATCACGACGATGGCTGCCATCGGCTTCCCGGGATCAGTCCATGCCCGGCGCCGCTGCAGCCCGACGCCGAAGCACCGCTTCCGGCCTCATGTCTCCCTCCGGATTCTCTCTTCCGCGTCGAAGAGACCTTCGAAGGCGTTCTCCCAGCCTCTCGTATCCGGGTAGAAGTGAAACCACTCCGGGTGGTCCAGCGACATCAGCTCGACGAGGCGTTCTTCTGTCGTGGGCCAACCCGCCGCCACGGCCTCCTCGAAGAAGGCCCACCATCGGTCCAGTATCGGTCCATACGCCCGGGAGACCAGGAAACAGCTGGCCGCCACGTTCTGGTGGGACAGACGGGCAGACTCCTCGAACCCCCGGATATCCGTCCGGATCGGCCCGACCTGGCAGAACCTCGCCCCGTCCGGCGGGGCCCCTTTCCAGGAGTACGACCGGAAGAGGTGCCCGTCCCGGAGCATGTGGCCGTGAAGCCCCAGGTCGATCCAGCAGAAGGAGCTCGCGCGGAACGGATCCCGGTCGATGGCGAGGCCCAGGAACTCCGTCTTGAGCCAGTTCAGCAGGATGTACTCGGGAGGCAGCATGGCGGTCGTTTTCGCGCTCGCGTCGGCGTATTCCGGATCCCTCCACCTCGCGCGCAGTGTCGCGAGATGCCGGTAGCCGAGCGCCGTCTGTTCGTAGGGAACGCACCGGATCTCGGTCCATTTCCCGAGGCCGTAGGACTCCCGGATCTCCCCGAGCAGGCTCGCGTACTTCGGCTCGGTATGGATCACCATCGGATTCGAGAGCGAGAGCGTCCTCCTCGCCTGCTGCAGGTAGTAGCTCATCGGGCGCTGGAAGTGCTCCCACCGATCGCGGCCGATGTCGTAGAGCATCGTGACCATCGTCGTCCGCGGCACCTTCCAGAAGATGCGGCTGTGCCCGACGGGGCCCAGCTCCACCCAGCCGGCTCCCGCCCCCTGCCCGAGAATCCAGGCGTTCACGGCGTCCGAGACCGCCGCACTCCCCCTGGGTCGGTCCGTTGCAAAGGCATAGTGAAAGCTGCTGCCGGACGTCACCAGGAACCCGCCCTCACCGACGAACTCCGGGTAGAAGGCCAGGTCCCTCTCCACGATCTCTCCGTCTTGGCTGCCGTCGATCAGGAGCAGGGCGAATTCGCCTCCACCCTTCGCATCCAGTGCTTCCCGCAGGCGCTCGGACGCCTGCGGTTCCTGCGACGACCCCAGCGAGTGAACGGACCTCCCGAGGGAGCCACCCTCCTCCTCCCGGGCGGCGAGGAAGGCGACCAGGGGGAGGCTCCGTCCTCCTTGCTCGCCGACCGCGAGGAACCCTCCCCGGACACCGCGCACCGACCGCAGGAGGAGGAGCCACATCGCCTGAACGGCAGGCTCCTCCTCGCCGACCCCCAGGTCCCGGCATTGCCGCCCGTACGCGGCGAGCGCGCTTCTGGACGCCACGTCGCCCATCCACTCGAGCCGGAACTCGTTGGCCTCCTGGTGAGCCCCCGCCGCCATCACGGGGAATATCGTCGCTTCGGCGGTCTCGACCATCCGGCCCGCGTTCACCGCTGCCCCGTCACGACCACCGCCACGCTTCGTTCGGCGAGCGGAAGCTCGGCCGGCCGATTTGCTCCAGGCCGGCTCCCGGATGACCGAGGTGAACGCAGGCCACCGTGTCGAAGAACGCGCTCCGCAGCCCTCGCCGCGTGTACACCTCCGAGAACTCCCTCTCGAAGGAAGCGGAACCCTCCTCGAATCGACCGACGCTGCGAACCGCTTCGGTTCGCAGCACCGACGGCCGGAGGGCAAAGTGGAGCCGGTCGACGCTCGAGAGGGCGCCGGCGCCCAGGCGGCGCAGGGCGTCGTCCTGCGCCGGGCCGGGAGGCACGTGCTCGTGGAGCACGTAGCGAAGCCCCGTCCCGGGGTGCCGGCGCGGGGCCCCCCCGGCCACGACGCGGTCGCCCAGCGTCTCGGCGAAGTTGCGATTGAACAGCACCTGCGCGGCGGAAGGTTCCTGGTCCAGAATCGAGAGGGCGCGCCCGACGTAGTCGGTCGTCACGAGGAAGTGCCAGTCGTCCTCGAGGTGCAGCCAGTACGGGGTGGAAACGGCGTCGAGCAGCAGGTTGGCGCTGTGCGCCAGCCCGGCCTCGCCGGCGCCCTTGAAGACGAACTCGAAGAACGGGTAGCGCTCCCGCATCCGATCGCGATCGGCCGGATCGGAGCTCTCGTCGATGCAGACGAACCGGTCGACGAGGTCCACGTCCCGGCAGCAGTTGAGGAACGAGTTGACCGTGGTCTCGAACAGGTGCGGCCGACGGCCGGCCGTCACGGTGAGCGTCACGCCCGGGACCAGCGGCCGCCGCCGGTCCGCCGCCGCGAGCCGCGCGACCACCTCCCGAGGGTACTGCCCCGTGACCTCGCCGACGGCGGCGGCAGCAAAATCGCGGTTGGCTTCGATCCGCGGGCGCTCGCCTTCCGGCAGCCGGTCGCCGTCCAGCAGGGACCAGCAGAGCGCGAAGCTCTCCGTCCGGCAGCCGGTCCAGGAGGCCGCCACCGCCGCCTCGTCGTCGGCGCGCCAGCGATAGACGTCTTCCGACAGGAAGAGGCGGTCCGCCGGCTGGGCGATCCCCTGCGCCGCGCGAGCGTAGAGTCGCGCAAGCGCCCATTCGCCCCGCTCCCGGTGGCGACGCGCCAGGTCGCAGAGGGGCTCGGCCCGTTCCGGCCGGGCCTGGTACGCGGCGAGGTAAGCATGCTCGACCTCGGCAGAAGGCAGGTTCCGGGCTTCCGACAGCTTCGCGACCTGGTAGAGCGAGAACCAGGCTTCCTCGGCCCATCCCCCCATCGCGGCGCGATACCGGTACGCCGCCATCGCGTCCTCGAGCCTGCCGGCGTCACGGTAGCTCTGTGCGAGGTAGAAGATGCTGCGCGCGTTGTCCGGGTCGTGCGCAAGGTCTTCCTCGAGCAGCCGGGCGTCGCGTTCGAACTTTCCCTCGCGGTTGCCGCCGGTCGCGTGGTCGAAGAACCAGACGCCCCCGAGCCGATCGGTGTCGCCCCGGACATGGAGGTATTCGTGCGTCACGCCGACGTAGTGCGCCGAGGCGTCCCGGCGCAGGAGCCGGACGTTCTCGTACGCCACGACGTTGCGCTGCTGGACGAGGTAGGCCGGCGCCGAAAGGCCCCTGAAGCAGCCCGGATCGTCGAGGACGAGCTCCATGTCCGCGTCCGTGAGCAGGATGTAGTCGAAGGCGAGCGGAGAGCGGCGGCAGCGTTCCAGGGCTTCGTTGCGGGCCTGCCCGAAGTCCACGAAGGGGAAGCGATGGAGCTCACCGGGAATGCCGCGCGCTTCGAAGAGCCGGCAGATGCGCTCGGGCGTGTCGTCGGTCGAGCCCGTGTCCCCGATCACCCACGCGTCGACGGACGGCGCCACCGACGCGAGGCAGCGTTCGATGTTCGCCGCCTCGTTCCTGACGATCATGTTCAGGCAGAGGCGTGGCCTCTCGCCGGGGATCGGGTCTTCTGCGGGAAGAGGCACCGGTCCCGCTCGCTATCCCTGGCCGGTACGAACCGGGACGGCAGGCCCCGCCACGGCGAGAGGGGGGGTGAGATGCCGAGCTGGACGTTCACCCAGCCCTTGACGGCCTGGACTCACGCGTGCGCCTCGGACCGGAGAGCGTTCCCCGGGGTCGGCCCGTGGAGGATCCGGAACAACAGGGTGAACGTCCCGAGGAGAAGGGGGATGCTCCGGGCCACCGCCTCCACGGCGTCGAAGAGCCCCGTCAGCGTCCCGCCGAGGGCGAGGCTGTTCTCGACGAAGACGCGCCGACTGAAGTCCCTGGGCTCCACCTGTCGAATTCTATCGGATCGGCAGGCCGTGCTCGGAGTCGGCACGGTACGACCACCGGCTCTCACGGCGCCCGCCCCGCCTCGAATAGCGGCCGAGCGTCAGGCTCCGCGGACGAGGAGCCTGGTCCCGGCGGCCGCGAGAAGCACCCCGAGGAGGACGAGGAAGCCGGTCGAGAGGGTAGGGACCGCCTCCCCGAGGGCGGCGGCCGCGGGCACCGGGTTCGGCGGGGCGTTCGCGCTCTGGACGGCGCCGGCGGGGATCGTGTTCCTGAGCCACCCGATACCGAGGTTCGTGACGGTCAACCTGATCGAGCAGCCGCCGATCGGGATGATCCCGTCGACCAGGGCGACGGACGTCCCGTTGGCCGCGGCGGTCACCGTCCCGCCGCAGGTATTGAGGACGCTGGGAACGGCGGCGTTCGTTAGGGTTGTCGGGTAGATGTCGGTGAAGGCGACCCCGGTGATCGCCTGCGTGTTCGGGTTCCCGAGAGTGATCGTCAGCGTCGACGACTCTCCCTGCCCGACGGACGCGGGATTGAAGGACTTCGCCACCGTCGGGGGGAGGAGCAGCGGGAGAAACGTGTGGCCGAAGCCCACTGTCACCGAGTGCGAGGCGCTGGAGATGGAGCCGGCCGGGTCGTGCGTCAGGACCCCCTGGACGCCGTGGGACGGAGAGGTCGAGTAGCCGCCCGTCACGGAGAGGAGCGAGTCGTCCAGCCGGTGCGACGGGCTGGACGCCGACTGCCCTTCCAGCCGGGCGGCGGCAAGGGGGATCAGGAGAAGGAGCAGGACGGCTCTCGCGATCTTCACTCGTTTCGCTCCCTCGTTCCGATCCGCGCTCATACCCTGCTCGTATTCACCTTTTCGTTGCCGTTGTCCGTTCGCGGAAGCCTCGAGGAGACTAGGCGGTGGCGCCGGTGTAGCCGGCGGGACCGGTGGGACCGGTGGGACCGGTCGGACCAGTGTAGCCGGTGTAGCCGGTGTAGCCGGTGTAGCCGGTGGGGCCCTGAGGACCGGTGGAGCCCTGAGGCCCGGTATAGCCGGTGTAGCCAGTGTAGCCGGTGGGGCCGGTCGCGCCGGTGGCGCCAGCCGGTCCCTGGGTCGTCCCGATGGCGTAGGCGGCGCTCGTGACCCGCAGCCTCGGCGCCAGCGTTTCGCTCGTGGCCCCGCTCCCGATCGTCAGTTCCAGGAAGCGAAGGGGCCCGAGGGAATCGGTCGGACCGCCGGCGAAGAGGGTCCCGAGAGACGTCGTCCCGCCGAGCTGGACGCTGAAGAACCCTTGCGTGACGGCGACGCCCGGGTGGGCCTCCTCCCAGAGGAGGGAGCCGCCCGACAGCGCGTCGAACACCCGGAACGTCATGTCGAAGGTTCCGACCCTGGGCAAGCCAGTGGCCGGATCGGTCAGGCGCCCCTGGTAGTTCATCAGGAGCGGAGCCCCCTGGAGGAGTGTGGCCTCGAGGGACCGGAACAGGGACGAAAAGCCGATCGTCGCAACGAGCCCCTGACCGATCACCTGTCTTCTCGAAACGCCGCTCATCTTCTTCCCCCTTCGGTTCCCTGGAAACCAAGCCCCGCCTATCAGCGGAGGATATCGAACGGAGAGACGAAACGTCAATACCCGTCGGCGGTAGGACGGTCGGCCTCTTCCCGGGGGCCTCGACGAGCCCGGACGCGTCGGTCGCCGTCCCGGCGGGAGTCCCGGCGGCCGTCAGGCCCAGTCGCGAGAGATCGGGTAAGCCTCCACGACTTCCCCGGCGCGGAGCGACGTCTCCCCCGGAACGGCGAAGAGCGCGTCGGCCCTGGACTGCGCCAGGAGGTCGTGGCTCCCCAGGGTCGGGATCGGCTCGACCCCGACGGTGCCGCCAGCGAAGTGGAGGCATCCGGGAAGGAGCGCCAGGCGGCGGCCCCTGTTCCTGACGGGGGCGAGGAGGGCGGCGTCGATCGGGGCGGGAAGGGGTGGGAGTCCGGCCCGGACGCGGAGGGCGCCGCGGACGAAGAGGTCGAAGCCGACGGCGGCGGAGACCGGATTGCCGGGGAGGCCGAAGAGGAGGGTCGGACCGAGGAGGGCGAAGAGGGTCGGCTTGCCGGGGCGCATCGAGACCTTGTGGAAGACGATCTCGGCGCCCAGGGAGCGGAGCGCCGCGGAGACGAGGTCGAAGTCGCCGGCCGAGACGCCGCCCGTCGTCACGAGGAGGTCGAGTCCGAGCTTTGCGGCGGCGCCGAGCCGGGAGGTCAGCTCGGCCAGGTCGTCGCGGCAGACGCCGAGGTCGGTCGTCTCGCACCCTTCGCGCGCGAGGGCGGCGCGGAGGAGGGGGCCGTTGCTGTCGGGGATCTGGCCGGGGCCGGGGCCGGCAGCGGACGAGGCGATCTCCTCGCCGGTGACGAGGAGGCCGGCTCGGGCGCGGCGGACGACGCGGAGGGAGCGGCGGCCCGCGGCCGCGGCCGCCGCGATGCGGACGGGGGTGAGGAAGACGCCGGCCTCGAGGAGAGGGGCGCCGCCGGCGAAGACCTCGCCGCGCCGCCGGATGTTGGCGCCGGGGCGGGGGGGGGCGTCGATCGCGACGCTTCCGGCCTCCTCGACGGCCTCCTCCACCGGGACGACGGCGTCGGCGCCGGAGGGGACCGGCGCGCCGGTCATGATCTTCATCGTCTCGCCGACGCCCACCGATCCGGGAGCGACCCGGCCGGCGGCCAGCGTTCCGAGGACCCGCAGGCGGGCGGGGAAGGTCTGGTCCGAGCAGACGGCCCAGCCGTCCTTCGACGTGGCGTCGAATCGGGGGTGGTCGAGGCGGGATTCGACTGTTCCGGCGAGGAGGCGTCCCGCGGCGGCGTCGAGCGGGACCTCCTCGGCGCTCGCCGGAGGGGTCCGCTTCGCCACCTGGGCGACCGCCTCGGCGAAGGTGATCACGGGGCGATGGTAGCAGCGGGGTCCACGACCTTTCGGGCCGGTCCCGTTAATATTGCGGCACGGTGTCGTCCCCCGAGCCGGAATTCCGCAGCGATCTGGCCAAGACCCCCCTCCCGGAGGTCCTGGAGACGGTGCGCCGCTACCGTGTTCCGGGCGTGATCACCGTGACGAGACAGGGGATCGAAAAACGGATCTTCATCTGGCACGGGGACGTGATCTTCGCGACCTCGTCGGACCGGTTCGACTCGCTCGGCCACTACCTCCTGAAGTGCGGGCTGATCAGCCAGGCCCAGTTCGTCGAGTCGTCCCGCCGTCTGGTCGCGTCGGCCGGGGCGAAGAGGCTGGGCGACGTCCTCGCCGAGATGGGGCTGATGGACGGGGCGCGGTTGAAGGCGATGGTCCTCGAGCAGGTGAAGGCGATCGTGACGGAGCTCTTCGCCTGGGACGAGGGCGAGGTGTCGTTCAAGGTCGGGGAGTACAGGACCGACGAGCTGATCCAGCTCTCGATCCCGACCCGTCAGCTGATCCTCCAGGGAGTGAAGGGGCTCAGCGACGTCCGGCGCGCCGTCGCCGCCCTCGGGCCGTCCTGGACCGTCCTGTCCCCCGCCTACGCCGGGGTCGAGCTGGGCGACGCCGGTCTGTCGCCGTCGGAGCTGGCCTACCTCGGTCTCGTCGACGGAGTGAAGACCCTCCGGGAGCTGGTCAGCGCCGGGCCCGGCGAGGCGGCGCACAATGCGAGGCTGATCTACGCCTTCTACGTGCTGAAGCTGGTCGTCCGGCGAGAGTCGGATTCGGCGAAGATCAAGAAGCTCCAGTGGAAGAGCGCCGGGAGCACCTACCGCGCCGGCGAGTGAGGGAGAGACAGGAACGATGCCACTCTACGAGTACCGCTGCTCCGCGTGCGGAACCACGACCGAGGTGATCCAGTCGTTCAGCGACGAACCGCTGACGGTCTGCGAGTCGTGCGGCGGAGAGCTGAAGAAGCTGCTCTCGTCTCCCGCCTTCCAGTTCAAGGGGTCGGGATGGTACGCGAGCGACTACGGGAAGGGGAACTCGCCCGGACAGGAGAAGCCTAAGGAGGGCGCGGGGGAGGGGTCCAAGACGGAAGGCGGGAAGTCCGAGGGCGCCGGCTCGGATGCGAAGCCGTCCGAGAAGTCCTCCGAGAAACCGTCCGAAAAGTCCTCCGAGAAGCCGTCCGAGAAGGCGTCGAGCAGCGGGAGCGAGAGCTCGGCCGCGAAGGACGGGGGGAAATCCCCCGGGTGAAGAGGCCGCGCGGAGCGGGTCGCGCCGCGCTGGCCGCCGCGTGGCTCGCCGTCGGGACGGCGGGGGAAACCGCCGCCGCTCCGGGCGTGTCGCTCCCTGGGACGTGGCTCCGGTACGTCCTTCCCGGCGCCGAGGTGAAGTCGCTGGTCGCCGCCAGGGGAGCCCCGGGTCTCTACTTCCTGGGGACGGCCCAGGGCGGGATCTACCGCTCAGCGGACGGCGGACGGTCGTGGCAGGGCCCGCCGGCCGGGCCGCCGTTTCCAGGCTTCGCCGTCTCGGGCCTCGCCGTCGACCCGGCGTCCCCCGCCGTCGTCTGGGCCGCGCTGTCCGGCGTGGTCCGGGGCGGGCTCCTGGCCCGGACGGACGACGGGGGCCTTCACTGGAGCGAGATCCGCCGGTGGCCGGACCGGACCGCGGCGCGGGCGGTCGCGGTGGCCGTTCGGTCCGGGAGAAGGGTCGTCGCCGTGGGAGGGGACGGCGGCGTCGAGATCTCGGCGGACGACGGGGAGAGCTGGCGCCTCACGCGGCCCCCTCTCGATCCCGGGAGCGGCATCTCCTTCCTGGCGTTCCACCCGTCCCGCCCGGAGCTCCTCTTCGCCGGCTCGTTCCGGCACCCGTTCGTCTCCGCCGATCTCGGGCGGAGCTGGCGCCGCATCGCCGGCGGGATGATCGAGGACACCGAGGTCTTCGACATCGACTTCTCGCCGACCGACCCCGAGGACTACTGGGCGGCCACGTGCGGCTGGGTCTACCGCACCTCGGACGGAGGCCGGCAGTGGGTCCGGTACAAGGAGGGGCTGGCGGACCGCCGGACCCACGTGGTGCGCCGCGATCCGCGAGACGGCGCGCGCGTCCTGGCGGGGACGACGGGCGGGCTCTTCGAGAGCCTGGACGGCGGCCGGACGTTTCACCGGATCGGGCCGGAGATGGTCGTGAACGCGCTGGCGTTCGATCCGTCGAACCCGGCGGTCCTCCTGGTGGGGACGGAGGCCGAAGGGATTCTCCGGAGCGAGGATGGCGGGCGGACGCTCCAGGAGTCGAACGCGGGCCTCTCGGAGACCCGGGTCAGCGCCGTGGTGACGACCGGGCCCGGGCAGGCGGTCGTGGCCCGGGCGGCGGACGGCCGGAGCGGCGGACTCTGGAGCGTCGACCTCGAGAGCGGCCGGAGCGCGAAGCTACCGCACTCGCCGCCGGCGACGATCGTCGCGATGGTCTCGGTCGGCGGAAGGCTCTACGCCGGGACCGCGGAGGGGCTCTTCGCGGCCGACGGGACGGGAGCGCCGTTCCGCCTGCTCTTCCCGGGAGCGGTGCGGGCCCTGGCCGTCCACGCGGGACAGCTCTTCGTCGGCACGTCCGACGGCGTCGTCACGTCGACGGGCGGGGGAAAGAGCTGGGACCGGGTCGGCTCGCTGTCGGGGCGGGTGGACGGGCTCTTCCGGGTCCGGTTCGCGGGCGGCACGACGGCCCTGGCCGCGCGGGCGCGGGGCCTGACGTGGTACCGGGAGCGGGCGGACTGGAGCGACGTGCCGGGCGCCCTCGCCGCCGACGGCCCGCACCTCCTGGTGGGCGGGTTCGGCCGGACCGCCGCGTCAACGAGGGGCCCGGCCCCGGTGACGGTCGGCGTCGAGGTGGACCGGGGGCAGATCGTCTTCCGGGGTGACGGGCGGGACGAAGAGACGATCCTCCTGCCGGTCCCGGAGAACGGGCTGGCGGTGTCGGACTGGGCCGGGGACCCGCGGAGGGCCGACGGACTGCTCCTCGCGACGATCGGCCGAGGGCTCTTCCGGTTCGTCCCGCGGCCGGAGGCGGCCGCGGCCTCTACCGCCCCGGCACCCCCGAGAACGCCACCTTCTGCCCGACGGTGACGCCGGCCGCCCGGGCGATCCCGGCGTTCAGCTCGAGGACGGTGTCGGCGTCGGCACCGGCGGGATAGCTCGGGCACGGGTCCTGGGCGCAGGGTGGGACGTTCTCCAGGAGGGCGGTGACGGTGCCGTCCGCGAGGAGGAAGACCATGTCGAGCGGGAAATGGCAGTTCTTCATCCAGAAGGACTGGGGGCCCGCCTTCTCGAACAGGAAGACCATGCCGACATCGGCCGGCATCGACGCCCGGAACATCAGCCCCTGCGCGAGCTGTTCCGGCGTCCTGGCGACCTCCAGGGCGATGGCGCGGCCGTCGGGCAGGGAAGCGTGCGGCACGGGAGGGGGGGACGCGGCCGGGGGGGCCGTCCCCCCGGAGGGACCGCCGCACGCCGCGGCGGCGGCGAGGACCAGGGCGAGCGCGAGCGCCCCCTTCACGGCTCCTCCGCGGGCGGGTCGAGGCCGACCAGGTCGTTCTCCTCGCGCCGGAGGCCGTACTTCTTGGCGTAGTAACGGAAGGAGCGTTCGGACATCCGGAGGAGCTCCGCGGCGCGGATCTGGACGCCCCCGGTACGGTCGAGGGCCTGGTGCATCAGCCGCCTCCCGATCCACTCGAGGGTGGCTTCCAGGTCGAGTCCCTCGGGCGGCAGGTTCAACGCGTCTACGTCGCCCACGGTCGAGACGCCGGCCGGCCGGAGGAACTCCTCGGGGAGCGACGACGAGGTGATGATCTCCGACGGCTCGAGGGCCACGGTCCTCTCGATCAGGTTCTCCAGCTCCCTCACGTTGCCCGGCCAGGACCAGGACTCCAGGAGCTTCATCGCCTCCGAGGAGATCCTCTTCGGCTCGACCGCCTGCTCCCGGCAGACCTTCTCGAGGAAGTGCTTCACGAGGCGCGGGATGTCGTCCCTCCGCTCGCGGAGGGGCGGAATCGGCAGCGGGATCACGTTGATCCGGTAGAAGAGGTCCTCCCGGAAGCTCCCCTCCGCGACCTTCTTCCCGAGGTCCTTGTTCGTCGCGCAGATGATCCGGACGTCCACCTGCTCCTCGGTGTTCCCGCCCACCCGCCTGATCACCCGGTCCTGCAGCGCGCGGAGGAGCTTGACCTGCATCGTCAAGGACATCTCGCCGACCTCGTCGAGGAAGAGCGTTCCCCCTTCCGCCTCGTGGAAGAGCCCGCGCTTCTCCTTGACGGCGCCCGTGAACGCCCCCCGTTCGTGTCCGAAGAGCTCCGACTCCAGGAGGTTCTCGGGCATCGCGCCGCAGTTGACGGAGACGAAGAGCCTGGCGGACCGAGCCGAAGCGGCGTGGATGGCCCGCGCGATCAGCTCCTTGCCGGTCCCCGACTCGCCGGTGATCAGGACCGTGGAGGAGGTCCTCCCGATCCGCTCCGACAGGTCGAAGACCGCCTTCATCCTCCGGGAGATGCCGACGAGCGAGCCGAAGGGGGTCCCGGAGACCCGCAGGCGGAGGACGACGTTCTCCTCGACGAGACGCTTGCGCTCCAGCGCCTTCCCGGCGACGTGCTTGAGCTCCTCGATGTCGAACGGCTTGGAGATGTAGTCGTAGGCGCCGAGCTTGAGGGCGTCGATGGCCGTCTTCGTCGAGGTGTAGGCCGTGATCATGATGACCGGCGTGTCGGGGGAGGAGGCGCGCGCGGCGCGGAGGACGTCGAATCCGCTCCCGTCGTCCATTCTGAGGTCGGTCAGGACGAGGTCGGGCCGGGCCTCCTCGAGGAGGCGGAGGCCGTCCGTGCACGAGGTGGCGCCGACGACTCGGTAGCCGTCCTTCTCGAGGGCGATCGTCAGGACGTCGACGATCCCCTTCTCGTCGTCGATGACGAGGACGAGCGGGGCGCGAGGGGAGAGCGGAGCGTCGGTTTCCTTCATGCGGCATCCCTGTCGACGGCATTCTGCCGCGAGACGGGGAGCTCCACGACGATCGTCGTCCCCTTCCCGAGCTCCGTGTCGACGTGAATCGACCCCGTGTGCTCCTCCACGATCCGGTAGACGATGGCGAGGCCGAGGCCGGTTCCCCCGGGGAACGAGTGGGCGAACGGCGTGAAGAGGCGTTCCCTCTCCTCGGCGCTCATCCCCCGGCCCTCGTCCGCGAACGAGGCCCTCCACCGGTCGCCGTCCAGCCGGGCGGTGACGCGAAGCGTGCCTCCCATGGGCATGGCGGCGACGGCATTCCGGGCGAGGTTCCAGAAGACCTGGCGGAGCTGTCCCGGGTCGGCGAGGACGTTCACGACCTCTGGCTCGATCGAGGTCTCGAGCCGGTGGACGCCCGTCACCTCGTCGCTGTGCGAGAGGAGGGTCATCACGTCCCGCAGGGCCGTGGCCGCGTCGACCCGCTCGACCTCCCGCTCCCGTGGCCGGGTGTACCGGAGGAAGTCCTCGAGAATGGCCGACAGCCGGTGAGACTCGCGGACGACGATCTCCATGAGCCGGTAGTCGCCCGTTCCCGGGACGGCCGAACCGCGGAGGACCTGCACGGAGCCGGAGATCGAGGCGAGAGGATTCCGGATTTCGTGGGCGATCGCGGCGGCCAGCTCGCCGACCGCGGCCAGCTTCTCCTTCAGGCGGACCTCCCCCTCGAGCCGCTTGAGCGTCGTGAGGTTCTGGAAGATGAGGATGTGGCCGTTCACCGCGCCGTCGGCTCCGCGGAGCGGGCTCACGGTGGTGCCGAAGAACTGCTCGGCGCCCTCCCGCACCCGGCTCGCCTCGTACCGCTGGATCTCGTAGTCGGACCCCTGGATCCGCCCCCAGGTCGAGGCGTCGAAGAGCCCCAGCCCCAGGAGGTGGGTCCCGTCGAGGCCTCCCGGCGGCACGTGGAGGAGCTCTTCGGCCGAGCGGTTCACGAGGATGATCCTCCCCTCCCGGTCCGCCGTGATCACCCCGGACGACATCGACGAGAGGACGGAGGCGTGGAGCGCCTGGAGGCGGGCGATCTCCTCCTTCCGGCGGAGGAGGTCCTGGCTCGTCTCCCGCAGCTTGGCGGAGACCTTCGCGACCAGGAGCGCCGTCGCCACGAAGGCGGAGGTGTTCAGGACCACGTTCCCGACGAGGCCGGCCATGGACCAGACCCTCGGGGGGACGTCCCCGGCGTCCGGGATGGGGAGGATGCCGAAATGGGTCAGGTCGACGAGGACCGCGTAGAAGATCGCGGCGAGGCCGGCCGCGACGAGGCCGCCTCTCCAGCCGAGGAGGATCGACCCGGCGGCGACGACCCCCAGGTAGAGAAACGTGAAGCCGGAATCGGGGCCGTGCGAGAGATAGACGAGGCCGGTGACGACGAAGAGGTCGCCCATGATCTGGAGGGCGGCGTGGGCCTCGGCTCCGATCCGCCGGAAGGTGAGGAGCGCGGTCAGGGAGTGCCCGTAGGCGAACGCCGCCAGGTAGTAGATCGGCCGGAGCGGCAGCTCGATCGAGAACGTCAGCTGGATCAGCAGGGCCGAGAAGATCAGCGTCGAGATGATGACGAGGCGGAACAGCATCAACCCCCGAAGCGTCTCGGGGGCCGGGCCCGGGCTCTCTCTTCGCAGGGCCTCCACGGCCGGATCCAGGGGGAGGGTCCCTAACCGATCTTCGAGAGCAGGTCGAACATCGGCATGTACATCGCGACGACGATCGTCCCGATGACGACGCCCAGGATCGCGATCATGATCGGCTCCATCAGCTTCATCAGGCCGTTGACGGCGTTGTCGACCTCTTCCTCGTAGAACTCGGCGATCTTGTTGAGCATCGCGTCGAGGGCCCCGGTCTGCTCGCCGACGCCGATCATCTGGACGACCATGGGGGGAAAGACCTTCGTCTCCGCCAGCGGCTCCGAGATCGTCCTCCCCGCCTCGACCGACTTACGGACCGACATGATGGAGTCCTCGATGATCGCGTTCCCGGCGGTCTTCGCCGTGATCTCCAGGCCGTCCAGGATCGGGACGCCCGACGAGGTCAGCGTGGCGAGCGTCTGGCAGAAGCGCGCGACGGCGATCTTCTTCATGATGTCGCCCAGGACCGGGAGCTTCAGGATGATGGCGTCGCAGACGCGCCGGCCCTTGTAGGTCGCGTAGTAGCGCCGCAGGGCGTACAGCCCGATCATCACGAGGGGGACGATGAAGACGATGTAGTTCGCGAGGAAGTTTGACGCGGCGATGACCATCCGGGTCGGCAGCGGGAGCTGGGCGCCCAGGGCCGCGAAGAGGGCCGCGAACGTGGGGATGACCTTCCAGAGGATGATCGCGACGACGATGGTGGCGACGCCGATCACCGACACCGGGTAGATCATCGCCGTCTTGACCTGGCCGGTGAGCTTGACCGCCTTCTCGATGTAGGTCGACAGCCGACGGAGGATGGTGTCGAGGATGCCGCCCGCCTCGCCCGCCGCCACCATGTTCACGAACAGGTCGTCGAACGCCTTCGGGTGCTTCCGGAGGGCCTCGGCCAGCGACTGTCCCCCCTCGACGTCCTGGCGGACCGCCACGATGATCTTCTGGAAGGGCTTGTAGTCCTGCTGCGTCCCGAGGATCTCGAGGCACTGGACGAGGGGGAGGCCGGCGTCGATCATGACCGAGAACTGCCGGGTGAAGATGGCGAGCCGCTTCGCGCTGACCTTGCCGCTCCCCAGCTTCGGGACCGCCAGCTCCTTCCCCTTCTCCTTGACGGACGTCACCTCGATCTGGCGCCTGCGCAGGTCGGAGATCGCCAGGTCCTTCGAGTCGGCCGTCAGGACGCCGCCCGTGGCGACCCCTTGCCGGGTCTTTCCCTTCCAGATGAACTGAGCCATCTCGGCGCCGCCCGCCTACGTCCGCCGCGCCGGCGTGCCGGCGGCCGGTGGGGAGCCCGCTGCGGGGGGCGGGCCGCCGATCAGGCCGGCCCCGCGGGCGAGCATCTCGGTGAGCTCGTCGGGGAACGACGACACCGTGACGGCCTGCTCCTGGGTGATCTGCTTCCGGTAGACGAGGGTGGCGAGCGCCTGGTTGAAGGTCTGCATCCCGTACTTGTTCTGCCCCGTCTGCATCATGGAATAGACCTGGTGGAGCTTGTCCTCGCGGATCAGGTTCCGGATGGCGGGCGTCGGGATGAGGACCTCCATCGCCATGCAACGGCCCTTCCCGTTCGTCTTCGCGAGCAGCGTCTGGCAGAGGATCCCCTCCAGGACGAACGAGAGCTGGGCGCGGATCTGCGACTGCTGGTTCGCGGGGAATGCGTCGATGATCCGGTTCATCGTCTGGACGGCGCTGTTCGTGTGGAGCGTCGCGAAGGTGAGGTGGCCCGTCTCGGCGATCCGGAGGGCCGCCTCCATCGTCTCGAGGTCTCGCATCTCGCCGACCAGCACGACGTCGGGGTCCTCGCGGAGGACGGCCTTCAGGGCGTTCGGGAAGGAGTGGGTGTCCGCGTGGAGCTCCCGCTGGTTGACGATGCACTTCTTGTGGGTGTGGAGGAACTCGATCGGGTCCTCGATCGTGACGATGTGCTTCGCCTGCTCGCGGTTGACCTTGTCGATCATCGTCGCGAGCGTCGTCGACTTTCCCGAGCCGGTGGGGCCCGTGACGAGGACGAGCCCGCGGGGCTTGTTGCAGAGCGTCTCGACGATGGGGGGCAGCCCGAGGTCGCGGAACCCGAGGATCTCGTAGGGGATCTGCCGGAAGACGGCGGAGACCGCGCCCCGCTGGAGGAAGACGTTGCCCCGGAACCGGGCGAGGCCCTTCACGCCGAACGAGAGGTCGAGCTCGAAATTCTCCTCGAATCGGTGCTTCTGGACGTCGGTGAGGATCGAGTAGCAGAGCTGCTTCGTCTCGGGGACGGTCAGGGGCGGAAAGTCGAGCGAGGCGAGGTCCCCGTTCACCCGGATGACGGGCGGGGAATTCGTCGTCAGGTGGAGGTCCGACCCCCCCCGTTCTACGAGCAGCTTGAGGAGCTGGTGGAGAGTCGCTCCCATCGTTGTCTCTCTTTCGTATCGCCAGCGCGATGATACCTCAGCCTGCTCAGAGGACGGTCTCTCGAACGACCTCTTCGATCGTCGTCATGCCGTCCTTGATCTTCTGGAGGCCCGAGCGGCGGAGCGAGACCATCCCCTCCTCCAGGCCCTTCCGCTTGATCTCGACGGAGGAGGCACCGGAGAGGATCATCTCCCGGATCTCGTCGGAGATGTCGAGGACCTCGACGCACGCGACCCGGCCCTTGTAGCCGGTGGAGTTGCAGCGCTCGCAGCCCTTCCCCTTCATGACCTGGACGCTCTTGGCCTCCTCGGGAGTGAAGCCGACCGACACGAGAGTCTGCGGGGCGACCTCGGTCGGGGCCTTGCAGTTGCTGCAGACGCGCCGGATGAGTCGCTGGGCGGCGATGACCACGGTGGAGGTGGCGACCAGGTAGGGCTCGATCCCCATGTTCATGAGCCGGTTGATGGTCGAGGGGGCGTCGTTGGTGTGCAGGGTCGACAGGACGAGGTGTCCGGTGAGCGCGGCCTTCACCGCGATCTCGGCGGTCTCGAAGTCGCGGATCTCGCCGACCAGGATGATGTTCGGGTCCTGCCGCAGGAAGGAGCGGAGGGCCGCCGCGAAGTTGAGGCCGATGGAGTCCTTCATCTGGACCTGGTTGACCCCGGGGAGGTTGAACTCGACCGGGTCCTCGGCCGTCATGATGTTCGTCTCGGGCGTGTTGATCCTCGAGAGGGCGGAGTAGAGCGTGTTGGTCTTTCCCGAGCCGGTCGGACCGGTGACGAGGACCATCCCCCACGGCCGCAGGATCGCCTTCTCGAACCGCTGCAGGCTGTCCCTCTCGAACCCGAGCTTCGTCATGTCGAGCATCAGGTTGTCCTTGTCGAGGAGCCGGCAGACGATCTTCTCGCCGAAGAGGGTCGGGAGGACCGAGACGCGGTAGTCCAGCTCCTTCACCTTCCCGGCGAGCTTCATCTTGATCTTGATGCGCCCGTCCTGCGGCAGCCGCTTCTCGGCGATGTCCAGGCGCGCCAGGATCTTGATGCGCGAGGCGATCGCCTCCTTCAGCTTCGGGGGCGGATTCATCACCTCGTAGAGGATCCCGTCCACGCGGTAGCGGATCCGGTACTCCTTCTCGTAGGGCTCGACGTGGATGTCCGACGCGCCGCGCTTGATCGCGTCGGTGAGGATGATGTTCACCAGCCGGACGACCGGCGCTTCCTCCCCTTCCTCGACGAGCTTCTCGAGGTCGATCGCCTCCTCGACCCCATCGTCCTCGAGGACCTCGAGGTTCGTGTCCTGCGTCTCGAGGGAGGACATCTCCTCCATGACCTTCTTGAGCTCGAGGGCGTGGGAGGCCCCGTAGTGGCGGTCGATGGAGTGCTGGAGGGCGATCTCGGAGGCGACGACGGGCTCGACGTTGTACCCCGTCATGAACTTGATGTCGTCCATGGCGAAGACGTTCGTCGGGTCGGCCATCGCGATGGTGAGCGTGGCCCCCGTCTTGTTGACAGGGAGGATGTTGTACTTGCGGGCCACGTCCGCGGGGACCAGCTTCAGGACGTTCGGGTCGATCTCGAAGTGGGCGAGGTTGATGGACGGGACGCCGAACTGGGCCGAGAGGGTCTCGGTGATGTCCTCCTCGGTGACCCTGCCTGCCCGGACGAGCGCCTCGCCGAGGCGGATCCCGGTCTCCTTCTGCTGCTTCAGAGCTTCGGTGAGCTGGTCCGCCGTGATGAGCTTGGCCTTGAGAAGAAGTTCCCCTAGCTTGACCGCCATGTGACGATTCTAGCTACGAGAGGCCCGTCTGCCTAACCCGGAGCCGGGGGCGCCGCCGGGGCGGGCGGCGCGAGGGTCGGGCCGGGCGGCGTCACGCTCTTCAGCCTGGCGGTCACCGCCCCGATGCCGAGGACCGTGCGGGCCATCACGGGGAGGCGCCGGTCGTCGTCGGAGAACCAGAGGAGCAGCTTGCCCCGATTCCGGTCCTCGCCGGTCTCGCTCTCGCGGAGCTGCGGCTGGACCTTGAAGGTCTCGAACGTCCCGGCGCCGGTCTCCACGCGCTCCCTCCCGAGGACGGCCGCCGAGAGCTTGTAGATGTTGCCGCGCGAGTACACGTCCACCTGGACCGCCTCCCCGGGGACGAGCGGCTGCGTCCGGAGGAAGTAGAAGGACGAGATGAGGTCCTCGACCCTGTCCGGAAGCGCCGTTCGCTTCTCCCGCCAGCTGCCGACCCGCTGCGTCAGGTCGAACTCCTCCACCTCGTCGGACTCGTAGCGCCCCTCCCGGGCGTGCTTCTCGAAGCGGACGGGCTGGAAGTCACGGACGTCGACCCACGTCTCGTACCGGGTCCGGACCGGGTAGAACGTCGAGACGACGGCGTTGGATTCCGCCGTCAGGACGAGCCGGTGGAGGTCGATCCCGTCGGAGGAGGTCTCCCGGCTCGCCGAGAGCGTCATCTCGCCCCCTTCGATCCCCAGCCAGTCCAGCCCGTAGACGAGCGTCTCGCCGGCGACGAACGGGGCCCGGTAGACGGAGTCCTTCGGGAGGAACGGCCGTGCGGCCAGGAGGAGCGGCCCGGGGGAGGGCGGCGGGGGGCTCGCCGCCACGGCGAGACCGATGGCCAGGAACAGGGCGAAGCCCCCGGCCCCGCGCCGGACCTCAGGGGAGGAGGCGGTCGATCGAGCGGAGGATTTCATCGGCAGAGGGGAGGGACGGCCCCTCCCCTCCGCCATTGTAGGAGCCTGGGCCGCCCCTCGCGGTCGCGGTCCGGCCTCCCGCGGGGCCGAATCGTGCCGGATCGGTCGGTCCGAAGAGGGCGAGGGTGGGGGTCCCGGTCGCGGCGGCGAGGTGGGTGGGGCCGGAATCGGCGCCGATGACGAGAGAGGCGCGGGAGGCGAGCCGCGCCGTGGCGGCCGGCCCGGCCCTCGGGGCGAGGACGAGCCGTCCGCCGCTCGCGGCGGCGAGCGCGGCCGCCCGGCCCTCCTCCGCCGGCCCCCACTTGACCACCGGTTCGAGCCCCCGCTCGGCGAGCTTCCCCGCGACGTCGAGGACCGACTCCGCGCCCCACTCCTTCGCCCCCCTGGACGACCAGGGCTGAAGGAGGGCGAACGGGCGGCCGCCGCGCCCGTCCAGCCAGGCGTCGACGGCGGCGTCGGGCTGGGCGACCAGGTGGGAGACGTCGGGGATCCGGTCCCATCCTCCCCGGCCCGCGACGTGCTCGGCGAGGGCCAGGGACCGGTCGATGGCGTGAGGCCGGCCGCGGGCGTCGACCCACTCCCGCGTGGTGAGACAGTTGATCCGCTCGGTCGCCGTGCCCGGACCGTACCCGACCTTGCGAGCGGCCGGGACGAGGAGAGTGGCCCATGCCGACTTGAAGAGGCCCTGGGCGTCCACGACGAGGTCGGGGGCGAAGGAGCGCGCGGAGCGGAGGAACACCGCGATCTCGCCGCGAGTCCCTCGCGACAGGAGGGAGTGCCGCCAGACGCGGGTCCTGGCGGGGAGCACCCGGTCGACGAAGGCGGCCCCTTCGACGAGCGGGGCCAGCGGCTCCTCGATCGCCCACGCGACCTCCACCCCGGGCCGGTGGCTCTTGAGGGCCCTGGCGAGGGGGAGGGTGAAGACGACGTCCCCGAAGGAGGAAAACCGGATCAACAGAATTTTCATACCGGTTTCGCTATCCTCCCACCGTGATCGACTCGTCCGTGCTGGTCCTCAACCGGGGGTTCGTGGCGTTGGCGCTCACCGACGTCAAGCGCTGCTTCACCCTACTTTACAAGGGGCACGTCCGGGCCGTCCTCCCCGACTACACGACCTACGCGTGGGAGGAGTGGCGCGACGTCCCGGTGCAGCCGGGCGACGACCTCATCCAGACCCCTTCCTTGACTCTCCGCGTTCCCCGCGTCGTCCAGCTCCTCTCCTGCGAGCGCGCCCCCCGCCACGACGTGAAGTTCTCCCGCCACAACATCTACGTCCGGGACGGAAACCGCTGCCAGTACTGCGGCAAGCGCTTCTCGACCTCGGAACTCTCGCTCGACCACGTGATCCCCCTCTCCCGCGGGGGGCCTTCGACCTGGGAGAACGTGGTCTGCGCCTGCCTCCCCTGCAACGTCCGGAAGGGGAACCAGCTCCTCGAGGAGGCCGGCCTCAGGCTCCGGCGGGCGCCGGTCAAGCCGAAGGCCTCCCCGCTCGGGCTCCTTTCCCCGCAGCGAATCCACCCCTCCTGGCGGAACTTCCTGGACGTCGCCTACTGGAACGTCGAGCTGGGGTGAGGCGCGGATCGTCCCTCCCCGGCCGGCGGCACCGGATAACGAAACCGACCCCCCCGGGTACCTCCTTTGGGTCACCGCGATCACACGGAAAGGTGCAGTCGGAGGCGTCGTCGAAGATCCCGGCCGACTGTCCGTTCTTTGTAAGATTTTGAAAATGAACTGGTTGCATGGGTCGAGGGGCGGCGGGCGAGGACTTGGCAGGCGAGTTGAAGTAGGGAAAGCGTCGGCAGCCCCGGGCCGGCCACAGACAACAGGGGAAAAAACAGGAGAAGAACATGAAGAAGACCATCGCTACCCTCGTCGCCGTGACCATCCTCTCCCTGGGCGCCGCCTTCGCCGAAGAGGCCAAGCCGGCCGCGAAGCCCGAGGCCGCCAAGCCCGCCGCCGCCCCGGCCGCCGACGCCGCCAAGCCGGCCGAGGCCAAGCCCGCCGCGAAGAAGAAGACCTCCAAGAAGAAGACCGCCAAGCCCGCCGCCGACGCCGCCAAGCCCGCCGCCGAGGCGAAGCCCGCCGCCGCCCCGGCCGCCAAGCCCGAGGCTGCCAAGCCGGCCGCCGCCCCCGCGGAGAAGAAGAACTAACTTCTCTCCACCAAAACTCGAGCTTCAAGACGTCCCGGTCGCAAGGCCGGGATGTTCTTTTGTGGGGGGCGCTGCGCGCCCCACCGGAGCGAGGACGCTTCGCGCCTCGCCGAGGGCAGCCATCGTTGATCAGGGAGACCCGGCGCCGGGTCCCCCTGCGCGCCTTCGGCGCTACCTCCCCGCGCCCGGGAGAGGGAAAGCGATCCTGGGTCGGCGCAGGCCTCTCCCGCGCCTAGACGACCCCGAACTTCTTTCCGACCGCCACGAAAGCGGAGACCGCCTCTTCCAGGTCAGCCTCGGTGTGAACGGCCGAGATCTGACAGCGGAGCCGGGCGTGGCCCTGCGGGACGACCGGGAACCCGAAGCCAGAGACGTAGACCCCCTTCTCGAAGAGGGCCGCCGACATCGCGAGCGCCTTGGCCGTGTCGCCGACGATGACCGGCACGATCGGGTGGATCCCCGCGGGGATCGTGAAGCCCGCTTCCTTCATCCGGCGGCGGAAGTAAAGGGCGTTCGACTGGACCTTCAGGGCGGGGGAGGGGTCCTCCATCAGCATCCGGAAGGCCTCGAGGGAGGCCGCCGCGACCGCGGGAGGAAGCGAATTCGTGAAGAGGCTCGTCCTCGAGCGCTGCCGGAGCAGGTCGACCAGCGGCGCCGGCCCGGTCGTGAACCCGCCGGCCGCCGACCCCATCGCCTTGCCGAGCGTCGACGTGAAGACCGGGATCCGGTCCATGACTCCCAGCTCCTCGGCCGACCCGCGCCCCGTCCTCCCGAGGACCCCGGTGGCGTGGGAGTCGTCGACGACGAGCGTGGTGTCGTACTTTTCGGCCAGGTCGGCCAGCTCCCGGAGCGGGCCCAGCTCCCCCTCCATGGAGAAGATCCCGTCGGTGATCATCAGGCGCCGGCGGCAGGCCTGTGCCTCCTGGAGCGCCTTCTCGACCCCGGCCAGGTCGCCGTGCGGGGTGATGAACCGCTTCGCCTTGCAAAGGCGGACGCCATCGATGATCGAGGCGTGGTTCAGCCCGTCGGTCAGGAGGGCGTCCTCCTCGGCGAGGAGCGGCTGGAAGAGGCCCTCGTTGGCGTTCCAGCACGACATGTAGAGGATCGTGTCCTCGGCCCCGAAGAACCGGGAGATCGCGGCCTCGAGATCCTTGTGGAGCTGCTGTGTGCCGCAGATGAACCGGACGGAGCCGAGCCCGTTCCCCCATCGCCCGAGGGCGCCGCGGGCGGCGTCGACGATGCGCGGGTGGTTGGCGAACCCGAGGTAGTTGTTCGACGTCAGCATCAGGACGTCGCGCCCGTCCACGCGGACACGGGCCCCGGTCGGTCCCTCGAGGACCCTCTCCGTCTTGTAGGTGCGAGATTCCTTCAGGCCCGCGATCTCTGCGCGGCAGAAGTCGACGAGGCTGGTCGAGGCCATCGCGTCAACCCTTGATCGGCTTCTTCTCGGCCTTCGGCGGACTGGCCTTCTTCGCTTCCGTGGCCGCGTGATGGGACTTCGTAGCCTTTGGTCCGGCCGCCTTCTGGGCTTCGGCCTTCTTCTTGGCCTCGACCTTCTGCCGGTCAGCGGCCAGGCGCTTCTCTTCCGCCCGCCTCTTCTCGTCGGCCTGCTTCTTCGCCTCGGCCTTGACCTGGAGGGCGGCCCTGAGCTCGGCCTTTTTCTTGGCGTCGACGGCCTTCTTGGCCTCGGCCTTGGCCTTGAGCTCGGCTCTCCTCTCGGCATCGGCGGCCTTCTTGACCTCGGCCCTGGCCTTGGCCTCGGCCTTCTTCTGGGCATCGGCGGCCTTCTTGGCCTCGGCCTTGGCCTTGGCCTCGAGCTTCCTCTGCGTCTCGGCGGCCCTCTTGGTCTCGAGCTTCGCCCTGAGCTCGGCCTTCTTCTCGGTCTCGGCGACCTTCTTGGCCTCGAGCTTCGCCCGGAGCGCCGCCTTCTTCTGGATCGCCGCGGTCCTCGCCGCCTCGGCCCGGGCCTTCTTCTCGGCCCGGCGCCGCGCCTCGGCGGCCTTCTTGGCGTCGGCCCTGGCCTTCAGGTCGGACTTCTTCTTCTCTTCCTTCAGGCGTTTGGCCTCGAGCTTGGCGGCCGTCTCGGCCCGCCGTTTCTCCTCGCGGGCTTTCGTCGCCTCGAACCTGGCCCTGGACTCCGCCCTCTGCTTTGCCTCTTCCGCCTTCCGGGCCTGGAGGCGATCGTCCCGGAACGACAGCGCCGTCCCTGTCGACTTTCCGGGGTGGACGCCGTGCTTGACCATCTCGTCGATCCGGGAGACGGGGACCCACTCCTCGTCCGGGTGGAGCTCCGACGCCTGGAAAATGACGATCCTGTAGCCGTCGGGGTCGAGGATCTCGGCCGACCGGCCGGTAAATTCGTCGAACGGACCGCGGGTCACCGTGACGCCGCGCTCCTTGAGCGTCACGAGGGTCGACTCCAGGACGTCGGTCGAGAGGGCGAGGGCAACCTGGTTCCGGGAAGGAACCTCTCCGGGCCGAAGCGGAGTCAGCTTCAGGATCATCGGCCCGAGGCCGAACTCGACCCAGTCATCCTCGAAACCGCCCGATTCGGGCAGGCCGAGGGTCTCGCCGTAATAGCGCCTTGACCGAGAGAAGTCGCTGGCAGCGACGTGGATACGCCTGAGAGCGACGAACATACCTTCGAGACCTCCGCGTCCGTTCCGATCGGGAACGGCGGTCTTTGGCGACCGCTGGTTCTTGGGTGCCGAGATAAGGAGGTTCAGGTCCGGCTACCCAGAGGCTGTGATTTTACCAAAAAATGGCTGGATTTTCAACAAATTTCCTGGTGATCCGCCGCACATCCCTCGATCCAGAAGTCGCCCCCGGGGCCGTATTCCTTCTTCCAGATCGGGACCGACGCCTTGATCCGCTCGATCCCGGCCCGGCAGGCGGCGAACGCCTCTTCCCGGTGCGGGGCGGCCGCCACGACGACCACCGCCACGTCCCCGATCCTCAGCGTCCCGATCCGGTGCTGGATCACGGCGCGGACTCCCGGGTACTCGTTCTCCAGGGACGCGTGGATGCGGCCCAGTTCCCGTTCCGCCATCGGTTCGTACGCCTCGTAGATCAGGTGATCGACCGTCCTCCCTTCGTGGTGGTTCCGAACGGCCCCCACGAAGATCGTCAAGCCCCCGTCGGAGTCCCGGCGGGCCGACGCGAGGAGGGCGGCGGGGTCGATCGGCTCGCGCGTGAGGAAGGCCATCCTGCTCACCCCCCCGCCACGGGGGGGACGAGGGCGACGGTGTCCCCTTCCCGGACCGGATCGCGGTCCCTGGCCCACGTCTCGTTCACCGCTACCAGCGCTTTCCGGCCCATCCGTCCGAAGGCCGGGTGCGCCGCCTCGAGGGCCTTCCGGAGCTCGGCCACGGTCGTCTCGCCGGCCGCGTCCACCTCCACGCGGTAGACCGACCCGACCTCTTCCCTGAGAGACGCGAAGAGCAAAACCTCGACGAGCATCGGGAGGGATCGTAACAACCGCTAGAATCGATCTCAAAGGGGGATTCATGGCTGCCCTTGGAAGGCTCTCAGGGAAGAAGGCGCTCGTCACCGGTGCCTCTCGGGGGATCGGGCGGGCCATCGCCCTCCGTTTCGCGAGCGAGGGGGCGGCCGTCTTCGCCGGCGTCCGGAGCGAGGAGGACGGCCGGGCGCTCGCTGCAGACGCGGCCCGGCAGGGGTGGACCCTCTCGCCGGTCGTCCTCGACGTGGCGGACGCCGCCTCCGTGGCCACCGGGGTGGAGCGGGCCTCCCGTCCCGACCGCCGCCTGGACATCGTCGTCAACAACGCCGGGATCGGCGGCATCACCCCTCTCGCCGGGGACGAGCGCTCCGACTCGCTCTGGCGGAAGATCCTCGACGTGAACGTCACGGGGACCTGGCGCGTCCTGAGGGCGGCCCACCCGTTCCTGGCCGACGGCGGGAGGATCCTGAACCTGTCGTCGGTCACCGGCCGGTTCGGGGTGGCGGGGAGCGCCGCGTACGCCACCTCCAAGCATGCCGTGATCGGCCTGACCCGCTCCCTGGCCCTGGAGCTGGCTCCCCGGAGGATCACGGTCAACGCGCTCTGCCCCGGCTGGGTCGACACCGACATGGGACGGGCCGGGATCGGGCGGGTCGCCAAGGAGTCGGGCCTTCCGGCGGACCGGGCGTTCGAGATGGCGGGCCGCATGGCGCCGCTGGGGGCGGTCCTGACGCCCGACGAGATCGGCGGGCTGGCCGTCTACCTGGCCTCGGACGAGGCCCGGAACGTCACCGGGCAGGCGATCGTCATCGACGGCGGGCAGGTGATGCCCTGAGTCCCATCCGGGCGGTCTTTTTCGACGCGGGAAACACCCTTCTCGCTTCCGACCCCCCGGTCGAGGAGGTCTATTCCCGCGCCTTCGCCCGCCGGGGTCTGAGCGCCGATCCGGGGGCCGTCGACGGGGCGGTCCAGGCCACCTGGCGGGAGGTGGCCGAGCGCCGGGCCCGGGGTGAGGAGCGCTGGGGGACGAGGGACGGCGAGCGGGGCTTCTGGAGGCGGTTCGTGCAGGGAGTCCTCTGGCGCGTCGGGGGGGGCCAGCTCCCCGAGGAGATGCTCCAGGAGCTGATCGACCACTTCGGGGACCCCGCCCACTGGAGCGTCTACCCGGACGTGGTGCCGGTCCTGGACGAGCTGGATCGCCGCGGGACCGTCCTGGCCGTCGTGAGCAACTGGGACTCCTCGCTTCCCCGGCTGCTGGACCGGCTCGAGCTCACCCCGCGCTTCTCGGCGATCGTGGTCTCGGCCCTGGCGGGGGTCTCCAAGCCGTCGCCCCGGATCTTCGAGGAGGCGCTCGCCCGGACGGGCGTCACCGCCGGGGAGGTGCTCCACGTGGGCGACCACCCGGTGGAGGACTACGAGGGGGCGCGGGCCGCCGGCCTTTCCGCGCTGCTCCTGGACCGGGTGGGCCACGGGCACGGCGCGGTCGAGTCGATTGCCTCGCTCGCCGAGATCCCCGCGTGGCTCGACCGGAACGCCGGATAGACAGGCCGGACCGACAGGGAGGACGCGTTGGACTATTTCCGGAGAAAGCCGCTCGACCGGATCCTGGCCGAAGGGAGCGACGAGGCGCACGGCCTGAAGAAGACGCTCACCGCGGTCGACCTGGTGGCGCTCGGGATCGGCGCCATCATCGGCGCCGGCATCTTCGCCACGCTCGGGAGCGCCGTCTCCGGCTCCTCCGGCCGCCCGGCCGGGCCGGGAGTGGTCGTGTCGATCGCCATCACCGCCGTCGCGTGCGGCTTCTGTGCCCTCTGCTACGCGGAGTTCGCCAGCCTCGTCCCGATGGCCGGGTCGGCCTACTCCTACAGCTACGCCACGCTCGGCGAGCTGGTCGCCTGGATCATCGGGTGGGACCTGATTCTGGAGTACGCGGTCGGCAACATCGCCGTCGCGATCTCGTGGGCGGCCTACTTCCGCCAGCTGATGGTCGGGTTCGGGGTGGAGATCCCGGCCTGGATGGCGACCGACTACCGCTCCACGCTCCTCGCCGCGAGCGCGGTCGCCGAGTCGGGGGTCGCCTCGCTCGGTCCCGAGGCGGCCGTGGCGTGGGAGGCGCACCTCCACCACCCGGTCCTCTTCGGCATACCCGTCGTCTGCAACCTGCTGGCCGTCTTCATCACCGCCGCCATCACCTGGCTCCTCGTCATCGGCGTGAAGGAGTCGGCCCGGTTCAACAACGTGATCGTGGTCCTGAAGCTCGCGACGCTGCTGTTCTTCATCGGGGTCGGCGTCTTCTTCACGAAGCCGTCGAACTGGCATCCCTTCTTCCCGGGCGGGCTCTCGGGGGTCTGGACCGGGGCCTCGCTGATCTTCTTCGCATACATCGGATTCGACGCGATCTCGACCGCGGCCGAGGAGTGCAGGGACCCCGGGCGCGACATGCCGCGCGGGATCATCGGGTCGCTCGTCGTCTGCACGGTCCTCTACATCGCCGCCGCGCTCGTCCTGACCGGGATGATCCCGTGGGACAAGCTGAAGGGGACCGCCGATCCGCTCGCGGCCGCGCTCAACTACGTCAACCAGGGGTGGGCCGCGGGGGTCCTGGCCTTCGGCGCGGTCGTGGCGATGACCTCGGTCCTCCTCGTCTTCCAGCTGGGTCAGCCCCGGATCCTGATGGCGATGTCGCGCGACGGCCTCCTCGGCCCCTGGTTCGGGAAGATCCACCCGAAGTACCGGACGCCGCACGTCACGACGGTCCTCACCGGCGTCTTCGTCGCCTTCTTCTCGGCCGTGGCGAACATCGACGAGATCGTCCAGCTGACGAACATCGGGACCCTCTTCGCCTTCATCCTCGTCGCGATCGGGATCCTCGTCCTCCGGAAGCGGGAGCCGGAGCGGCACCGGTCGTTCCGTGTGCCGTTCGTCCCCTGGACGCCGCTCCTCGGGATCGTGATGTGCCTCTTCCTGATGGCGGGTCTCCCGCTCGTCACCTGGTGGCGGTTCGTCCTCTGGCTGGCCGCCGGGATGGCGATCTACCTCCTCTACGGCCGGACAAGGAGCAAGCTGGCCGGGTAGGCGGAGCGGCCGCGCGAGGCCCTGGACCTACCGCTGGTCCGAGCCGATCAGGAGGTAGACCGACGTGTTGCCCCGGTCGGCGTACCCGACGCCGAGGTAGACCGGGCCGAGCGGACTGTCGATGCCGAGGAAGAGGCTGCCGGAAAGGCGAAGGTCGCCGAGATTGATGTCCTTCGTCGTCTGCCAGACGTTCCCCGTCTCGAGCGAGCCGCCGACGTAGAAGGTCCCGATGGCGCCCCCCTGGCCGATCTGCCGCGTGGCGACGGCCCGGCCCAGCCCGGCGTAGGGGCCCAGGAGCTGGTCGGGTCGGAGCCCCGACAGGACGAGCGGGCCGCCGAGCGACGACCACTCCCAGACGGGCAGGTCGCCGCCCAGCGGCGTCGCCAGCAGGAGCATCGTGGAAACCGAGGTCCGGCCGGACGAGAAGACCTTCGTCGCGGACACCGTCAGCTTGTCGAAGTCGGAGACGCTCCCCAGCGACTTCCGCCCGAAGTCGGTCTCGGCCCGGACGAGGTACCCCTTCGTGGGGAAATTGACGTCGTCCAGCTGGTCGAGGTCGAGCTTCGCGATGGCCTTCCCGTGGTCGATGACCAGCCCCGAGAAGTCGATGGGGCTCACGATCGAGTCGAGCGCGGACCGCCCCCTCATGTAGCCGAGACGGAACTCGCCGTACTTCCCGAACGACAGGCCGCCGTCGACTCCCACGTACGAGGTGTCGAACCGGACGACCGCCGAGGCGTACCTGTCGTCGTAGTACATGTAGTTCTTCCGCTCGAAGCCGACCCGCGGGGCCAGGAAGAACCGACCGGAGTAGTCGAGCGGCTGGTAGAGCTCGCTGTCGATCGCCATCTCCCGGCCGACGTTGATCCGGGTCCGCCAGTCGGCCCGGAGCGCGTTCATCCGTGTCTGGTCGTAGCCGAGGCGAAGGTCGAAGGCCGACGTCGTGTCGAAGTCGGTCGTGAAGTTGATGCCGAGGCGGAGCCTGCCGTTGGCGATCGGCTTGAGATGGGGGGCGATCTCGAGGACCGTGCGTCCATCTTCCTGCCGCAGGTGGAAGTCGATGAGGTCGAAGTCGCCCAGCTCGTAGATCCGGCCGAAGTCTTCCCGGAGGAGCGCCAGGTCGAGCGGGCGGCCCGGTGCGGTCAGGATCCGCCGTGTGATCCACCGCGAGTCGATGCCGTCGACGCCGGCGACTCGCAGCTCGTCCACCATCGGCATCGGCTTCGGCGGACGCCGCTGGCGGGAGAGGAACTCCTGGAACTCGGCCTCGGTCACCGAGAGGGTCGTGAGCCGGTCGACGGCCGCCTCTGCGCCGGCCACGCCCCGCTTCAGGGCCTCCGCCACCTTCGAGAAGTCGAGCGTGGCGATTCCCTCGAGGTTGGGCTGGACGAGGACGTCCCGCTTTCCGAGGCGCCGGATCTCCTCTTCGACATTGAGGTAGGTGAGGAACCCGGAGGTCTGGTTCAGGATCGAGAAGGCAGACTCCAGCTTCTCGCGGGTCACGAGCGGGGTCGAGATGTTGACCGCGATGACGACGTCGACCCCCATCTCGCGGACGACGTCGGCCGGCATGTTGGAGGCCATGCCGCCGTCCACGAGGATCCGGCCGCTGATCTCCCCGGGCGTGAAGACGCCCGGGATCGCCATGCTCGCGCGGACGGCGCGGGCGAGGTCGCCCTGGGAGAGCACCACCTTCTTCCCGGTCTCCAGGTCGGTCCCGACGGCCCGGTACGGGATCGGGAGGGAGTCGAAGCTGGTGACCCCCTCGGCCCCGAGGAGGAGGGTCCGGAGGATGAACCCGAGCTTCTCGCCGGCGACGAACCCGCGAGGGAGGATGAGCTTCCCCTTCCGGAACCCCAGCTCCGCCTTGATGCCGTAGAGGAAGTCGTCTTCCTTCGTCCGGTAGGCGAACTCCTGCCGCGGCGGGTCGTCCTTGAGGGCGTCGATCCAGTCGATCTCTTCGAGGGCCTTCTCCATCTCGTCGGGCGACATCCCCGAGGCGTAGAGGGCCCCGATGATCGACCCCATGCTGGTGCCGGCGATGGCGTCGACCGGGATCCGGAGCCGCTCCATCACGCGGAGGACGCCGATGTGGGCCGCCCCCCGCGCGCCTCCGCCGGAGAGGGCGAGGCCGATGCGGGGCCGCTTCGCGGCCGGCGGAGCGCCCGCTGCCTGCTCCCCTGCGGCGAAGCCGGACGTCAGGAGCAGTGCGGTCACGGACGCCAAGAGGAGCTTTTGCATCGAGGGCTCCATTCTAAGTACCCCGCTCCCTAAATACGATGACGTGCGTTCGGAGCGCCGCGCGGCCAGGGGCGCGGCGTCGCGACGAACGTGGCCGTCCGACCTCGGAGGAGCGACAACAAAGCAGATGGCCGCGCGCCGCCCGAACCCATCG
>CAIMWE010000252.1 GCA_903845115.1 uncultured Acidobacteriota bacterium | reverse complement strand
CATAGTCCTTGTAGACGAGCTGCTCGAAGTCGCCGAACTTCTTCCCGTCCTTCTCGCCCCCGACGGTCAGGTGCTTGCTGCCGCCGACGGTCTCCATCGAGTCGCTCTTCACGCGGACGTCCATGTTCCTCTCGGCATGGACGAAGACCTGCTCCTTCTCCTTCGTGTCGTCGAACCGCCACTCGTTGAACCCGGCGCCGCCGGGCGTCGTGTTCGACTTGACCCCCATCACGTTGTGGTCGTTCTTGTGCTTCGGGTCGAGGCCGTTGCCGAGGTAGGGCGGCATCTGGTCGGCGTTGTAGACGCTCCCGACGACGATCGGCTGGTCCGGGTCCCCCTCGAGGAAGTCGACGATCACCTCCTGCCCGATCCGGGGCCAGAAGGAGCCCCCCCAGCGGCGCCCCGCGGCGATCTGCCCGACCCGGACCCAGCAGGAGCTGTCGATGTCCTTCTTGCCGTCGCGGTCCCAGTGGAACTGCACCTTGATGCGCCCGTACTTGTCCGTGAAGATCTCCTCGCCCGGAGGGCCGACCACCACCGCCGTCTGCGTTCCCCTGACGTACGGTTTCGGCGTCTCCCGCGCCGGCCGGAAGACGAGCGCCACCGGCATGCAGGTGAAGGAGTTGCTGTACGTCAGCGGGTCCTTCCCCGAGCGGTAGTCCCCGGCGAACTCACAGGAATGCTGGACGCTCACGAGGAGGTACTGCCCGTCCCCTCCGGCGAAGTGCCTCTTCAGGCTGAACTTGTGCCCGGGCACGAGGTGCTTCACGTTGCTCTTCCCCTTGACCTGCACCGCGGGCGCCGTCTCCGCGTCCATCCGGATCTCGACCGTCCTCCGGTTGTCCACGAAGATCTTCTGCAGTTCCCCGGGCTGCTCCCCTCCGCTCTTGTTGATCCCGTCGAACCGCTGCGCATACGCTCCCGGCCAGTCGTACATCTCCATCTCCGGGACGCCCGGCACCGTCAGCTTGTGGGTGTCCTTCCCCGCGGAGACGCTCCCGATCGTCGGCGCCTCGGCGTCCAGGTGCCGGTGCGGCAGCTCGAAGCAGTGGTCCCAGAGGAGGACCTTGCCGGCCCGCATCCTCTGCACCTTCTCCCACGCCCAGACCCGGTTGTCGTCGCGGGTCCCGCCCTCGAGCTCCTCGTAGACGAAGCTGGTCTCCCCCTTCACGTCGACGAAGCCGCCCGGCTTGTCCCCGACCACCATCACGTGCGAGCCGTCCGAGTGCGAGAAGTAGTACCAGATCCCTTCCTCTTCCATCAGGCGGCTCGCGAAGTCGAAGTCGCTCTCGCGGTACTGCGCGCAGTAGTCCCTCGGCTCGTACGTCCCCTCCAGCTTCCAGTCGACCGGAAACCCCTTCAGGGTCGCCTTCAGGATGTCCGGGACGTTCTTCCGCTGGAAGATCTTGCTCTGGGTCTTCCTCGTCAGCCGCCACGCCTCCGGCACCAGCTCCGCCCGGTACGTCGTGAAGGTGTCGTCCCGGTCTCCCTGGCTGAATGCCACGACCAGCCCGTTCAGGTGCGTCTCGCTCGACTCGTCCGGCAGCTGGAGGTGGATCGTCGCCTTCTTCCCCAGCACCTGTTCGTACGCGAT
>CAIMWE010000251.1 GCA_903845115.1 uncultured Acidobacteriota bacterium | reverse complement strand
CATAGTCCTTGTAGACGAGCTGCTCGAAGTCGCCGAACTTCTTCCCGTCCTTCTCGCCCCCGACGGTCAGGTGCTTGCTGCCGCCGACGGTCTCCATCGAGTCGCTCTTCACGCGGACGTCCATGTTCCTCTCGGCATGGATGAAGACCTGCTCCTTGTCCTTCGTGTCGTCGAACCGCCACTCGTTGTAACCCACGCCGCCGGGCGTCGTGTCCGACTTGACCCCCATCACGTTGTGGTCGTTCTTGTGCTTCGGGTCGAGGCCGTTGCCGAGGTACGGAGGCATCTGGCCGGCGTTGTAGACGCTCCCGACGACGATGGGCTGGTCCGGGTCCCCCTCGAGGAAGTCGACGATCACCTCCTGCCCGATCCTGGGCCAGAAGGAAGCCCCCCAGCGGCGCCCCGCGGCGATCTGCCCGACCCGGACCCAGCACGAGCTGTCCTCGCTCTTCGGCTCGTCCCGGTCCCAGTGGAACTGCACCTTGATGCGCCCGTACTTGTCCGTGAAGATCTCCTCCCCGGGCGGCCCTACCACGACCGCGGTCTGGGTCCCCCGGACGTAAGGCTTCGGAGTCTCCCGCGCCGGCCGGAACGTGAGCGCCACCGGCATGCAGGTGAACGAGTTGCGATACGCCAGCGGGTCCTTCCCCGAGCGGTAGTCCCCGGCGAACTCACCGGAGTGCTGGACGCTCACGAGGAGGTACTGCCCGTCCCCGCCGCCGAAGTGCCGCTTCAGGCTGAACTTGTGCCCCGGCACGAGGTGCTTCACGTTGCTCTTCCCCTTGACCTGCACCGCGGGCGCCGTCTCCGCGTCCATCCGGATCTCGGCGGTCCTCCGATTGTCTGTGAAAATCTTCTGCAGCTCCCCGGGCTGCTCCCCGCCGCTCTTGTTGATCCCGTCGAACCGCTGTGCGTACGCTCCCGGCCAGTCGTACAGCTCCATCTCCGGAACGCCCGGCAGCGTCAGCTTGTGCGTGTCCTTCCCCGCGGAGACGCTCCCGATCGTCGGTGCCTCGGCGTCCAGGTGCCGGTGCGGGAGCTCGAAGCAGTGGTCCCAGAGGAGGACCTTGCCCGCCCGCATCCTCTGCACCTTCTCCCACGCCCAGACCCGGTTGTCGTCGCGGGTCCCGCCCTCGAGCTCCTCGTAGACGAAGCTGGAATCCCCCTTCACGTCGACGAATCCGCTCGGCTTGTCCCCGACCACCATCACGTGCGAGCCGTCCGAGTGGGAGAAGTAGTACCAGATCCCTTCCTCTTCCATCAGGCGGCTCGCGAAGTCGAAGTCGCTCTCGCGGTACTGCGCGCAGTAGTCCCTCGGCTCGTACGTCCCCTCCAGCTTCCACTCCAGCGGGAAGCCCTTGAGGGTCGCCTTCAGGATGTCCGGGACGTTCTTCCGCTGGAAGATCTTGCTCTGGGTCTTCCTCGTCAGCCGCCACGCCTCCGGCACGAGCTCCGCCCGGTAAGTCGTGAAGGTGTCGTCCCGGTCTCCCTGGCTGAACGCCACGACCAGCCCGTTCAGGTGCGTCTCGCTCGACTCGTCCGGCAGCTGGAGGTGGATCGTCGCCTTCTTCCCCAGCACCTGTTCGTACGCGATCTTCTGCTTGTTCTCCGCGATCATCTCCACCTCGTAGGTGAAGAGTCGCGAGATCGTCTCGGTCCCGCTGAACGCCTTGAGCAGGAGGTCGTCCGGCCCGAGGCCGTCGACCGTCACCCGCATCTTCCGCCCCTGCTGCTTGTACTCTCCCATCGACCGTTCCTCCCAAGAGGCGTCCGGGTTCCCCGTTACCCCGAAAAGCACGGCCGTCTCTTCGACCTATCGAGAATATATCTCTTCGACCCTCACCCGGCCGTGACGTGGCGCAACTGTGCGGCGGGATTTCCTAGCCCACGTCGTAGAGAAACGCCCCCCCGTCGCCCACCCGGACGTGGACCGAGGAGATCGCCTTCCCCTCGGCCATCCGGGCGAGAAACTCTCCCGACATGTCGGGCAGGACGGTCCGCGTCAGGATGTGGTCGACGTTCCGGGCTCCGCTCTCGACCTCCTTGCACCGGCCGGCGATCTCGGAGACCACGGCGTCGTCCCAGGAGAACTTCGCCCCGTGGTTCGCCGCCAGCCGCTGGCCGATGCGGCCGAGCTGCAGGACGACGATCCGGCGCATGACGAGGTCCGAGATCGGGTAGTACGGGATGATCGCCATGCGGCCCAGGAGCGCCGGCTTGAAGATCTTGTTCAGGCCGGGCTTGATGGCCTCCACGAGCTTGTCGGGCTCGGGGGCCGTCTCGGGATCGGCGCAGAGCTTCATCATCGTGTCGGTCTCGGCGTTGGAGGTGAGGAGGATGACCGTGTTCTTGAAGTCGATCTCCCGGCCCTCGCCGTCCTCCAGCTGCCCCTTGTCGAAGACCTGGTAGAAGAGCTCCATCACGTCGGGGTGCGCCTTCTCGACCTCGTCGAGGAGGACCACCGAGTAGGGCTTGCGCCTCACCGCCTCCGTCAGGACGCCGCCCTCGCCGTAGCCGACGTAGCCCGGGGGCGAGCCCTTCAGCGAGGAGACCGTGTGCGCCTCCTGGTACTCGGACATGTTGATCGTCACCATGTTCCTCTCCCCGCCGTAGAGAGTCTCGGCGAGGGCGACCGCGGTCTCGGTCTTGCCGACCCCGGAGGGGCCCACGAGGAGGAACACGCCCACGGGCCGCCGCGGGTCGGTGAGGCCGGCCCTCGAAGTCCGGATCCTCTGGGCGATCGCCTCGAGGCCGTGGTCCTGCCCGATGACCCGCTGGGCCAGGAGGTCCTTCAGCTCGATGACGGTCTTCACCTCGTCGGCCTGCATCCTCCCGACGGGGATGCCGGTCCACCCGGCGATGATCTCGGCCACCGCCTGGGCGTTGACGTGGGGCTGCATCATCGGAATCTCGCCCTGCACGGCCAGGAGCTCGGCGTTCAACCGGTTCATCTCGCCCCGGAGGCCCTCGAGCTCCGGCGTGGCGGCGCCCCCCGCCATCCCCTCGAGCTTCCCGCGGACCTCCCTGATCTTCCCGATCAGCTCGATCTCCTTCTTCCACTGCTCCTCGAGCTTCACGAGCGACTCCTGGTCGGCCGCCCGCGCCGTCTTCTGCTTCTCGATCCGCTCCGCGTGGTCGGCCCCGACGGCCGCCTCCCGCTCGAGGGCCTCGATCTCCACGCCGAGCTGGTCGATGTGGCGCCTCACGTCCTCGACGGGGGCCGGCGTCGCCGCCTGTCCGATGGCCACCTTCGCGCACGCCGTGTCCAGGACGCTCACGCACTTGTCGGGGAGCTGCCGCCCCGAGATGTACCGGTGGGAGAGCTTCACGGCGTCCTCGACCGCCTCGTCGAGGATCCTCACGGTGTGGTGCTTCTCGAGGTTTTTCGCGAGGGCCCGCATCATGACGACGGCGACCTCCTCGGTCGGCTCCTCGACCTTGACGACCTGGAACCGGCGGGCGAGGGCGGCGTCCTTCTCGAAGTACTTCTTGTACTCGGCCCAGGTCGTCGCGGCGATCGTCCGCAGCTCGCCGCGGGCGAGCGCCGGCTTCAGGAGGTTCGCGGCGTCGTTCTGCCCGGCGGCCCCGCCGGCGCCGATCATCGTGTGCGCCTCGTCGATGAAGATGATGATCGGGGTCGGCGAGGCCTTCACCTCGTCGATGACCGATTTCAGGCGGCTCTCGAACTCGCCCTTGATCCCAGCCCCGGCCTGCAGGAGCCCCAGGTCGAGCGTCCTCACCGCGACGTTCTTGAGCGGCCCCGGGACGTCGCCTGCGGCGATCCGCATCGCGAACCCCTCGACCACGGCCGTCTTCCCGACCCCGGCCTCGCCGGTGAGGATCGGGTTGTTCTGGCGCCGCCGCGTGAGGATGTCGATCACCTGCCGGATCTCGAAGTCGCGCCCGAGGATCGGGTCGATCTTCCCGGCGCGGGCCTTGGCGGTGAGGTCCTCGGTGAACTGCTCGAGAGCCTTCGTCTTGCCCGGGACGCCCGACAGGGTTTCCGGCCCGCCGCCGGCTTCCCCGGGCGCGCCGAGGGCCTGCGCGGCCTTGTCCTCGGCGGAGCCGCTGCAGATCTCCGGCAGGCTCTTCGCGAGCTTCTCGGGCGAGATGGCCGCGAACGCCGGCGAGATCTCCCGGGAGAGTCGCGCGAGGTCCTCGTCCGTCAGGAGGACGAGGAGGACGTGGCCCGAGCGAATCCTCTGCGCTCCGTACTCGATCGAGGCCAGGAGCCAGGCCTTCTCGAAGAGCCGCGGGATGCGCGGCGACAGGCTGGGGGTCCGGGCGTTGCCGGTCTTCAGCCGGTCGAGGGACCGGAGCAGGTCCTTCCCGAGCCGGGCGGCGTCCACCTCGAAGTGGCGAAGCACCTTCAGGAGGTCCGTGTCGTGGGCCTCGAGGAGCTTCACCAGCAGGTGCTCCACCTCGACGGCGTAGTTGGTGCGCGAGAAGCACAGTCCCGCGGCGCCGTCGAGCGCGCCGTGGCAGGTCTCGTTCAGGCGGCTGACCAGGGACTTGATGTTGACGTTCATCGTCTCTCCCTATGGAGTGCGCTCCGTGCGCGGCATTCCAGGTGTCGGCTGTTTCGGCGGCGTTCCGTCAATTATCAACCTGAAGCACGACTTCCGAGGCGTCCTGGGCAGGTGGACCCGTCTGGAGCCAGGTCGTCCATCCGAGCATCGGAGCGAGGGCGGCGCCGCCCAGCTGGCAGGACGGGACCTCCTCCCTTCTCAGGACGAGCTGAACCTCGAAGTCGAACTCGGACCCGGCCAGGAAACGGGTCAGGTCCGCGATCGGGCGGTAGGCCGGTCCCGGCGGGAGGAACCCGACGAACTGCGCCAGGGTGAGCGGCCCCACCCTCAGACGGAACTTCGACTGGCTGACGAACACCCTGTCGCCCGTGACGAAGTTCCGCCCCAGCTCGCAGTTGGCCGTTCCGAGCCGCGAGAGGTTCTCCTCCTCGAGCGGAAGCCACTGTCCGTG
>CAIMWE010000250.1 GCA_903845115.1 uncultured Acidobacteriota bacterium | reverse complement strand
GCCAACAGCCTTTCGCTCGGCCACCTCACGCATCGAACTGCGCTCGGACCCGCTCCCATGCGGCTCGAAATGCTCTTCGGGTGTTGCGCTCGTCCTGCTATTCGGCCAAGCCGCTGGCAGGATTGCGACTCCAATCCATGCCGGACTGCTGCCGTAACCTACACTGAATCAGTGTGTTAGATGGATCCAACCGTAGCTTGACGCCGTAGCCCATTCCGGTGATCGTGATCGGAGCGAAGTCGAGCTCGGCCTGCTGGTGGTAACGGACGACCGCCCCGTCGGCGAACTTGTGGGAGATCGTGCGGTGTTACATGATGCCGCCGGGCTGTCGAAGGTACACGACGGGACCGGAGAGGGGGACCAATGAAGTGCTCGAGGTTGCATCCGGGAATCTGCCTGTTCGTTACCGCTCTTGTTGGAAGCGAGGGCACGGCCTTTGGACAGAGCTCGGCGCCGGTGTGCTACGGCACGTCGACGACCTATTCCGCGACGGGGGCGATCCAGACGTTCGTGGTGCCGACCGGCGTCACCGCGGTGACCATCGATGCCTCAGGGGCCGACGGCGGCCTGGCCAGTGACGGTGCGTCTCGTACCTTTGGCGGTAGAGGAGCTCGGATGGTGGCGTCCTTCCCGGTCAATCCAGGCTCTTTTTCTCTGCTCGTCGGGAAAACGGGCGGATTTGGGTACGCAGGAGGAGGCGGCGGGGCGACGTGGGTCTGGGGGCCTTCTTACTGGACCCCGCTCCTCATCGCTGCAGGAGGAGGAGGAGCATCGATTCACGATTCCGGCGGGGACGGGCAGGTCGAGGCCGCTCAAGTGGGAAAGGGGACTGGTGGAGGCGCGGCCGGAACGGGCGGGTACGGAGGAGCCGGCGGCAGTCCCTGTCCTTCGGGAGGAGGCGGGGGAGGGTTCCTCGGGGGCGGCAGCGCCTGCTCAGGTTCCTCCGCCGGCGGCAAGGCATTCATCTCGGGAGGTGCAGGCGGGGTGTCCGGAATAGGTTCAGTGGGGGATGGAGGGTACGGAGGCGGAGGAGCTGCGGGGGGGACGTTGTCGGGAACTACGAGGCTCTCAGGAGGAGGCGGAGGAGGCTCCAACGGTGGAGGAGCCGGAGGAGAGAATAGCGGCGGTGGCGGCGGCGGCTCGTACATCGCCACCGCAGGAAAGCTCATCTGGTCGGCCTCTGGCGGCAATCCCGGCGAGTTGGGCATTGAGGCCGGCTCTGTGACGTTCTGCTACTACCTGCCGCCCACCGTGACCGGCCTGGCGCCGACGGCCGGCACGGCCGCCGGCGGGCAGACGGTGGTGATCAGCGGCACGAACCTGGCCGGTACCACGGCGGTCACGTTCGGCGGGATGGCCGCGACCCTCGGCGCCGTGACGGCGACGTCGGTCGCGGTGACGACGCCGGCCCACGGCGTCGGCGCCGTCGACGTGGCCGTCACGACACCCGGGGGGACGGCCACCGCCACGGGCGCCTACACCTACCTCGGGGCTCCCACCGTCACCGTCCTTTCGCCCGCGGCCGGCCCGGCCGCCGGCGGGCAGCCGGTCATGATCACGGGCGCGAACATGACCGGTGCCACGGCGGTCACCTTCGGCGGGATGGCCGCGACCCTCGGCACCGCCACGGTGACGTCGGTCACGGTGACGACGCCGGCCCACGTCCCGGGCGCTGTCGATGTGGCCGTCACGACACCCTACGGGACGACCACCGTCGCGGGCGCCTACACGTACGTCGCGGCTCCCACCATCAGCAGCCTGACGCCCACGGCCGGCCCGCTTGTCGGCAGTCAGATTGTCTCGATCAACGGCAGCAACCTGTACAGCGATGCGATGACGGTGACCTTCGGCGGGACGGCCACGCCCGGCGGCCTCAAGTCCCCGTCGTTTCTCAAGATTGGGACGCCGGGGCACGCCGCCGGCGCGGTCGACGTGGTCGTCACGACACCGGGCGGGACGGCCACCGCCACGGGCGGCTACACGTACGCCCCGGCTCCCACCGTGACCGGCCTGGCGCCCACGGGCGGCCCGGTCGGCGGCGCGCAGGCGGTCGTGATCAGCGGCACGGACCTGACCGGTACCACGGCGGTCACCTTCGGAGGGACGGCCGCGACTCTCGGCGCCGTGACGGCGACGTCGGTCACGGTGACGACGCCGGCGCACGCCGCCGGCGCCGTCGACGTGGCCGTCACGACACCCGGGGGGACGGCCACCGCCGCGGGCGCCTACACCTACATCGCGTCCACCATCACCAGCCTGTCGCCCACGAGCGGCTCGGCCGCTGGCGGGCAGACGGTCGTGCTCACGGGCACGAACATGACCGGTGCCACGGCGGTCACCTTCGGCGGGACGGCTGCGACGCTCGTCGGCACCGCCACGGCGACGTCGGTCACGGTGACGACGCCGGCGCACGGCGTCGGCGCGGTCGACGTGGCCGTCACGACACCCAACGGGACGGCCACCCGCACGGGCGGCTATACGTACGTCGCGGCCCCCGCCATCACCAGCGTGGCGCCCATGGCCGGTCCGGTCTCCGGCGGGCAGGAGGTCACGATCCACGGCGCGGGGCTGACCGGTACCACGGCGGTGACCTTCGGCGGGGCGGCCGCGACCGTCAGCGGTGTGTTGCCGACGTACGTCATGATGAAGACGCCGGCGCACGCCGCCGGCGTGGTCGACGTGGCCGTCACGACACCCTCGGGGACGGCTACCCTCGCGGGCGGCTACACCTACGCGGTCGATCGCGTGATCACCGGCGTTGTGCCCACGACCGGCCTGGTTGCCGGCGGGCAGACCGTGACAATCAGTGGATGGGACCTGTCGTCCACGACTTCGGTGACCTTCGGCGGGACGGCCGCGACCCCCTTCTACGTGTCGCCGACGTTGGTCGAGGTGAAGGCGCCCTCCCACGCGGCAGGTGCCGTCGACGTGGTCGTCGCGGGAGCAGGCCAGCAGGGCTCGCAAGGCTGGACGGTCACCTCCGCGAGCGGCTTCACCTACATCGCGGCTCCCACGGTCACGGGCTCGACGCCCTCGTCCGGCCCGGCCACCGGCGGGCAGACGGTCGTGATCGGCGGCACGGGGCTGACCGGTGCCACGGCCGTGACCTTCGGCGGAGCGGCCGCGACGCTCGGCGCCGTGACGGCGACCTCGGTCTCGGTGACGACTCCGGTGCACGTCCCCGGCACCGTCGACCTGGTCGTCACGACACCGGGCGGGACAGCCACCCTCGCGGGCGGCTACACCTACGTCGCGGCTCCCAGCATCATCGGCGTGGCGCCCCCGAGCGGCACTATTCCTGGCGGGAAGACGGTCGTGATCTACGGCGCGAACCTGGCCGGTGCCACGGCGGTCACGTTCGGCGGGATGGCCGCGACGCTCGGCACCACCACGATGATGTCGGTCGAGGTGACGCCGCCGGCGCACGCCGCCGGCGCCGTCGACGTGGCCGTCACGACACCGGGCGGGACGGCCACCGCCACGAACGCCTACGAATTCCTCCCGTCTCCCACGATTTCCGGAATGGTGCCCAAGGCCGGACCGGGTTCCGGCGGGCAAACGTGCGTGATCAACGGAGGGGGCTTGAAGACGGTCCAGTCGGTCAAGATCGGCGGCCGACTCGCGGCCGTCCTCGGCAGTACGGATACCACGTGCACGACGGTGGCGCCGTCCCCCATCTCAGCCTCCCGCCTCCCGGGCGCGTCTCCCTCGGGCAAGAGGACGACGCCGGCCACCGTCGGGGACGCCGTCGACGTGGTCGTCACGACGCTCGGCGGGACGGCCACCCTCACGGGCGGCTACACCTACGTCGCGACTCCCAGCGTCACCAGCCTGGCGCCCATGGCCGGTCCCGTCGCCGGTGGGCAGACGGTCGTGATCACGGGCACGAACATGACCGACACGACGGCGGTCACGTTCGACGGGACGGCCGCGACCGTCGGCGCCGCGACGGCGACGTCCGTCACGGTGAAGACGCCGGCGCACGCCGCCGGCGCCGTCGACGTGGCCGTCACGACGCCGGCCGGGACGGCCACCCTCGCGGGCAACTACACCTACGACGCGAGCTCCCCCACGATCACCTCGGTACTGCCGGGCGTGGGCCCGACCTCCGGCGGGCAGGTCGTCACGATCAATGGAACGTTCCTCTCGACCACGACCGCGGTGACCTTCGGCGCAGCGGCGGCCACGTCCTTCACGGTGCTCTCCGGCACGTCGATCACGGCGACCGTCCCGGCCCACGCGGCAGGTGCCGTCGACGTCGTCGTGACGACGGCTTCGGGAGCGGTGACGGCGCCTGGCGGCTACACGTTCACGGACTCCGCCGCCATTCCGGCGCTCTCTCCCGGCATGCTGGTCGCGCTCGCGGCCCTGCTGGCCGCGTTCGGAGCATCGAAGCTGCGGAACTGACCCGGCATGCCACGGCGGCCCCTTCCCGGAAAGCCGGGAAGGGGCCAGCCAGCTCGCCTCGCGCGGACCCCGTACCAGGAGTACCCGTCAGCCTGAGGGGAAAAGCCCGTCCAGACGGCATCCGTCTGCAGTCACGGGTGCCAGCGGGCCTACTGGCTCGCGCGGGCCAAGGAGGTGGGGTCGGTAGAGGCCTGGGCCGGGGAGGATTCGCCGGGCGATCCCGCGTGGCTGGAGGCGTGGGTGAGCGCGACGACGAGCGCCTCGGCGAGGCGAACCAGCACCCACGACTTGCCGGTGCCGTGCGGCCCGATCAGGAGGAGGGGCTTCTCCGTGACGAGGGCGGCGACGAAGACCGGCTCGAGGTGGTCCATCCCTGGGCGGCGCTGCCGTTGGGGACGAAGCCGAGCAGGCGCTCCGCGGCAGCCTCGGCGTCGTCGTGCCAGCCGGAGAACGACAGGAGGTAGGGGACGGCGAGTCCGACTTCCTTGGCGGAGGACTCGAGGAAGAGGACTGCCCAGACGAGCCGCTCGTCTCCCGTGAGGTCGAGTCGGCGGAGCTCGGCCCCGATGGCGTCGGTCTCCTGGCGATACGAGGCCTCCAGCCTCGCCGCCAGGAGGCCGGCCGTTGGCCGGTGGAGCCTGCAGGAACGCTCCAGGAGGCTGGGGTGTGCGGCGCACTCGACCAGCCCGATCGACGACGCCAGCGTATGGGATGTAGCCGAGGGCCGCGTCCCGAGGCTCATCGCCGAGGTGAGCGCTCTGCTGGAGACGGCTGACGCCGACCCGTGAAATAGGTCGGAGACCCGTGTGACAGTATTCGACGAGGGGGTGGCTGATGATCCTCACCGAACGATTTCGACGCGCATTTGTGCATGCTGCCGACGCTCACGCCAACCAGGTGCGAAAGGGAACGGAGATCCCTTACGTGTCGCACCTGATGGCGGTGGCGAGTCTCGTCCTCGAGAACGGGGGCACGGAAGACGAGGCGATCGCGGCGCTCCTCCACGATGCAGTCGAGGACCAGGGAGGCGCCAAGCGGCTGGAACTGATCAGGTCGGAGTTCGGCGAGGGGGTCGCCACCATCGTCGCCGGATGTACCGACACGGACGTCCAGCCGAAGCCGCCCTGGAAAGCGAGGAAGACGGCGTACCTTTCCCACCTCCCCGCGCAGTCGGCTTCGATACGCCTCGTTTCCGCCGCAGACAAGCTGCACAACGTCCGCTGCATCCTCGTCGACTACAGGGTGGTGGGAGAGAAGCTGTGGGGTCGATTCAGCGCTTCCCGGGACGAGATTCTCTGGTACTACAGGGCACTGGTCGTGGCCTACCGGAAAGCGGGAAGTAGCCCATTGGTGGAGGAATTCGCGAGGGTCGTCGAGACACTCGACCGCGAGGTGGTGAAGGGTCCGGCAAAGATGTGAGGTAACCGGCCGGCGTCGCTGGCCTGGGGAAGTACGCGGAGGCGATCTCTCCTGACGAGGTTGTGGACGACGTGAAGGAGCACGCGGCGGCGCTGGCGAAGGCCTACAGGGCGTAGGGCCGGAGCCCCTCGCCTCAGCAGTTCGCGAGCGTCGGGAGGCTCTTGAGGGCGAGGAGGCGCTCGTCAGCCGTGACGAGGGTGAGGCCCTGGACGAGGGCGGTCGCGGCGATGAAACGGTCGGCCGGGTCCTGATGGGCGAGCGGAACGCGCCAGCTTTCGATGGCGACCTCGCGAGTCAAGGGCGCGTCCCGGAGCGTGCCGGGGGCCGCGAGGGCGGCTTCCACCCACGAGGCCGCGGGACGGTCGAGCTTGAGGCTCCCTTTCTCGGCCAGGACGAGGAATTCCCAGACGCTGATGGGTGAGAGCCACAGTTCGTTCCTGGCGGAGCCGAGCGCGGTCCTCACTCGCTTTGTCAGCCGCTGCGGGCTGGCCACGCTCCAGATCCAGATGTGGGTGTCGAGGAGGAGCCTCATTTCCGAAGAGCTTCCCAGTCGTCTTCCATGGTGGTCGGAGAGACGATGTTCCCGACGATCCGAACCGAGCCTTCGAGCGAGCCGAGCCAGCGGTCTGGGCGGGCTGGCGAAGGTGGAGGGATGACCTCGGCCATAGGCTTTCCGAACCTGGTCACGAGGATCGGGTGGCCGGTCTTCTGGACCTTCGCGAGGATGGCGAGGCAGCGAGCCTTGAACTGGGAGATGGGAACGGTTTCCACGGCCGAAAGTAAACCATGGTCCATGACCATGATCAATCTGACCGTGCCCGGCGCGCCTCGGGCGGGGCGGAAGGGGTGGCCGCCTCGTTCTCGGCCAGAGCTCCCTCCCTCTGTCAGGCCGTTATCCTCTGGTACTACCTGCGGTATACTCGGCCCGTGAAGACCGCCGTCTCCATCCCTGACCCCGTGTTCAAGGCAGCCGACAAGCTCGCTCGTCGTCTACGGGTGTCACGAAGCAGCCTTTACGCCGAAGCTGTTCTGCGCTACGTGCAGCTCCACGATGAACGGGCCATCACGGCCAAGCTGAACGAGGTCCTGGCGAGCGAGGCCTCCTCGCTTGATCCGGTCCTTCAGAGTATCCAGTCGCGGTCGATCCCCCCCGAGTCATGGAAATAGCGCGAGGCGAGGTCTGGTGGGCTGACCTTCCCGACCCCGTCGCGTCATCCCCTGGCGGCACCCATCCTGTGGTCATCATGCAGGCCAACGCATACAACCGCAGTCGGCTATCGACGGTCGTGGCAGTCGTGATCACGACGAACCTTCGCCTCGCCGACATGCCCGGGAACGTTCTCGTGCCCGCCACGGAGTCCGGCCTGCCAAAGCCGTCAGTCGTGAACGTCACCCGGATCATCACCGCTGACAAGACGTTTCTTCGCTCCCGTGCCGGTCGGCTCGAGCCCGAGACCATCGACCGCATCGAGCACGGGCTTTCGGTTCTTCTGGACTTCATCTAGGGACACAGGCTCGCACCATGCGGATCGTCTCCCTCTGCCCCTCCATCACCGAGACGCTCGTGGCGCTGGGGCTGAGGGAGATGCTCGTCGGGGTGACCCGGTACTGCATTCACCCGAGTGAGTCCCTCGTCGGTATACCCAGGGTGGGCGGCACCAAGAATCCCGACCTCGAAATGATCCGGACGCTCCGGCCGGACCTCGTCTTCGCGAACGCCGAGGAGAACAGGCGCGCGGATGTCGAGGCCCTCTCGGCGGAGTTCCGGGTCGACGTGTCCCACCCGAGGGACCTCTCCGACGCCGCGGAGCTGACCCGCCGGCTGGGCCGGCTGACGGGGCGCGGCGGAGAAGGAGAAGCCTGGGCTCACCGGATCGAGGAGCGGCTCGCGGCCGTTCGATCCGTCTCCCGCCCTCCGTTCAGGTTCGCCTACCTCGTCTGGAAGGACCCGTGGATGCTCGCGGGCCGGGGAACGTACATCGACGGCCTTCTCTCGGCCTTCGCGGGGGTCAACGTGGCTCCCGAGGCCGGGATGGAGGGCCCCGCCCGGACGGCCTATCCGGTCGTGTCCGAGGAGGCTCTCGCGGTCCTGGCGCCGGAGCGGCTCTTCCTCCCCGACGAGCCCTATCGCTTCGGTGAGGACCACCGGAGGCACTGGCAGGCCCTTCTGCCGGGAGCCGCCGTCCACCTCGTCTCCGGCGACGACCTCTGCTGGCACGGCGTCAGGACGCTGAGAGGGCTGGACCTCCTGGAGCGTCTCTTCGCCGGCGGGGCGGAAGGGGCGGCTGAGGGATCCGTCACGACGGGTTCCTCCTCATGACGAGTTCGGTCGTGGGGTGGGACAGACGGCGTCCGGGGGCCTCGGAGACGAATCCCATCGGGGTCTTCTTGCCCTTCATCCGGCACATCTGCTCGGCGGCGGCCGAGGTGAGGTCGGCCTGGCTCAGGACCCGCTCCGCTTCGGGGCGCTGGGCGGCCCGGAGGGTCTGGCCCTCATCCTGGACAAAAGCCTCCAGATTTGGTAAAAGAGTCTGAGAGATCAGGCTCTGACGGGAGGCGGTTGCATGGCCAAGCACGTTATAGAGGTGCCGGAGGAGCTCAGGGGGGTCGGCGAGGCGATGGCCGCGACGCTGGCCGAACTTCAGGCGACACTGGGGCGCCACGGGGGTGG
>CAIMWE010000249.1 GCA_903845115.1 uncultured Acidobacteriota bacterium | reverse complement strand
GTCGAGCGTGAGACCGGGCTGCGGGTCGAAGTGCCCGTAGACGACGACCAGGGCAGCCCCCACCAGCTTGCCCTGGTCGAGGGCCTGCTGGGGATTCGACCCGTTCGACACCGAGGAGGCGCCGAGCGGGACGCACCCGTTCTCGAAGAGAGCCAGCGTGTCGGCCAGGCGGTCGGCTGTACCGAGGTAGAGCCGGGGAGAGTCGGGCGGGGGGAGGAAGACCGCCCCGAGGGACGACGAGGGCACGAACCGATCGCGGTAAGGATTGCCCGACGCAGGCTCCGACCGAACCGATCCTTCGAAGTCGACCGCCACGACCGTCGAATCTCTCGGGTTGAGACGGACCGGGACGATGTTTCCGGGCTGACACTGAGGAACGGCGATCCGCGAGATCGTGGTCTTCTGGATCGCTGCCTCGAAGGCCGGGCGGTCGGGCGGCTCCACCTGGACCTTCATGCCGATCACGGGGTTGTCATTGATCGTCCAGCCCGTGTCCCAGATCTCCAGGATCCTCCCCGGAGCGGCCACTCCGTTCTGCTGCGGTTCCTTTGACATGCCGACACCGAGACCGGTCAGAACGCCAGAACAGCCCATGAGGCTCAGACAAACGAGGACAAGGAGAGGAAGGGCCGCCCACCGTCGTTCGCCGATCACGGTATGGTCTGTCATGTTCGCGCCAGAGGGCGGTATGGCGGGGGACGCCTCGCGCCAACGTGAGGCACGTCACGAGGTCAGCGACCCACACGGGCCACCTGATCACGTTAGCCGGAACGGGCGCCGGCTTCCCGGCAAAGGCGCCAGGACGGGGGGATGCCTCGCCGGCGATCGCTCGACTCCTGCCAGGAGGGCACCGTGTATTGACCGCGACACGGGGAGTGATTGATGTACCTCGTCGACATCAAAGAAAAATGCGCCGCAACTGCGACGCACCCCTCAGAAAATGGCGGGGCTTGCTCAGCGATTATCGAACCGCGATACTGGTGTCGGGCACCGCTATTCTCCAGTAAGTAACTCCGGACCATCAACTTAGGATGGGGTGGCTCTCGCCTATGCATTCGTTTACTGCGCAATCAAGGCCAGCTCGCCGCCGGCCTCGCTGAACGTCCTGGGCCAGAGATCCACCCCCTGAGCCGTCGGGCGGCACGTTCGGACAAAGCCTCCAGGCGTCCGACCAGCCGACGTCGTCACGGCGAGCGGCCCGCACTCGATCGTCGCGGTCCGGACCCCCGGGTGCCCTATTCCTTCACCGGGAGGACGTGAATGGCTTTCACGACCAGAAGGACCTGGTCCCCGGGCTTGAGGTCCATGTCCTCCAGGGACTCCGTCGTGAGCACCGAGGCCATCGCCGCCGGGGTCGTGACGTCGAACTTCACGAGGGACATGACGTCCCCTTTCTTGACGGACTTGACTCTGGCGGGAATCGCGTTTCTGGCGCCGTATCTCATGCCGAGCTCCTTTCGCGGCCGGCTCGTGTCCGGCGGTTTCCTGCCGCCGAGATCGTAGCGGCCGCCCGCAAGACTTCCAGTCTACGCGCGACGGGCGCGACCCACGCGTCCGGCTCTCCAGCCCTCCTGCGGCGATAGCCGGCGCGGCTACAATGAAATTATCCTGGCGGCGATCGTCTGTGCCGCGAGGATGTCCCCCATCCCGCCGACGACGCCGACGCGGACCTTCTCCGTCAGACCGAAGGAGTCGAGGCACGTCTTGCACAGGATGAGGTGGACCCCCTTCTTCTCGAGATTCTCGAGAGCCTCGAGCACGGGCGAGCCTTCGACAGCAAGCTTGACGCCATCCGTGTAGAAGCAGATGGCGCCGGGCAGCTTCCCCCCCTCGAGGAGTAGCTCGAGCCATGTGCCCATGAGCTTCTGCTGGAGAGCGGGCTCGGCCGAGCCCATTCCCTCCCTCGTGATCAGGATGAGGGTGTCCTTCATGAAATCTCCATCGCCGGTCGGGCGACAAGTTCGAGGTCTTCCACGGCTACGGGCCCGTGACGAGCGGGAATCCCGCTTCCTTCCACTCCCCAACGAGGGTCTGCCGGATGTTCGGGTAGGCCAGCTTCTGGAGCTTTCGGTAGGCGTTATAGCTCCGGCCTCCCGAATTGCAGGCCACGACGATTGTCTTCTCCTTCTCCAGCGTCCCGGATCCCGCCGCGAAGACGTCGGACGGGATGTTGACCGCTCCCGGGATGTGTCCCTCGGCGAACTCCTTGGGGTCACGCACGTCGACGAGGGTGAAGGTGCCCGGCTTCCCGTCGATCAAGGCCTTCAGCTCCTGCGCGTTCAGCCGGTTCGTGGCCACCTTCTTCTCGTAGTCGGGACCCGCGTAGATCTCGAAGCCCTTCTCCTCCCACACGGGCATCCCCTCGGCCAGGACGTAGACCGTTCGGTATCCGGCCTCGACGGCGATCAGCGCGGACTTCCGGCTCTTCCCGCACCTCGGGCCGTTGCAGTAGAAGACGAGCCTCGCGTCCTTCGGGAACGTCAGGAGCGTCCGGTTCTTCGACAGCTCGGGCTCAGGGACGTTGACCGCCCCCTTGATGTGCTCCTGCTGGTACTCCTCCGCGGTACGAGCGTCGATCACGACGAGCCCCGGCAGCTGGCGAGAGATCATCGCCCGCAGCTCCTCGCTCGTGACAATCGTGTAGCCGTCCTTCGTGGCCTCCAGCGCGGGGGCCTGCCGAACGGCGGTCAGGAGCATCAGCGCCGCGAGCGTTCTTCCCAGGATCCTCATTCCCTTCTCCTCTGGTGGCAGGCCCCCATCCGGAGGCCCGAGGAGAGAACCCTCAGCCCCTGGTGGCGGGCCAGCCGGTTGTCGACGGGCTCGAGGGCCGACCGGCCCTCCGACGACCCCGTCAGTTTCGGCCAGTGAATTGGCTGACGATCACTTCGGCATTCTACCGTCTTGCAGCCGGAGCAGGCCGCGGGCCCTGCCGCACCGTCACCTCGTGGGAGACGTTGATCGGTGGCCAGGCCCCGGCGTTGCCATACTCCCCGGGACTTGAGGGCGGCGCCAACGGGGCCAGGGCGACACGATCGAGCGCTCCGCGCGCCACCAGGAAGGTCGCCCCACCTACGCCGGCAGTTGTTGATGGGAGGGCAGTTTCCCTCGCCGCCTCTCGGAGCTCGCAGAGTTCGAGCCCCGTTTGGACCCCACCGGCCAAGCCGGGCAGCTGCAATGTGATTCGAAATGGCGGGGCTTACTCAGCGATCATCGAACTGCGGTCCTGGCCCGCTCCCGGTCCGACTTCCGGGGAACCGGATTCGTGATCCAGGGCCAGAGGGGAATGCTCCCGAACCAGACGGTCGGCAGACCGCCCTCGATCCCGCGTTCCACCCGAGAGTGCCGATCGCCTGCTCGCTCGACACGGCGCCATCCGTCTCCGCGACGTTGAAAATGCCCCGGTGGCCCATGGTGACCGCGAGCTCTGCGGCCTTGGCTGCTACATCGACGTGTACGGAACCGGGGGCGATACATCAGGCCGGACCCGATAGCGGAGGACGGTCCGGCGACACGCAAGGACTCTCGCCGATCGCGGACGAGGCCGACGAAAGCGTCGAAGAACTTGCCGACAACGGGCCGGCCTTCGAAGCGGAAGTCGTGGAAGGCGTGGAGAATGCGGCCGACCACCCGGAGAGACCCGCGCACACCCATGAGGATCAACGCCCGCCATCAGCGTTCGGCTCTGGGCCTGCACGCCGCTGACACCTCCGGCTTTCGAGATTCGCGGACGCCACAGGCGCCCGCCCAGCCGTGGCCCGCGCTCTTCGAGCGCACCGCGCTTCGCGCTGGCCATGCCCTTTGCTGACCCATGCCGGGCGCACGGCTCCGGTCGCTTCGCTCCCTCTGTCCCCGCGCCCTCTCCGTCGCGGGTTCGAGCTCAGCCCCGCCGTCGCCGAGGACCAGAGTTCGCACCCGTCGTAAGCTCGCCTTCCCCCGCTGACGCCGAAAGCCGAAGTTCGTCCTGGTCATCGACTTCATCTCTCGTCGTGCATGGTCCCGGGATCTCAAAGGGAAGGTATGCCTGTCGATCCAAGCCGAGCCCACGATCTGTTCCTCGCTGCCAGGGAACTGGCGCCCGACCGTCGGGCGACGTTCCTGACCGGAGCCTGTGGAGACGACAAGTCCCTGCGCGATGCCGTCGAAGGGCTGCTGTCGGCCCGGGATGCCTCCGTCGCTCGACCGGGGACCCTGTCCCAGCTCGCCACGGACGCAGGCCCTCTCACGGAGTCGCCCAGGAGTCCAACCGCCGCAGATCTTGCAGACAGATCCCTGGGCGTAGGCCCTGGCACCGTGCTGGCGGAGCGCTACACGCTCACCGAGAAGATCGGCGAGGGCGGCATGGGCTCGGTCTGGGCCGCCCGGCAGTTGGAGCCGGTGAAGCGGTCCGTCGCCGTGAAGCTGGTCAAAGCCGGCATGGATTCCCGTTCCGTGCTGGCCCGCTTCGAGCAGGAGAGGCAGGCCCTGGCCCTCATGGACCACCCCAGCATCGCGAGAGTCTTCGATGCGGGCATGACGCCCACGGGCCAGCCCTTCTTCGTCATGGAGCTAGTGGACGGCCAGCCTCTGACCTGGTTCTGCGACGACGAGCGGCTCACGCCCCGGCAGCGGCTGGAGCTCTTCGTGCCCATCTGCCAGGCGGTGCAGCACGCCCACCAGAAGGGCATCGTCCACCGGGACCTGAAGCCCGGAAACATCCTGGTCACCCGCGTGGATGGGAAGCCCACTCCCAAGGTCATCGACTTCGGGCTGGTCAAGGCGACGGAAGGCAGCCTCCTGGACATGTCCATGGCCACCCAGCTGGGCGCGGTGGTCGGCACCCTGGAGTACATGGCACCGGAGCAAGCGGGCTTCGTGGGGACCGACATCGACACCCGGGCGGACATCTACTCCCTGGGCGTGATCCTCTACGAAGTGCTGACGGGGCAGCGGCCCGTCGATGCCCGGCGCCTGAAGCAGGCGACCTTGACCGAGATGGTCCGCATCATCCAGGAGGAGGACCCGGACAAGCCCTCCAGGCGGCTGGCCTCGGAGGCCACGCTGACGGAAGTGGCCGCCGCAAGGCACACCGAGCCCGGCAAGCTGCTTTCCCAGCTGCGCGGAGACCTGGACTGCGTGGTGATGAAGTGCCTGGAGAAGCAGCGGGAGCGCCGCTACGCCTCGGCCAACGGCCTGGCCCGGGACATCCAGCGGTTTCTCGCCGACGAGGTCGTGGAAGCCCGCCCGCCCAGCACGGGCTACCGGATGGGGAAGTTCCTGCGGCGGAACCGTGGCTCGGCCCTGGCGGCCGTGGCGGTGGCGGCGGCTCTGATCGTGGGGGTCGTGGCGTTCGCCCGGCAGGCCCGCGTGGCCGGGCAGCAGCGAGATCTCGCGCGCACCGCGGAACAGGCAGAGGCCCGGCAGCGGCTCCTCGCTGACCAGGAGCGGGACCGGGCGGTTGCGGCGGAGGCTCAGGCCCAGCGGGACCGCAGCCGGGCGCAGGGGTCGGAGGCCCAGGCGCTCGAGGACCGGAACCTCGCGCTGCAGCAGAGACAAAGAGCCGACTCCGAGTCGGCAGCGGCCAAGGCCGTCAACGACTTCCTGCAGAACGACCTGCTGGCCCAGGCCAGCGCCAGCAACCAGTCGGGAGAGACCGCGAGGCCCGATCCGGACCTGAAGGTGCGCACGGCCCTGGACCGGGCCGCGGCGCGCGTCGCCGGGAAGTTCGACCGCCAGCCGGAGCTGGAGGCGGCAATCCGGAACACCATCGGGCGCGCCTACCTCGACCTGGGCCAGTACCCGGAGGCCGCGAAACAGCTGGAACGGGCGGTGGAACTCTATCGCCGGAACCTGGGGACCAACCACCCCAGGACGCTCTCGACCACCAACCAGCTCGGCGACGTCTACCGGCTGCAGGGCAAGTACGCCGAGGCGGAGGCGCTCTGCTGCCGGGTCCTGGAGATCAGCCGCCGCGTGCTGGGTCCCGAGCATCCCGACACGCTGAGCGCCATGCACGGCGTCGCCGCCATCTACGACCTGCAGGGCAAGTACCCGGCGGCGGAGAGCCTCTACCTCCAGGTCCTGGAGCGGCGGCGCCGCGTGCTGGGGCCAGAGCATCCTGACACCCTGGTATCCATGAACACGCTGGCCGCGAACTACGACATGCAGGGAAAGTACCCGCAGGCCGACGCGCTCTACAGCCAGACCCTGGCGGTGAGACGCCGCGTGCTGGGCCCCGAGCATCCGGGGACCCTCTGGTCTGCGAACGAGCTGGCCTGGGTCCAGATCGAGGAGGGCAAGTACGCGCAGGCCGAGGCGCTCTACCTCGAGACGCTGGAGATCCAGAAGCGCGTGCTCGGACCCGAGCATCCCAGCACGCTGTCGTCGTCGAACGGTCTCGCCTACCTCTACCTCTGCAAGGGCGAGTACCCGCAGGCGGAGACGCTCTGGCGGCAGGCCCTGGAGGTCAGCGGGCGCGTCCTCGGCCCCGAGCATCCCAATACGCTGTCGATCCTGAACAACGTGGCCGAGGTGTGCGACCGTCAGGGCAAGTACGCGCAGGCCGAGGCGCTCAATGCTCAGGCCCTCGAGATCAGGCGCCGTGTGCTGGGTCCCGAGCATCCGGACACGCTCTCTTCCATGAACAACCTGGCCAAAGCCCGGGCCATGCAAGGGAAGTACGCTGAGGCCGAGGCGCTGCACGGCCAGGCCCTGGAAATCAGCCGTCGCGTGCTGGGCCCGGAGCATCCCGACACCTTGAACGGAATGTACTGGATGGCCACCGCCACCACCCTGCAGGGCCGGTCCGGCGAAGCGGAGGCGCTCTACCGGCAAGTCCTGGAGGTCCGGCGCCGTACACTTGGCTCCGAGCATCCCGACACGCTGACCACTCTCGCCGGCCTGGCCTCCATGTACCAGGCGCAGGGCAGGTATCCACAGGCAGAAACCTGTGCCGCGCAGGCGCTGGCCGGGCGGCGACAGGCCCTGGGCCCGGACCACGCGGAGACCCTGGACGTGACGGCCACTCTGGCCCTGGCCTGCCAAGCGCAGGGGAAGTTCGCGGAGAGCGAGACGCTCGCGCGTCAGGCCGTCGAGCTGGATCGCCAGAGGCGGCCGGACGACTGGCGGCGCTTCCACGCGGAAAGCGTGCTGGGCGCCAGTCTGGCCGGGCAGAAGAAGTACGCCGAAGCGGAGCCGCTGCTCATCGGAGGCTGCGAGGGCATGGTGGCCAGGAAACAGCGCATGGCCGTCCCGGACCTGGATCACCTCGACCGGGCCCTCGGCAGGGTCGTCCAGCTCTACGAAGCCTGGGGGAAGCCCGAGCTGGCGGCGGAGTGGCGGACCCGGGCGCAGACCCTGAAGGCCACGCCGGCTACCCAGTAGTCCGGGTCCATCGCGTCAGGTCGCCAAGGCGCAAGCCGGCCTGGTCAAGGGGGAACTGGCGCCGGGGGGGGGGTCGGCGGCCACGGGACAAAGAAAAATGCGCCGCAAATTGCGACGCACCCCTCGAATGTAGTGGCGGGGCTTACTCAACGATTATCGAACTGCGACCCCGGAAAAGCCTCCTCGACCAAGAACATGAACCGTTCACCGGGAACCGGTTTTGGCCAGGAGCAAGCCCGTTAGCGCGAACCGGTCAGATCTGAGGGGGAAGCCTCCCCGGCCATACACCCAGGAGCCGGAGCTGGAAGCGGCGGCATGGGCGCGTCCGAGAAGAACTGGCTCACGATCACCTGGCGGCCGTCGGCTTCGGAATCGCGCCGATCTCCAGGAACATCGGCGATGGTTCAGGCCGGTCGCTCAGGTGGCCGGCTTCGGCCTCGAGGGCCACGAGCCAGTACCGCTCGTAGAACGCCGCGGCCTCCAGCTTGGCGTCGACGACGACGCCAACGAAGCCGAGCAAGGCACTCATCTCGTGGGCGAGATTGAAGACGAAGCGGAGGAGGGCCGAACCGACTCCCTGGCCCTTCACCGAAGCGGCAACCGCCAGCCGGGCGAGACGCAGGACAGGCAACGGGTAGGCCGGCAACCTCTTCCGGGCTGCTGGAGACAACGTGAATGTCTCCAGCGATGCCGCCGTCACCGTGACGAACCCGAGGACCGCGGCGCCGTCGACCGCGACATACGTCACTCCGATGTAGTGACGAAACTGATTCTGGCCTGCGAAACGCTGGAAGAACCGGTCCATGTCGATGTTCCCCGACTGGAACGTCGAGCGGTCGTCCGTCAGCGCCAGCGCACGGATGATCAACGCCACGTTTCGTCAGATACCGGCCGACTCAGCTCTCGGAGGAGTCCTTCATCAGCCGCCGCATCGCCGCAGTCGGTCGCCGTGGCTGCCGGACACGCTCGGCGACCTCCGAGAACGAGGCCGGGCTCACGACCAGCCTCACCGGGGCGAACACGTCGTCCGAGATCTCCCGAAGGGCTTGGAGGTGGTGGAGAAGCGCGTCCTCGATGACGTACCCCTTCTTGAGACCTCGGGCGTCGGCGAAGCGCTCCAGTTCGTGCTTCGTCGTCGGCGAGATGTGGGCGGAGATCTGAACGGTGGACATGGCACCCTCTCTACCCAAAAGTAGAAATCGGCGCTCCGCGGTCAAGTATCGGGTGGTGACGCTCGCTCCGGCTTCTTGAACGGACCTGCCAATTCGAAGCCGGTCGACTGGAGTTCCGGTCGCTTCGCTCTCCCTGCCCCCGTGCCCCCGGGAGGTCGCTGCACGTCCCGATGGAACGGGACGCCGCGAGCCTCAAGCCCAGCCAGATGGAGGCCAATTGCCCGAGTCCAAGCAGCTTGAGCCAGTCGGTTTGCAGCCTAGGCGAAGTAGCACCTGTCCCACGACACAGCCTCCGCTTCACGTTGGAACACAAATGGCCGATGATTTCCCCCGGATCGGAGGATTTAGGCACCCGAGCCTTCGGGTATATGTCTTGCATCGACACGGAGGTGGGGGAAACCGTGAGCGAACCGAGTGATTTCCGCAACTCTGTCTCTTTTCCACCGTGCCCGCACGACAGGGAGTTCGGCCCGATACCCTACGGTCGGGCCCCGTCAAGGAGGATGCGATGAGGAAAGCGCTCCCCGTCCTCGGCGGTTTGCTCACCCTCGGCCTCTTCCTGAACGCGGGGCCCTCGCCCTCCGGCGCCGCGGGGCGGCCGAAGAGAACTGCCGGCGGATCCGACAAGCCCTCCGCCGCCGTCGAGCGTTGCTCGACGATCATCGTCGGGAGCAAGGCGACGAAAGACGGGTCGGTGATCCTGGGTCACAACGAGGACCTGGCCAACTACTCCGCTCACCACTACGTCACCAGACCGCACGTGAGGCACGCGGCCGGCGACGTCTTCACGTCTTACTGGGGCGCGAAGGTCCCGCAGCCGGCGGAGACGTACGCGTACACGGCGACGAGGATCTTCGACAAGAGCTACCAACCGGGCGACGTGACGAGCGGGATCAACGAACACCAGGTCTCGGTGGCGAACAACATGTCGTACCGGAGGGAACCGCCGAGCACGCTGCCGACGACCGGCAGGCTCATCTGGACCGAGTACACGCAGCTGGCCCTGGAACGCGCGAGGACCGCCAGGGAGGCGGTCGGCATCATCGGCGGCCTGGCGCGGGCCTACAAGCTCGGCAGCGACACGGGAACGATCTACGGCGTGGCGGATCCTACCGAGGGCTGGTGGGTGGAGGTGACGCTCGAGGGGCAGTGGGTGGCCCAGAGGGTCCCGGACGACGCCGTCGGTGTCAGGGCCAACATCTTCCGGATCGGGGTCGTCGACCTCAAGGACCCTAAGAACTTCCTCTCCTCCGACGACCTCGTCAGCTACGCAGTCCAGATGAAGTGGTACGCGGGGACCGGGGACTTCGACTTCGCCAAGGTCTACGCCGCGCCGGAGAAGCTCAACGACCCCTACAACACGCGCCGGACGTGGCGGGCCGAGAAGCTCCTGGACAAGCCGACGCCGTCGATCGACCCGCGGGACGTCATCTCGGTCCTCCGCGACCATTACGAGGGGACCGAGTACGACCTGACGAACGGACACACGAAGGGCTCTCCCCACCAGACGGACGAGAGGACGCTCTGCAGCATCAACACGGAGGTGAGCGCGGTTTCCCAGCTGAGGTCGTGGCTCCCCGCGGACCTGGGCGCCGTTTCGTGGCGCGCCATGGCGACGCCGTGCACGAGCGTCTACACGCCGTGGTACCTGGGGAGCCGGGAGGTACCGGACGCCTATCGGACCGGCACGAACCAGCACACGAGACACTCGGCCTACTGGACCTTCCGGGACCTCTCCCGCTTCGCTGACGTGCGGTACGAGAAGGTCTCGGAGGGAATCCGGAGAGAGATCGGCGCCTTCGAGGAGAGAGAGTTCGAGGCCCAGGCCGGGATGGAACAGGAGGCCTTGCGGCACCTGAACCGGAGCGCCGACGGTGGCCGCCGGTTCCTCTCCGGCTACACGAACGAGATGGCCGAGCGGGCGATGCGCCTGGGCGATCTCCTGCCGAGATGACGATGCGCGGAGATTCCCGGGCCCCGGGCCGACCCGATCGGCGGGAGAACCGGCCGCAGACCGGGCCTCTGAGGAGGGGACAATGAAGAAGCGCCGCACGGCCGCTCTGGTCGCCGCACTCTGCCTCGCGTTCCCGCCGGGTGACCTCTCAGCGAAGACGCGGACCGCAGACTGGACACGCGGGGCGAGGAAGAACGACGACGTCGCCGCGGGAAGTCCGATTCCCAAGGGCACGAGGCCGTGCCAGCATCCCGAATACTGGCCGCTTTCTGTCGCCTCGCAGAGATTTCCATTCCTGGTCCATTACTGCTCGGCGGACGAAGAGGAGACGGCGAACAAGGTCGTCACGTATCTCGACACTGCGTGGAACTTCGAGGTCGGGACCCTTGGGTTTCGCGAGCCGGTTCTTCCCGACGCCGGGTGCGGTCCGGATGGACGATTCGACGTCTTTCTCTGGCGAGGCAACGTGTCGTGTTCAGTCGACGCGATCGACCCGGAGGCCGAAGAGGGCGTGTCGTGCCGCCCGACGATGACCTACATGCTGCTGGACCCCTGGGGAAAGTACGGGGGCGACGTCCTCAGACAGACGATCGGCCACGAGTTCAATCACGCCTCGCAGGCCGTCCTGGACTGGAACGAGACCCTGATCGCCCTCGAGATGACGGCGACGTACGTCGAGCAATATTTCTGGGACGCCTACCCGCACGGCGTCCTGGACTTCCAGCGCAATCCTGACCGCAGCTTGCTGTGGGTCAACGCCGACGACACCGACCCCGATTCCCGGACATTCCTCTACATGTACGGCTCGGCGCTCTACATGCGCTTCCTGCGGGATCGGTTTTTCCCCGACGACGAGCGCTTCGCGGCGAAACTATGGGAGATGCTGCCGAACGCCGACTGCACCAGGAACAGCCCGAACATCGTCGACGGCCTCGATCGGTTGCTCCGAGAGGCGCAGCCGCGGTCTACCTTCCTGCAGTCGGTGATCGAGTTCGCCCGCTGGCGGTATTTCGCCGGGAGCCGGGACGATCATCGGCACTTCCGGACCTGGCCCATGCCCTTCGCGCAGGCTCCCTTCATCGCCGAAGCCGACGTCTCGCTGGATGGCACGGTGAGGCTCGGCCGGGAGGGGACGACGCGCTACCAGGTCGATCGCGCCCCCATGATCCTCGGCACCTCCTACGTCGAAGTGGTCGCCGGGGCCGCGGACCAGACCTCGTTCGAGGTCGCACTGGTCCCGAAGCCGGATGCGAACCGCCACCAGAGCGGAAAGTGCTCGACGCGTGGCCTGAGATGGGTCGTTCAGGCGGTCCCGGGCATCGGGGACGGCGAGGACGACGAGATCGTGGATGTCAGCCGGCGGCCGGCGCGCGTTGCCTTCAGGCGGGGCGGCGAGAAGCCGTCACGCACCCTGATCGTCAGCCTTCTCCCGATGGGAGGCTTCGACCCCGACCACCAGTGCGACGAGGTGTTCCCCTTCGAGTTGAGGCTCAGGCCCCTGAAGTAGCACCGCGTCGACTCCAAGGGCACGGACCAGACCGCAAGCGGGAGAGCAACGGGCGGTGCCTCGGCATCGAGGTGGGCGGCACGATGGAGCGGGCGACGGCCGAGCGGCCTGGCAGACACCCGGAGCGACCACGCCGGTACAGAGAACCCGCGGACGCAGCCGCGGCAGTTCGAGAATCGAAGGAATGGCGGGGCCGACGGGGCTCGAACCCGCGACCTCAGGCGTGACAGTTTCGCCCGACTATCCCCCTCCGTCCGGAAGTATCTGGAGGGGAGAGACATATAAGAACGACTCCTTTCGTCTCCTAGCGTCTGGAAGCATCGAAAAGGGGCTCACCAGCACCGTACCAGCACCGCGAAGTCTCTCACAAGACGGGCCCCTGCGATGAGACGGACGGACGCGATCTGCCAGACGCCAAGACGCGGCCAGGGTCCGAAGACCACGATGACCCAGGCGGAGCGGCTTGCTCGGTCTCTTCTGGTTGACAGCCAGTCAAGCGCCCTGCCAATGCGCGCAGTCGACACCGCCCACCCACCAGCGTTTCTCCTCCCACCGTAGGCGCACGATCGCTCCGTTCGGAACCGGCAACCCTGCTTGCGCCGCCAAGAACCGACGCATCTCCCCCTCGGTCGGCTCCCCCGCCCCGTACAGGGCCTCGATGATCACCGCCGTGATGAACTGCGCGTGACTGAAGACGATGCCCAGCCCCTTCCGGCCCTCGACCCACCGCAGAAACGTCGACGCTCGCTTCCACATCATCGCGAAGGATTCCGCTCCGTCGCCATCGACGTACTCTGGGTCCATTCGCGACCAATACTCGACTCTCAGCGGCCGTCGAGTGACTACGCTTAGGCCAACGCACCGCGCCGCCGACAGATAGCTGAATTCCTGCACAGGCAGCTCGTCGATCGGAACTCCGGCGTGCTTCGCCAAGAGCGGCTCGGCCGTCTGCCGCGCCCGCAGATACGGGGACAGTCCGACCCACGCTGGCCGCTCCGAGCAGGCGGCTGCGATCGCTTCCGCCTGTACCCGTCCACGCGAGGTCAAACCGATGCCCTCATCGTCGGAGGTGACACCGCCGGCATTCGCCTCACTCTCGCCATGACGGACCAGCCAGAGCATCTCGATTCCTACCTCACGGGCCGAGTCCGGGCACCTGAAGACGTTGCGTTCGGCATAGAGCGGACGCCCGCCCGCCGGAGCATCGGTCCAGCCGGCCGTCGGACCCCGTCAATTGGCTGACATGGCTGGGGTGCGCCCCTATCGGCATCCCCGCTCCGCTGGCTCCCGCGCTGCCCCGACCGAGCGCGGGGCGCACGACTCCCGGAGATCATGTCGCCATAGGAGCCCGCGATCGGGACTGCGTTCTCTAGGTGAAGGAGCGAGAGGACGCGCCGATGCTCCCGGCGAGCGTGATCGAGGGAACTCCCGCGCATAACGGTTTCGAGCTCCACGAATCGCCCGAGCGTAGTCACGGTATCGAGGTGTATCCGCGTATTACCGTGCACCCAGAGGATGCGTGTCTTTCGCACCGAGGTCAGTATCCCAAGCGTCCGAGCGAGGATCGACGCCAGCGAGCGAGCCTGCGGCTGTGTGAGCGTGAGGAGCGTATACGTTGACGTCCGCGACCCCCGTTTTGCAGGACGGTGGTATGCGATGAGAACCCACTCGCGCCCATCGACGACTCGGAGTTTGAGCTTTCCGGAAGGACACTCGAAATACGTATCGACTTGTTTCAGGGCACCTTCCGGCTTCGCCCCACTCTTCTTCAGATGGCGGACGATCTCACGAAAACCCTCTACACGTGTCTTGAACTCGATGTTCTTCATTGTCATCCGATCACCGCCGGCGCTGAACTCACGACGACACCATTTTGACGGGGTGGTATTCTTTCGGCCGGAGTATTCGAGGGTTGCTCGCCGTCCGATTCCATGTGGAATCTCCCCGGAGCACGAAGGGGACTGTCGTCCTCGATTCTCATTCTTCTTGCGGCGCCACATTCGACGGTCGTCGCACCGCAAGAGGGCCCCGGTTTCCTCTCGAAGCACGATCCCTCCATCAGAGAACATGATCGCACCTTCCGGATGGCACGTCCTGGATGGCATGTCCCTGGGGCGCCACACACTCAGGAGCCCGCGCTCATCCCACACAGCCACGGTCCGGGCCCATGAATGGCGATGACGGATGTGTCCCAGCTTCATGGCTGTTGCTGCGTTATAAACGCCCGGAAGGACGGAAACAGAGGGCGGAAAGAGGGCTTTATGCAAAGGATGCATTTGGTGGCACCTAGCCCGGTGACCACACCACCTGACAATCCGCTCTTCACGATTCGAGTTGATCGGAATATCCGTCCGACTTACCCACGTTGGGTCAAAAGGCTCGTGCATCCCGAGCTCGAGTGCTCTGGACCATCCGAGTTTGACCTTTCCAGGCTCAACAGGCCGCTCAACCTCCAGGATGGCATGGCGTTTCAGAAGAACGAAGCGGTCTTTCGCAAGTTCTTCGGTACGCGCACGGCCTTCCTCTTCATGTCCCTCGTTGAAGATCGCTTCGGGAGCCTTCGTGTGCCGTTTGTAGTCTCCGAGGAACACGGGCCGATTGAGCTCGGTTGGATGATCACCTATTGCGACTGGCTCTCAGAGTGCCCCGACGCGCACTTTGTTCGGTACGAAGTGTGATCTGAGCGGCGCAAGGTTCACGAGCCGGCCTGGAAGTCGGATATTCGCGGGAGTCACGATGAGCGTAAAACGTCGGGCCGCGGACTCCAGCCGCTCAAATGAGGTCATCCGGCTCTTCCTCCTTCGGCATCCGCCGAGCGAAGCGGCGCGTGCGCACCAACTCGATCCAGTCTCGGAGCCAGCTAACGG
>CAIMWE010000248.1 GCA_903845115.1 uncultured Acidobacteriota bacterium | reverse complement strand
GGCAGTAGCGGGCGAGCGCGGCGGCGATGAAGGGCGCGGCCGTCGCCGGCAGGGACGGTCGGGAGGTTGGGCACGCTGATGCCGGAGCGGTGCCAGGAGAGGAGGAGGCGGGTGCGGTCCTCGTCGAGAAGATCGGCGCGCGCTTCGACGACGGTCTTGGCCAGCTTCCGCTGGTCGTGGCCGAAGGTGGAGCCGAAGCCGACGACGCGGATGAGGTCCATTCCCTATGCGAATCGTCGGGGGAGGAGGCCGCCGTCGCCCACGGAAGAACCGCCACGACAAGAGCCTCGAATCTCGGCGGCAGCGTCCTGAGGGGCGAGTAAGGCGGGCTTTCCGCTCGGGTATCCTCCGCGCGTGCCCCTTCAAGGTCGGGCCGCGCTCATGAGCCGTCCCGCCCTGGAAGCGGAAAAGGTGAGAGACGTGACCTCTGGCGGGTCGCAGCCCCAGGGCAGGACAGTTCCGTGAGTCCTCGAACGCGATGAGCGCCATCTTCGGCATCCTGCGCTTCGACGGAGCGCCGGTCGCCCGGGAGCACCTCCTCGCCATGAGCGGCGCGCTCGCCCGTCATGGCGAGGATGTCGGCTTCCACCTGGAGGGCGCGCTGGGGTTGGGCTGCCGCCCGATGCAATTCACGCCGGAGGACCGCAGGGACCGCCAGCCCGTCGGCAGCGCGGACGGTTCTCGGATCCTCGTCGCGGACGCGCGGCTCGACAACCGCGATGAGCTCCTCGCCGAGCTGAAGGCGGTCTCTCGTCTCCGTCCCCCCCCGGGACCCGACGATCCCGACAGCGACCTGCTCCTTCGCGCGTTCGAGGCCTGGGGCAGGGACTGCACGGGGCACCTTGCCGGCGTCTTCGCGGTCGCCGTCTGGGACTCCAGCTCCCGAACCCTCTCCCTCGTCCGTTCGGCGATCGTGGCGCCGTCGCTCGTCTACCTGGCCACGGACCGTCTCGTCGCGTTCGCCACGATGCCGAGCGGCCTTCACGCGCTCCCGTTCGTCCGGCGCGCCCTCGACGAGGAGCGCCTGTCGGATCTCATCGCGCGGACGGGCAGCGGCGACACCGAAGCCACGCTCTACCAGGGCATCCGGCGGTTGCGGACGGGGCACTGGATGGTGGCCGGTCCGGGGGGTGTGAAGACGGAGTGCCACTGGCCGCTCGATCGGGGCAGGGAGGAGCGATTCGCGCGCGACGAGGATTACCTGGGTGCCTTCGACGGGCTGTTCGGGCGCGTCGTGGCCTCCCAGCTGCGCGGCTTCACGCCGGTGGCGATGATGCTGAGCGGAGGCCTCGACTCCTCCTCCGTCGCGGCGAAGGCGGCGGGTCTCCTCGCCCGGCGGGGCGAGCGACTGGCTGCTTTCACGGAGGTTCCGCGCGGGGGTTTCGAGGAGCCGCTCCCTCCCGGCAGGTACGCCGACGAGACCCCCTTGGTCAGCGCGATCGCAGGGATGCACCCAGAAATCGACCTCGAGCTCGTTCGTACGGACGGGCAGACCTTCCTCGACGGCATCGGCGGTCTCTTCGCCCATCTCGAGGCGCCGTTCCGCAACACGTCGAATCGGGTGTGGATCGAGGAGATCCTCCGGAGGACGCGGGCAAGGGGGATCCGCGTCCTCCTCGACGGGGCGCAGGGAAATCTCACGATGAGCTGGAACGGCAGTGGCCTGTTGTCCGCCCTGGTCCGCCGTGGCCGGTGGAGCGAGGCCGTCCGACAGGCGAGAGCGGGGGTGCGGAGCGCTTCGGCAGGGTCGATCGTGCGGACGCTCGTCGGACAGGGATTCGTTCCGCTCCTCCCCGATCCGCTCTGGCTGGCGCTGGACGCTCTCCGTCACCCTGGAGTGGACAGGTCCGCGATGTGGCTTCGCGGTTCCGCCATCAACCCCCAGTTCGCAGAGGAGCGCCGGGTGACGGAGCGGGCCCGAGAGCGTTCCTTCGCCGTCCGCTTCCGGCCCCGGGCCGACACCCGCCGGATCCGGTACGAGGCGCTGGCGAACCAGGACTTCGGTGGGTACGTCTCCTCGTATCGCGCCATGTACGGGGTCGACATGCGGAGTCCGTCGGCCGACAGGCGCCTTGCCGACTTCTGCCTGGCCCTTCCGGAGGAGCAGTACCAGCGAGACGGCGAGTCGCGCCGCCTGATACGCCGCGGGATGTCGGGCTGCCTTCCGGCGGAGGTCCTGGCGAACAGGATGCGCGGCATGCAGTCCGCCGACTGGTTCGAGCGTCTGGCCGGTGCGCGTCCCCTCATCGCTGCCGAGCTGGAGAAGATCGAGCGTTCCTCGCTCGCGCGGAGGATGCTCGACACGGAAAGGCTGCGCCGGCTCTTCGAGCGGATGCCGTCGGCAGGCGGGGGGGAGCCGGGAGGGAGCCAGGAGTACTCCCATGCCTTCCAGGACGGGCTGATGGTCGGTCGGTTCCTCTCCTGGTTCGAGACAGGGGGCTGACGGATGCCCTCCTGGACCTACTCCTATGCCGGGCTGAGGGTCGTTTCGGAGCTGCGGATTCCGGAATGGGAGGTATTCGGGGAGGAGGAGCCCTGCGACCACCCGGACGTGCGAATCACTCTCGAGGACCCGGCGTCAGGGGCGGAAGGGGGCGAGACGGTCCGCCCGGAAGAGGTGCGCTTCTTCGTCCCGGAAGCTGGCCGGTTCCGTGTTTGCGAAGGACGGGAGATCCGCGTGGCCCCTGCGGTCGGGCTCGACGCGCCCGAAATCCGGCTCTTCCTCCTCGGCTCGGCCTGGGGGGCTCTCTGCTACCAGCGAGGCCTCCTCGTCCTTCACGCGAGCGTCGTACAGGTGGGTCCGGGGGCTGTCGCGTTCCTCGGTCCGTCGGGCGCGGGGAAATCGTCGCTCGCCGCAGGACTGGTGGCACAGGGCTACCCGCTCGTCGGCGACGACCTCTGCTGCATCGACCTCGCCGGACAAGTGCCGCGCGTCCACCCTTCCGCGCCGCGCCTGAAGCTCTGGAGCGAAGCCCTGGGCCGCCTCGGCTGGAGCACGGAAGGACTGGCTCGCGATCACGTCCGGGTGGACAAGTTCCACGTCGACCTGAAGGACCTGAAGGACAGGGTGGCGACCGGGGCGCCGGGAACGCTCGCGCTTCGGTCCGTCTACCTGCTCGAGTGGGGCCAGCAGGAAGTGGTCCGCTTGTCGGGAGTGGGAGGGCTGCGGCGGCTGATCCGCTCGGCGACCTACAGGCCTGGTTTCCTCGGGCCGTTGGGCCGCACGGCTACTTACTGGGAACAGTGCGCGAAGCTCGCCCGGGCCGTTCCGGTGTGGGAGTTCAGGCGCCCGCGGGACTGGAGCCAGGCCAGCGCCGCGATCGACCTCCTGGCTGGCGGCTGGGACGAGCTCCGGCGAGGGCCGGGAGCGGCATCGGCTGCGACGAGCGAACGCCGTTCGGGGCTTTGACCCCGGGACGCCGTTCGCTGTACATTTCCTCGCCTCGGGAACTTGCGATATCCGTGGGGGACGCGATGGTGACGAGAGTTTCGGGAGACACGGTCGTGCGGCGCGGTAAGGACGTGATGTTCAGCCGGCTGGACGACGAGCTCCTGGCGATCGACGCCGAAGCGGGGTACTGCTACTCGATGAACGAGACGGCGGGCCTCGTCTGGGACCTCCTCGCCAGCGCCATGACGGTCGATGCGGTCTGCGCCCGGCTCCGCGAGGAGTTCTCGGTGGACGCGGGGACGTGCGCTCGCGAGGTGACGGCGCTCCTGGAGAGCCTCGTGGACGCCGGGCTGGTGAAAGTGGACGTCGTCGGAGTTGGTTGAAGCCGTGGGCTCCCGGGTGGTCCTCGTGGAGGCTCTCGCCTGCCTCCTCGCCGCGCGCTTCCTGCTGGCCGTCCTGCCGTTCCGGCGGTTGAGGCGCCTCTTGGAGCGCCCGTCGAAGCGACCCGCGCTCGCTGGCGAGGCACGCCGGCGGGAGCGGCAGCAGGTCCGGAGGGCCGTGTTCCACTGGCACCGTCGACTGCCCAGCCTGACGACGTGCTTCCACCGCGCGATCGCGGCCCAGTTGCTCCTTCGCCGGCGTGGGGTCGAGACAACGCTCTCCTACGGTGCTGCCCGGCTGCCCGGGCGCGGCCTGACCGGCCACGTCTGGCTCCAGGACGGACCGGAGCCCGTCCTGGGGGTCGCGGCCGCGGCGGGGTACAAGATCCTCGCCAGTTATCCCGGTCGACACGTTAACGAGATACCGACCGGGGAGGCCGAGACGGAAGGGCGGAAAGAGAGATCTCCGGAAGGACCCCGGCAAGAGGACGTAAGCCTTTCCTCGCGACTCTTCACGGGGAGCCCTCCTTCAGGTCCGCCTCACGGGTGTCGCGTCCCTGGCCCGTGAGGGGCCGGTCTCTCGAGGACCGAGATCCAGTCCCGGTACTTCGCGACGGTGAAGCGGTCGTCTGGTCCCCATCGCCGATGGGACGAGACGACTCGCAGCCCGGCGTCCCGGGCGGCACGCCGGAACGACCCGGCCGTGACCCATCCGCGCCATCCTGAATCGATCCTCGGATAGCCCATGCTCAGCAGCGTGGCAAGACGAGGAAGTCGCCCGGCGAGCCGCCTCGCCAGGGCGAGGCCTGCCGGCCAGCGGCCCGGGTGGTGGATCACGGCGATGCCGCCGACTTTCAGGACCCGGCGCACCTCGCGGAGGTTCGCCGAGAGGACGTCCAGTTCCATGTGCACGAAACAGTCGAACGACCAGGCGAAGTCGACGGAACCCGGCGGGATCCCGGGAAAGGAGGATCCGTCTCCCAGCACGGCTCTTCCGAGCGCTGGCCCGAGGAATCGCTCGCATGTTCGGAGGCACCGCGGGCTGATGTCGACGAGCGAGATCTTCGCCCCGGAAGCGCCCAGGATCCGCGTCCAGCGGCCATGTCCCGGCCCGATTTCCAGGACGCTCCGCCCCGGCGCCGCGAAGGGCGAGATGAAGCGCTCCGCGAGCGACCGCTTCCACTCCTCGTAAGGCTGTCCGCAGAAGTCGGCCTGTCCGGTCCACTCGTCTCCGCCCCGCTCTTCGGGCCATTCGTCGTTCCAGGCCCTGAAATTCTCGGCGACCGAAGGCATCACGCCGCCTCGAGCCAGTGCGAGAGGTCGTGGTCGACCAGGTCCTGCAGTTTCAGGATGTCGTCGCGGTAGTAGGCGGTCAGCGCTGCGCGGAAGTCCGGATCGAGCGGTGGCGGCGGGACGAGATTGAAGCGGGAATCCAGCCGCCCGAGAGCGCCCTGGAGCGCCTTCAGCGCCGGGCGGGGAAGCGCAGTTCCGAGCCCCCGAGCCAGGTCGGGACCCGTCGCCAGGGCGTGCAGGCGTCGACTCCTCGGGAGCAGCGTCGGGTTCCGGACCGGGTTCGACGGCTCGAATCGCTCGTCCACCTGCAGGAAGCGGAAGAGGTCTCTCAGGACCTCGCCCGGGGTCTCCCTCCACTCCTCGTGGAAGTAGACCCGGATCTGCTCTCGGGGGAAGAGGTCGTACCAGGTGGAGAGCTGTGCGTGGTAGAGGCCGTTCGTCCGGTGAAAGAGGCCGGAGAACCAGCCGGCCCCCAGGCGCCTCTCCTCGTCCTCCAGGGCGCGGGCGAAGGTCGGCTCCGGCTCGATTCCGTGCTGACGCATGAACATGTAGCTCGAGTAGGCGCGCTCGGCCGGCTGCCGGAGGAGGGCCACCACTCGGCTGCCGGGGATGTTCCGCCGGATCCGGTGGGCCGCGACCGAGGAGCGGATGTAGAGCGGAGAAGCCTCTCCCACGGCGCTTTCGCCGCGCACCCCGGCGAAAAGCCGCGCGTAGTCGCGGGGTCGCCAGATGGCCGCCCGTCGCCAGTAGGTCCCGCCGGGTCCCGGGAGGACGGGCGGCTCCTCCGGAAAGGCGAAGTAGAGGGGCTCCTTCACCCGGCTCATGAAGACGTCGGGATGCTGTGTGAGGCAGGAGTGGAGCGCCGTCGTACCCGCCTTTGGCGCGCCGATCAGGAAGAAGTTCGGAAGCCTCACGCTGACCGCCGCGATTGCCGCGATCCGAAGCGGCGCCAGGTGCGCAAGAGGATTGTGTCCAGGCGCGAGCCGTGCCGGAGACCGAGGGCACAGGCCAGCGCCAGGCCGCGTGCCTGCCGAGGCGCGTCCACGCCAAACGCAGGGAGGGCCTCGTGGTAGAGGCGAACGACGCCGGGCCCGAGGGGCGCCGCGAGACGGCACGTGGCAAGCCAGCGTGCCGCCATCCGCCTGCGAAAAAATGGCTCGTCCACCTGTGCGAGGCGGGCCAGCCACCCTCCCGCGAGGCGGAGGTGGGACAGGCTCCCGAGCGGTTCCTTGTCGGCCACCCGAGCGAGGACGGCGTAGTCCGCCGGGGCGGCGTCGGGGAACATCCGGAAGAAGTACGGCTCCCCGTAGCGGCGCCGCTCCTCCCGGAACCTGGCGCCCATCACCCGGTGCACCTGCCGGGGGTGGCAGCGGTGCCGGAGCAGGATCGCCGGGAGGTTGCTCAGGCGGTAGAGCGGTGCGAGCCGCGTCCACTGCGCGTAGTCCTCGAGCTCGGCGCTCTCGTCGTAGGGGTGGGCGCGCGCCACGTCGGCGCGCATGAGCACGGTCGGGTGGAGGATCGAATGGCGGAAGAGGAGCTCCGAGCTGATCGCCTCGTGCGTTTCCGGAAACCAGATCAGGCGATCCGAGGTGCCGAAGGACCGGACGGACCCGCCGCAAAGATCGACGGGGTGACGCTCCATCCAGTCCAGCTGCAGGGCGAACCGCTCCGGTACGGCGACGTCGTCGGCGTCCATTCGTGCCACGAGGTCGCCCCGCGCGACGGCGATCCCGGCGTTGAGCGCCCGCGCGACCCCCCCGTGCGGGAGAAAGAGCGGACGGATGCGTGCGTCGCAGCCAGCCCGGGAGCGCAGGAGGTCGGCGGAGCCGTCCGTCGACCCATCGTCGACCACGATGAGCTCGAAGTGGGGGTAGGACTGGGTCAGGATCGAGTG
>CAIMWE010000247.1 GCA_903845115.1 uncultured Acidobacteriota bacterium | reverse complement strand
GCACTTCTGCGACTTCCGGGCCGGGGCGTTCCACTGGAGCCGCGCGGGAACGTACGGGCAGCGGGCCATGCAGAGCTTGCAGCCGATGCACTTCTCCGCATCGACCATCCGGACGTTCCCGAACTTCGGCTCGGCGTGGTTGGCGCCGGTGGGGCAGACCTGGACGCAAGGGGCGTCCTGGCACTGCCGGCAGGCCGCCATGAAGATGTCGTTCGGCCAGTCGAGGAAGGAGTCCTGGACGATCTGGATCCGCGAGAGGGAGTACGACGCCTGGCCTGAGTGGGCCAGCGCGCACGCCATCATGCAGGTGCAGCACCCCTGGCACTTCTTCAGGTCGACCAGGAGGAACCCTTGGGAATTCGGGATCACCAGCGTCTCGCCGTCGAGGCGGAACGGGACTCCGAGCGCGGCGACCGCGCCGAGCGAGGCCGCACCCGAGAGGAGCTTCCGACGGTCCATCGTTCCCTCCGAGGGGGTCTCTTCGTCTGCCATCGTTCGTCCCGTCCCTTCCGGCGCCCCCGGGGCGCCTGTCGCCGTTCCTGCCTCTCCGTTTCGCCGGGTCTCCTCCGCCGGATCCGGCCCGCTTCTGGGTACCGCAGAAGCTTCCAAGTATATTAGTATATTTACGGTATTCCAGAACGCAAGGACGGGACGGGCGCCGCACGGAGGTGAAGGGATGAAGAGGATCGGAACGATCGGATCGGGACTGCTGGCCGCCGCACTCGCCGCAGCACCCGGACACCAGGTCGGGGCGGCCCCCGCCGGCGCCTACAAGGCCTGCGAGAAGTGCCACAAGCAGGCCGCGGACGATGTCGCGGCCCACGGCGGAAAGCACAAGGACTTCGCTTGCGGCGACTGCCACGCCGAGGCGCATCCGGCCAAGGGGAAAGGCAAGCTGCCCGACTGCGCCTCCTGCCACGACGGTCACGTCAAGGAGACGAAGGCGACCGATTGCGGTCGGTGCCACCGGGCGCACGCCCCCCGCGAGGTCCGGTACGGCCTGGACGTCCCGTCGAAAGAGTGCGGCGCCTGCCACCAGAAGGCGTTCGACCTCCTCTCCGCGACGAAGAGCCGCCACAAGCCGCTCCGATGCGCCCTCTGTCACCAGAAGGAGCACAGGGCGAAGCAGACGTGCGCCCACTGCCACGGGTCGCCCCACGCGAGCGGGGCCGTCACCCCAGCCGCCGGCTGCTCGTGCCACGGGAGCGCCCACGACCTCGACCGGGCCGACATGGCCGTTCCCGCTCAGGCTCCCGTCAAGAAGTAGGGAATGTCGATGCCCCTCCGTCGCCCCGCTCCGCTCTTCCTCGCGGCCCTCGCCGCCGCGATCCTCGCCGCGCCGTCGCCCGCCCAGACGACCGAGTCGGCCGACCCGAACGACGCCTACGCCCGGAACCGGATCCCGGCCTCCTTCGCGCAGGGCTCCCCCACATCCCGCGTTTACGTCCACGTCTGGAACCCGCCTGCCGACGCCCAGGAGACCGAGAGGACGAAGGAGCGTCTCGCCAGGGAGTTCGGCCTCCGGCCCGGCGGCAGTTTCGAGCAATTCCACGCCGACGCCGCCCTGGCGCACGTGAAGAGGCTTCCCTGGGTGAAGGAGGCCGAGGTCCGCCTCTACGCGATCGGCGCCGGCGGGGAGGTGACGGTCGTCCTCCTCGTCACGCTCCTCGGCGCCGAGCCGAAGCCGGTGCCTCCCCCGGCAGGGGCGATCGGGACAGGCCAGCTGGGCCAGCTCCCGCTCCTCTGGAAGGACGACCAGGGGATGGTCAAGCTGATCGTCAACCCCTCGGCCGGCGCCTACGTCGACCGCGACGCGTTCCTCGGGAACCCCGGCGCCTTCGGCTCCGACCCCGCCATGGCCGGGACGCTGACGCACCTCGAGTACGGCATGGAGCTGGGAATCGGCGGGATCTTCCAGCTCGGCGACTCGCCGTTCTTCCTCTTCGGGACCGGTTCGTACGTCTGGTCGGGGACGCTCGGGGCCGACATCTACAGCACCACGAGCTCCCGCGGGATCGGAGCGTGGGAGGACGGGTACGGCGGCCTCCTGATCGCGCCTCACACCTCGTCCAGCTCCTTCCGGCTCACCGTGGGGCGCCAGAAGTTCTCGCTGAACCGGAACTTCCAGATCGGCCACGTCCTGGGCGCGGCGAACGGCGGCGACCGGGCCGCGACCGACCTCTCCCCGCGGAACGCCTACGACCTGGTGGTCGACGCCCTCTACCAGGTCGGACGCCTCTCCTTCCAGGCCTTCTTCGCACGCGCGAACGAGCTCCCCTCCTCGGACAGCCGGACCGAGTACGCCGGCGTCAACGTCGCCTACACCGACAGCCGGACCCTCGACGCGTCGCTCTCCCTCATCGGGATCCCTCACTCGAAGGGGGCCTACCCCCTCCCCGACGGGAGCCGCCTCGCGCGAGAGGGGCTCCGCTCCGTCAACCCCCGCCTGAAGTGGAGCCGCGCCTTCGGAGTGCCCGGCCTCTGGCTGGAGGGGGAGTGGGCCCACCAGTGGAACACGAACTACTCCATGTCGGCGGACGGGTGGGGCCTCTGGGCCGGGTACACCTTCGAGAAGACCCCCTGGAAGCCGGCGCTCCTCTACCGGTACGCGGTGGTCACCGGCGACGACCCCTCGACCTCGACCTACGAGCGCTTCGACAACCTCACGGGGGGCGTCCAGCGGGACTGGGCCCAGGGGATGACGATGATCAAGCTCTCGACGAACCGGAACCTCAGGACCCACCGGTTCGAGGCGAGCCTCCGCCCGAAAGGGGGCCTCGACCTCTCGGTCGACTGCTACGACTTCTGGGCCGACACCCTCAACAACCTGGGCGGGCAGCCGGCGCTCGCGACCTACGCCTCGTCGCACCTGGGGCAGGAGATCACGCCGACACTGCAGTGGATGGTGAACGCGAATCTGTTCGTCCAGGGGCTGGCGTCGTACCTGGTCCCCGGTCCAGGCCTGAGGGACACGCTCCCCGGGCCGACCCACGTCTGGCAGACCTACAAGCTGTCGCTCTACTGGTTCTACTGACCCGGTCCCGACGAGCCGGTTCGCCCGCCGGCTCTCCTTCGAGGAGGGCCTCGGACGGGCGCTACCGGGGGTCGGGGACGATCCGCTCGGGGTGCGCGTAGGCGACGAACCGGTCGCGGCGGGCGTAGCCGACGAGGGTGAGGCCCCAGCGCTCGGCGAGGTCGATCGAGCGGGCCGTCGGGGAGGTCCGGGAGACGACGAGCGGGACCCCGATGCGCCGGGCCTTCTGGATCATCTCCGAGCTGACGCGGCCGGTGGTCACGATCGCGCGGCGCGGCGGCGGACCCGGCGGACCCGGCGGCTCCGCGTCCGGCTCTCCGAGCGCCACCCCGCCCCCGCTTCCGGCTCCGTCATACAGGACCGATCCCAAACTCCCGAGACGGCCTCAGCCCGCCCCGACCGGCAGCCTCTCCGCCCGGGCCGCCGCGCGGAGTCGTTCGTCGAACGCGAGGAAGCGGATTTCCTCTCCCAGCTGGTGCCGCAGGTCGAGCGCCGCTGCGAGCTGGATCGCGTCGGCGGCGCGCAGCGGGTGGCGGAGGAGCAGCCCGACGCTCCGATCCACGACTTCCGGCGTCACCTCCACGACGACGAGCGAGAGGAGGTCGCGCCTCACCGCTTGGACCGTCCGCTCGAGCGCGCCGGGTCCGAACGACCCCTCCCTCGCGCGCCGGGCAAGGGCCGAGACGATCTCCGCCTCCGAGGTCCGGCAGACCGCGACCGGTCCCTTCCGGAGAGCCGCCAGGACCTCCCGCCGGCCCGGCTCCGTCACGTACCGCTTCACGAGGGCGCTGGCGTCGAGGAACGAGATCAGAAGCGGTCCTCGCGCTCCTCGTCGAGGGCCTTCGAGATCGACCGGCCGGTCGACCGCAGCGGCGCGACATTCCCGAGGCGCTCGGCCTTCCCGCTCCAGGCGAGGAGCCCCATCGCCGCCAGCCGCGCCAGCTTCTCGTCGAGCGCCGTCCCCCCGCGGGCGATCGGCCGCAGCTCCGCCACGGGCTCTCCCCGGTCCGTCACGAGGATCGTCGCCCCGCCCCGCACCTTCCGCAGATACGACCCGAGGCGGGTCTTCAGCTCCCGGGAGCCGACGGAGGAGGCGGGCGCCCTCTTCATGTGGTCATTGTGGTCATCTGGGGAATCGGAGTCAAGCCCGGCCCGGCCGTCATCGTCGGCTACACCGACGGCCGGGCGCTCGACGCGTCACTCTCCCTCATCGGGGTCCCCTACTCGAAGGCGGGCTACCCCCTACCCGACGGGAGCCGCCTCACGCGCGAGGAGCTCCGCGTCGTCGCCCCCCGCGTGAAGCGGAGCCGCGCCGTCGGCGTGCCGGGTCTCTGGCTGGAGGGGCAGTGGGCCCAGGGGATGACGATGATCGAGCTCTCGACGAACCGGAACATGAGGCCCCACCGGTTCGGGGCGAGCGTCCGCCCGAAGGGGGACCTCGGACGCGCGCTACCGGGGGTCGGAGACGATCCGTTCGGGGTGCGCGTAGGCGACGAAACGGTCGCGGCGGGCATAGCCAACGAGGGTGAGGCCCCAGCGCTCGGCGAGGTCGATCGAGCGGGCCGTCGGGGAGGTCCGGGAGACGACGAGCGGGACCCCGATCCGCCGGGCCTTCTGGATCATCTCCGAGCTGACGCGGCCGGTGGTCACGATCGCGCGGCGCGCCGCTCCGATCCCCTCGAGGAGGCAGCGTCCCGCGATCTTGTCGAGCGTGTTGTGCCGGCCGATGTCCTCGGCGGAGACGACGAGGCGCTCCCCGTCGGAGAGGGCCGACATGTGGACTCCGCCGGTCGCGCCGTAGATCTCCTGCGAGTCGAGGAGCGCCGTGGCGAGGCGGCTGACCTCCGTCGCCGTGAAGAAGAGCGGCCCGGGGGCCGCGACGCCGGGCGGCGGACCCGGCGGCTCCGAGTCCGGCTCTCCGAGCGTCACCCCGCCCCCGCACCCGGAGGTCCGCTGCCAGCTCGCGGGGCGGGGGACGGGACGGTCGAGGCAGACGTCGACGACCTCCTTCCGGTCGCAGACGTGGACCGACACCACCTCCGCGCGCGACGAGACCACCCCCTCGTTGTAGAGGAAGCCGACCGCCAGCGCCTCCAGGTCGAGCGGCGTGCAGAGGAAGGAGAACCATCGCGTCCCGTTGACCGTCAGCGCAACCGACGCCTCGTCGATCACCTCGGCGTCGACGTCGACGCCGTCGTCTCCGCGGAACTCCCGGTACCGGACCACCCGGGAGGACGTCATGCGGGGCGCCTCGGATCGGCGGCCACGGTCATGCCGTATGTCTACCATGTTCCGGCCCGACCCCGGGGAAAACGTCCAGGCCTCCTGGAGCGTTACGATCGAGGGACGATGGCACGTCGAAACCGCCCGCCAGCGTCTCCTCCCTCGTCCGGCGGGCGGCGACGCCCCCCCGAGATCCCGCGGACCTGGTCGCCTCTGGCCTCGCCCCTCCCGGGACCGGCCTCCGGTCCGGCGCTCGAGCAGGGACTCCTCGTCAGGCTCCTCGCGGCGATCGACCTGCACGACCTCGGACTCTTCGACTGGCACCTCCCTTCGGGCAGGGTCGTCTACTCCCAGCCGCTCGCGAAGGCTCCCGACAGGAAGCTCGTCTTCCATGAGACCAGAGCCGACGAGTGGTTCGATGTGGCTCACCCCGAGGACCTGCCGATGGCCGCGGGCGCCGTCGAGCGCGCCCTCCGGGGCGAGACCGACCGCTTCTCCCAGTACTACCGGCGGCGGTTCGAGAGGGGATGGCTCTACGTTCGGTCGGACGGGATGGTGGTGGAACGGGATTCCGGGGGCCGGCCGGTCCGGGTCGTCGGGACGTTCCGCGACGTCACGGAGCCCGTGGCGATCGACCGGGACCGCCATTCCCGCGAGGCCTCCGTCCGTCATGCCCTCCTCCGCGCGACCCTCGCCGAGTTCGCCACCGGACTGGCCCACGAGCTGAGCCAGCCGCTCACGGCGCTCAGCGGAAACGTCCAGGCGGCGCTCCGGCTCCTCGCCGAGGGGAGGCCGGTCGACACGGAGGCGCGGCAGGCGCTCGAGAGGAGCGTTCATCTGGCGGAACGAGCCGCCGACATCGTCCGGTCGATGCGGCAGCTGGTCCGGAGCGCGCCCGGCGCGGACCAGGGCTTCGACCTCCGGACCCTGGCCCGCGAGGTCGGCGACCTCCTCCGCCCCGAGGCCGAGCGGTCCGACGTCGCCATCGACGTCGACGCCTCGCCCCGCCCCGTCACCGTCATCGCCGACCGGGGCCAGATCGAGCAGGTGCTCGTGAACCTGGTCCGGAACGCCGTCGAGGCGATCGGCCCGACCGACGCGACGCGGCGGCGCGTCTCGCTGAAGGTCCTCTCCGGCCGCCCGAGGACCTCCATCGTGGTCGAGGACACCGGACCGGGAATTTCTGCGGAGGTCCGGGAGCGAATCTTCCAGCCCTATTTCACGACGAAGCCGACCGGCACCGGGCTCGGCCTCAGGATCTGCCGGACGATCGCCGAGGCCCACGGGGGGCGGCTCGTCTGCGATCCCGGCGAACCGGGCCGGGGCGCCCGGTTCACCCTCGATCTCCCCTCCGGCCGACCCGCTTCCGGGAAACGCGCTCCGGGGCGGGCGCCTCGTCCCCAGGGCCCCGGCGCGCGTCGAGGGTGACCCGGGTCCGCCCGACGACGGAATCCCCACACCGTTCCGCCCCGCCGCGGCCGGACGGAACCTCCTCCTTCCCATCGGCCCGACCCCTGCCTTTCAATTGCCCGAGCCACAGTTTTTCGATTGGCTACCCCACATCCTTTCGATTGGCCGACCAAAAACGTTTCGAATGGCCGCTCTCATAAGTTACGATCAGCCGATGAGCGAGACCCTCACCTACCTCCGCGGTGCCGAACGCCAGCTCATGGAGGCGCTCGAGGATTCGCCCGTGGTCCTCATCCACGGACCCCGGCAGTGCGGCAAGACCACCCTCGCTCGAGCCGTGGGCGAGCGGACGCACCACGCCTACTTCAGCTTCGACGACGACGTCGTGCGGGGCGCCGCAGAAGCGGACCCGGCGGGCTTCGTGGCCGACCTTCCCGAGAGGGCATGCCTCGACGAGGTCCAGAAGGTCCCCGGGCTGTTCGCCGCGCTGAAGTCGGCCGTGGATCGACGGCGCGTGGCCGGCCGGTTCATCCTGACCGGTTCAGCGAACGTGCTCCTGGTGCCGAGACTCTCCGACTCCCTCGCCGGCCGCATGGAGATCCTCCGCCTCCACCCGCTGGCACAGTGCGAGCTCGAACGGACGGCTCCGGCCTTTCTCGATGCCCTCTTCCGCGGCCGATTCAAGACGGCGCGAACCGAGCGCCTGGGCTCCCGGCTCGCGGAGCGAATCGCGGCCGGGGGGTATCCAGCGGCGCTCGCACGACCGACTCCCCGGCGCCGGTCCATCTGGTACCGCGACTACCTGGAAGCGCTCGTCCAGCGCGACGTGCGCACGCTTGCCAGGATCGCCTCGCTCGACGCCTTACCCCGGCTCCTCGCCCTGGTGGCGTCGCAGACAGCCCGGCTCCTGAACGTGACCGACCTGGCCTCTCCCTTCCAGCTCAGCCGACCGACGATCCGCGATTACGTCTCGCTGCTCGAGCGGCTCTTCCTGGTCGAGACGCTCCCTCCGTGGCACAGCAACCGCCTCAGCCGTCTGGTCAAGACGCCGAAGATCCACGCCGGTGACACCGGCCTCGCCTGTGCCTTGCTGGGGCTGGACGGCAGGGCGCTCTGGGCCGATCGGCCGCTTCTCGGTCAGCTCCTCGAGACGTTCGTCTTCCAGGAGCTGAGCCGACAGGCCAGCTGGCGAGACGAACCGATCTCGTTCTTCCACTTCCGCGACAAGGACGGCGCGGAAGTGGACATCGTGCTCGAGCGGGGAGCCCGGGAAGTCGCCGGAATCGAGGTGAAGGCGGGGGCGACGGTGACCTCCGCCGACTTCCGCGGCCTCAAGAGATTGAGGGACGCGTCGGGCAAGAGCTTCGCCGGCGGGGTCGTCCTCTACGATGGCGAGACGACCGCGAGCTTCGGCGAAGGGCTCCATGCGGTCCCGGTCCGCGCGCTCTGGGAATCGGCCTAGCCCCGTTCATGGCCGGGCCGGGCGCCCGCTTCCGGACGGAGGTTCTACGCCGCGGTCAGGCGGAAGATCTCGACCAGCATCTGGACGGCCCGCTCCATGTCCGCCACCGCGACGCACTCCTCCGTGGAGTGCTCGTCCTGCGCCCCGATCCCGACGACGGCCATCTCGATTCCCTGGTTGTTGTAGACCGAGGCGTCCGTGAAGCCGGTGATGAAGACCGGCCTCGCGTCGACGCCGACGGTCGCGAGCGCCTGCCGCGCGATCCGGACCGACCAGGCGTCTTCGGGAATCCTCACCGCCCGGCACTTCTCGTCCACGACGATCTCCGCCGTCGCTCCGCTCGCCTCGACCTTCGCCCGGATCGTCCGGACCATCTCGTCGGCCAGGGACATCGCCTTCGCATGGTCGCCGGAGCGGCACTCGGCCAGGAAGGAGCACTCGGCCGGGACCCCGTTCCGGATCAGGCCGCCGTTGATCACGCCGACGTTCGCGGTGGTCTCGTGGTCGAGCCGCCCGAGCTTGAGCGCCCCGATCGCCTCGGCTGCCGCGCGGATCGCGTTGATCCCCTTCTCCGGCTCCATCCCCGCGTGGGAGGAGCGGCCCTTGACCGTGACGTCGAGGGCCACGTAGGTCGGCCCGCCGATCACGATCGTCTCGAGCGTGTCGTTGTCCATGAGGAACCCGCGCCGCGCCGCGATCCGCGAGAAGTCCATCGCGCGGACCCCCAGCAGGCCGACCTCCTCCTGCCGGCTCACCGCGAATTCCACCGGGGGCCGGACGGGTGCCCTCCGGAGCGCCTCGAGGACCTCGGCGATCCCCGCCTTGTCGTCGGCTCCCAGGATCGTGTCGCCCGCGGATCGAATCACGCCGTCGTCGCCCATGACGGGCTCGATTCCAACGCCCGGCTTCACCGTGTCGCCGTGGCAAGAGATCAGGATCGGCTCCGGGGCGGCGCTCCCAAGGGCCGGGAACGCCGCGATCAGGTTCCCGTAGCCGTCGAGGGCGGCGTCGGCGCCCAGGGCCCTGACCTCCCGGAGGAGGTAATCCAGGAAGCGGGCCTCGTTCCCCGACTCCGAGTCGATCCGCACCATCTCCATGAACTGCTGGACCATCCGTTCCGTCATCTCATCCTCCGGAGGGAGCACCGCGGGGAAGCGTACGGGCTCCCGCGGAGGAGGGCAAGCTCCCCTCTACTTCAGATCGGCCAGGCGAGACGAGATCGCCGTGGAACGGAAGCGGAGATGAGTTGGGGCAGCTCGACGACGCCGTCCACGCCGAGCCCGCTTCACCCTCGAGCTCCCCTCCGGCCGGGCTTCCTCTTCGGCGAAGGCGGGACGGGGGCGGGCGACCTGGACCCGGAAGCGCGGCGCGCCTCGAGGATGAGTCGGGTCATCTCGACGACCCCCTCCACGCCGAGCCGCTTCATTGCCCTGGCGCGGTGCATCTCGACCGTCCGGGAGCTGAGCTTCAGGGCCTTTGCGATCTCCGGGCTGCTGCGTCCCGAGGCGACCAGCTCGGCCACCTGACGCTCGCGGGGGGTGAGCGCGCCGACGCGGCCGAGCAGGCCCTCTCGCTCGCCCTTTTCCTCCCGCCGGGCCTCGTCCAGGGCCAGCGCCTCGTGGACGGCGTCGATGAGGGGCTGATCCCGGAACGGCTTCTCGATGAAGTCGACCGCCCCGGAACGGACCGCGCGAAGGGCCATCGGGATGTCCCCGTGTCCGCTCAGGAAGACGACGGGGATCTCCTCGCCCCGGTCATGCAGGACGTTCTGCAGCTCGAGCCCGCTCATCCCCGGCATCCGGACGTCGAGAACGAGGCAGCCTGCGTCTCCGGGATCCCACTTCGAGAGGAACTCGCCGGCTCCGGCGAACGTGCGGACAGGGAGCTTCACCGACTTCATCAGGAGGGCCACCGCCGCCCGGATGTCCGGGTCGTCGTCGACGACAAAGACCGTCGGGGACCTGTTCGCGCGTGCGTTCATGCGAGACCGTGACCGCCTTTCTCGAGGATCGCGGGGCGCCGCGTCCACGGCATTGGTTCCCTTGCCAGACCCTCCGACGCGACAGTATAGCGTAGAACCACTGTATCAAGGGGAGCGGGGGCGGCCCGCGGTGGAGAATGGGCGCGCATGAAGAACATCTTCGACGGCCTCACCCTCTTCCAGAAGATCGCCTATCCCCGTCATAAGGAGCTCTTCGAGCGCCTCGCGAAGAACCAGACGCCGCAGGCGGTCTTCATCGCCTGCTCCGACTCGCGCGTCGTGCCGAACCTGCTGGTCCAGGCCGAGCCGGGAGACCTCTTCATCATCCGGAACGCCGGGAACATCATTCCGCCCGCCGGGTCGGCCTACGGCGGGACGACCGCCTCGCTCGAGTACGCCATCGTCGCGCTGGGGATCCGGGACGTGATCGTCTGCGGCCACTCGAACTGCGGGGCGATGAAGGGGATCCTCCACCCCGAGAAGCTGGACGGGATGCCCGCCGTCCGCCAGTGGGTCACCTACGCGGAACCGGCGCGGCGGGCCGTCGCGGAGGCCCATCCCGACGCCGCCGACGACGACGTCCTCGACCTGGTCGTCGACTACAACGTCATCGCCCAGGTCCGGAACATCCTCACCTTCCCGTTCGTCCGGCCGCTCGTCGAGCGGAACGAGCTGGAGCTGTACGGCTGGGTCTACGACATCGCCTCGGGGCACGTGAAGGGGCTCGACGCCACCGGCCGCCGCTTCGTCCCGCTGGGCGGGGAGGAGAAGGGCTCTCCCGACGAGCGGCACGTCCTCGCCTCCGTCGAGAATGACGAGGAGTTCTGGGAGCGGCTCTGATTCACTCCAGTTAGACGGGCGGCGGCGGAGCCGCCACCGCCGGGATCTCCGTCACCGCGAGGGTGTAGCCGTCCGGGTCCCTGAGGCCGAACTCGGAGGTCCCGTCGGCCATCTGCGTGAGCGGCCAGGCGATGTCGACCGACTCCTTGATCGCCTCGAAGAGCTCCGCCGTCCCGCTCGCCGAGAAGTAGAGCGTCCCGGTGAAGGCCGGCGTGTCGCCCAGGTCAGCGGCCGTGGAGAGGAGCAGGTCGACCCCGCCGGATCGGACCATGGCGTTCTCGCCGCCCGCGTCGATCGGCGCGCGCCAGACCACCTCGAAGCCCAGGACCTGACCGTAGAACTCGACGGACTGGTCGAGGTCGGTGACGCGCAGGACCGGGAGGACGCTCATCAGCTCGATCATGGGAGTCTCCTGTCGGCCGTCTTGCGGCGGGTCTATTTCCGTTCGCTAACCGCCGGGGCTCCCCCTTCCGTCCAGAGGTACCTCCCCGGCGCCAGGTCCTTCGCCTCGGCGGTCTGCCCATCCGGCCAGCGGACGACGACCCTGTCGAGCTTCGCCGCCGTCCCGAGGCCGACCGAGATCGAGCGTTCGGAAACGGAGAGGTAGCCGTCGCCGCCGGACACCTCGTCGACCCTGGTGCGGGCTCCGACGGTTGACGTCACGCGGGTGCCGACCGCGAGCCGGTTCTTTCCGGGGCATCGCAGCTGGAGGACGACCGCCCAGTTCTTCGAGTCGGTGACGTTGCGGAAGATCCGCGCCGGGCCGCCCTCTTCCGTCACGACGAGGTCCGGCTTGCCGTCGCCGTCCAGGTCCGCGACCGCCAGGCCCCGCCCGACGATCGGGACGGCGAAGGACGCCCCGGCCTGGGCGGTCACGTCCGCGAACTTCCCGCTGCCCGTGCCGCGGAAGAGGAGCGGCGCCTGCCGGTACGTCACGGTCGGCTGGACGTCCTGGACCGAGGTCTCGACGTGCCCGTTCACGCCGACGAGGTCGAGGATGCCGTCCAGGTCGAAGTCAGCGAACTGCACGCCGAAGGTGAGCGGAAGGAGGGAGGTCCGGCCGACCCCGGCGATGACCGACTCGTCGGCGAAGAAGTCCCCCTTCGGGCCGGCGCTCCAGAACGACCACATCTCGTTGGAGAAGTTCCCGACGACGAGCGACACGCCGCCGTCGTTCTTCGTGTCG
>CAIMWE010000246.1 GCA_903845115.1 uncultured Acidobacteriota bacterium | reverse complement strand
GGGCGTCGTGGAGGGAAGGGCGCCCCAGTCGGGCTCGGTCTTCAGCACAGCCGCCAGGACGTCGGTGACGGTCTCTCCGTCGAAGAGGCGCTTCCCCGTGAGCATCTCGTAGAGGACGACGCCGAAGGCCCAGATGTCGGCCCGCTTGTCGACCGGCTTTCCACGCGCCTGTTCGGGGGACATGTAGGCCGCCGTCCCGAGGATCATGCCGGCTGCCGTCCCCAGTCCCGTGAGCGTGGGGGAGCGGGTGGCGTCGGAGTCGGGGCCAGGCTCACCCGTCCAGGCCTTCGCCAGGCCGAAGTCGAGGAGCTTCACCCTGCCCCCCTCGGAGACCTTGATGTTGGCGGGCTTCAGGTCGCGGTGGACGATCCCTTTCTCGTGAGCTTCCTCCAGCGCCTCGGCGATCTGCCTGGCGATCGCGATCGCCTCGTCGACCGGGATCGGGCCGCGCCGGATCCTCTCGGAGAGGTCCACGCCGTCCGCCAGCTCCATGGCGAGGAAGCGCTGACCGTCGATCTCCTCGACCGCGTAAACGGCAGCGATGCCGGGGTGGCTGAGCTGGGCGAGCATCTTGGCCTCGCGGGAGAAGCGGGCGAGGCGGTCGGCGTCGGCGACGAGCCCTGCGGGGAGCGCCTTCAGCGCGACGTCGCGGTCGAGACGGGTGTCCCTCGCCCTGTAGACCTCTCCCATCCCGCCCGCACCGATAGGCGAGAGGATCTCGTACGGGCCGAGGCGCGCGCCGGTAGAGAGGCTCATGGCGATGTTGGCGAATTATGGAACGGATGGCCCGGCCGGCGCCGCATCCCTGGAATTCCGGTCAGCGGCGCCGTGAGCAATCTCACGCGGCCGCGCGGTGACGGGGGCGTAGAGTAAACGCGGAGAGCGAGTGCATGAACGAGTGGAGGCTGGAGCCGGGAACTCTCCGGAGAGCCGCTCCGGGAGCCCGGAAAGCGGCCGGTGGGGCGGGGTTTGCGGCCCTCCTTCTTCTCGTGCTCTTCCTCCGGGGCACGTCCGCCTCCGCGCAGGAGCTGAAGCTCGAGTGGGTGGGGAGCCGCGCGAGGTTCGACTCGTACATGCCGCAGCACGTCCCGCTCACCGCCGGCCGGCCGCAGGGGATCCGGGCGGTCCCCGCCGGAGTGAAGAGTCCGCTGTGGGGTCAGCTCGTCGTCGGCCCGAAAGAGGCGCGGACGTCCTACACCGTCCTGATCGACGACCTGGAGGATCGCGACCAGCAGCTCTGGGTGGACGCCAACGGCAACGGGGACCTGACGGACGACCCGCCGGTGTCGTGGGTGGGCAGCACCCGGCCGGGGAGCAAGACGACGTACCGGGGAACGGCGACGCTCCAGGTGAGCTACCGCGGCCAGATCCTGGCCCTGGAGATGGCCCTCTATCGCCTCGGCACGGCCATGCGCGGCGACACGAGGCCGTCGGTCTTCTGCTACAGGCAGTGGGGATACCAGGGCGAGGCGGTCCTCGGAGACAAGAGCTACAGGGCCATGCTGGACGACGAGCTCTCGACGGGCGACTTTCGCGGGAGCGACTCCGAGAAGGGCTCCGGAGTCTCCCTCCTCCTCGACCTCAACGGGGACGGCAAGCTCGACTCGCGCGGCGAGCGCTTCGACGTCCGCAGGCCGTTCAACGTCGGCGGCACGACGTACGAGATCGCCGGCCTCACCGCGAGCGGGGCCGGCGCCAGGATCGTCAAGTCGGCCCGGACCGTCGCCGAGACGAAGCCGGGCGCGGTGCTCAAGGTGGGAGGGCCGCCGGTGCCGTTCGAGGCGAGGACGACGACGGGGCAGACGATCCGCTTCCCCGGCGACGTCAAGGCGAGAGTCGTCCTCCTCGACTTCTGGGCGACGTGGTGCGGCCCCTGCCGGGCCGAGCTGCCGAACCTGAAGAGCGTCTACGACACGTATCGTTCCCGGGGATTCGAGGTGATCGGCATCAGCCTCGACAAGGCGAACGCGGCCGAGAAGCTAGCGAGCTTCACGAGGGAGAACGGGATCGCCTGGCCGCAGATTCTCGACGGCAAGGAGTGGGACGGCGATCTCGCGAAGGCGTACAACATCCACGGGATTCCCCAGGGATACCTGGTCGACCGCGCCACGGGGCTCGTCATCGCCGCGGACAACGCCGTGCGCGGACCGGCGCTGAGGACGGCCGTCGAGAAGGCGCTGGGGGCGTCCCCGGCCGCGGGCGCCGCGGCGCCTCCGGTCGCTCCGCGCCAGGCGGCCGCCGACGCCGGACGCGGCACCGCACCCGCGCCGGCGTCGCCCAACTCGATCGCGTGGGGCAATCGCAAGGCCACCGTGGCCACCGCGACGGCGCCGGCGCCGACCGACCCGCTCCTGGCCAGGGCCGAGGCGGCGGCGAGGGCGGGGAAGCTGCCGACGTCCGCGCAATTCCTGGAGTGGCGAAGGGTCCCCCTTCCGCGCCCCGTGACGCTCCTGACCCCGGCGACGAGGGAGCTGACGGGCCGCGCCGTGGCGCGTGTCGCGCGCGAGGGATACCTCCGGGCCGGTTGGTACTACCGATGCCCGAAGTGCGGCCAGTGGCACCTGAAGCTGGGCGGCGCCTACGCCGTCGCCAGGGAGACCGTCGTCACGGCTTGGCACGTGATGAACCCGCCCTCCCCGGGGGGCTCCGCCTTTGCCGTCGTCGTGGACGGGGCGGGGAATTTTGTCCCCGTCACCGGCGTCCTGGCTGCCAGCGAGCGGATGGACGCCGTCGTGATGCACGTGACCGGGGGGAGCCTCGTCCCGCTCGCCCTGAATCCCGCGGCGGAGGCCGGCGACGCCGCGTTCTGCTTCAGCGACCCCCTGAAGCAGAGCGGCTACTTCAGCGCGGGCATCGTGAACCGGCTTCACGAGCGGGATGACGAGGGAGTCCGGGGTACTCCCGGAGATGCGGCCGGGTCGCGCATGAACGTGAGCTGCGACTGGGGTCCCGGCAGCAGCGGGGCAGCAGTTTTCGACTCGGCCGGGAACGTCATGGGGCACGTGGCGACGATTCGGTCGTTGTTCGACGAGGCCTCGAAGCCGGGCTCGTCGAACGAGGCCTCTCATCCCGAGGAGAAGGTCCAGGGAGTGCCTCTGATGACTCTTCACGACGCGATCCCGGCAAGGAGCCTGCTGACGCTGCTGCGACCTTAGGGGAGGAGCCCTCAGGTCTGTCGAGCGCGCCGGCGATCTCGATCCCCTTCTTCTGGGCCTTCTCGATCGGGAGGGCTTCCTTCTGCCGCCGGTAAGCGGGCGTCGCCCCTTCAGCAGTTCCATCACGAGGCGTTCGAGGTCCTCCGCGGAGCCGACGTCGTGGAGGGCGCCATCCGTCCTTCCACCGCTGCACAGGGAAGGCCGGGAATCCCTGCTGTACCCGCGATAACGGTGGGGTGGGGTGTGGGGATATCCTTCACGCATGCGAATCCGCCAGGCTGTCCTGGGCTGGATGGACGATGCAGCCCTCGCGCCCCTTGTCTCGATCGAGCCTCAGCTCGTGCTCGCCTTCGGGGCGGTGCGGCACTTCGAGGACCCGGGCCTGCCGCCGTTCCTGGCCCGCTCGTTCCCGCTCGCGCGCCGCCTGGGGTGCAGCACGGCGGGGGAGATCTCGTCGGGCGGGGTCGGCGACGGGACGCTCGTCGTCACCGCGATCTCCTTCGCGCGCCCGGACCTCTCCGTCGCCACGACGGAGATCGCGGGGGCGAAGGACTCGCGGGCGGCCGGAGCCCGGCTGGCGGCAGGCCTGGGACCCGCGGCGGCGGTGATCGTCCTCGGGCAGGGGGTCGACATCAACGGGAGCGCGCTGATCGCGGGCCTCGCGGAGTCCCTGGGTCCGGACGTCACGATCTCCGGAGCGCTCGCGGGGGACGGCGGAGCGTTCCGCCGGACGTGGGTCCTGGCGGAAGGGGCCGCCTCGAGCAGCCTAATCGCTGCGATCGGCTTCGGCCCGGGCGGGCCGTCGGTCAGCAGCGGCTCGGCCGGGGGGTGGAAGCCCTTCGGGGCCGCCCGCCGGGCGACGAGGGCCGAAGGGAACGTCCTGATCGAGCTGGACGGCGAGCCGGCACTCCAAGTCTACCGCCGGTACCTCGGCGACTACGCGAAGGACCTCCCCTCGTCGGGCCTCCTGTTCCCCCTCGCGATCCTGAACGCCGACCGGTCCGACACCGGCGTGACGAGGACATTGCTGGGCGTGGACGACGCCAGCGGCAGCATCACCCTGGCGGGCGACGTGGCGGAGGGGGGCTATCTCCGGCTGATGCACGCGGGGACGGATGCGCTCGTGGACGGAGCCGAGGTGGCGGCGCGGTCTGCGCGGCCGGCGGGGAGCCGGAGAGGGGATTCCCTGGCCCTCCTCTTCAGCTGCGTCGGCCGAAAGCTCGTCTTCGGGGACGCCGTCGAGGAGGAGGTCGAGGCGGTCGGTTCGGTCCTGGGGGCCGGCTGGACCCTCACGGGTTTCTATTCGAACGGGGAGATCGGCCCCGGGCGGGAGGGCCTCTGCCGGCTCCACAACCAGACCATGACGGTCACCTGTCTCACGGAGGACGGCTCCTGAGCCCGCCGCCCAACCGTCTGCTCCAGCGCCAGATGCGTCGGGCGTTCGGCGTCGAGGACCTGGACTCCCTCCGCTCCATCGTGGTGCCTCCGGGGCGGCGGGATCCCGCCGGGGACGGCGGGTGGAAGAGCGTCGAGGCGTTCCTCGAGAGGGTCAGCGAGACCTACGACCAGCGCGAGCGCGAGAGCGCCCTAATGCACCGGGGGCTCGAGATCAGCTCGGACGAGCTGATCGCCGCGAACGAACGGCTCCTCGCCGAGGCGATCCGCACCTCGGAAGCGCTCGAGCGTCTGCGGGCGACCACTGCGAGCAAGGAGGCCGCCGAGGCGGCGAACCGCGCCAAGAGCGAGTTCCTGGCCGCCGTCAGCCACGAGATCCGGACGCCGATGAACGGCGTCCTGGGGATGCTCGGGATCCTGCAGGACACCGACCTCGACGAGGAGCAGAGGGAGTGCGTCTCCGTAGCCCGTTCCTCCGCCGAGAACCTCCTGGCCCTCCTCAACGACCTCCTCGACTTCTCCAGGATCGAGGCGGGGCGGATGGAGTTCGCGCGGGAGCCCTTCTCGCCGCGGAAGCTGGCCGAGGAGACCGCCCGGCTCTTCCGGCCGCACTGCACCGAGAAGGGGCTTCGGCTGGATGTGGAGGTGGAGCGGGTCGTCCCCCCGGCGGTCGTCGGGGACCCGGTACGGGTGCGCCAGGTCCTCGTGAACCTGGTCGCGAACGCCGTGAAGTTCACCGAGGCGGGGAGCGTCTCCCTCCGCCTCTCCGTGCAGGGCGTCGGCGACCGCCGCAGCCTCTGCTTCGCCGTCGCGGACACGGGGATCGGGATCGCGGCGGAAAAGCACGACCTCGTCTTCGAGGCCTTCACCCAGAGCGACGGGTCGATCACGCGGAAGTACGGCGGCACGGGACTGGGCCTCGCCATCTCCCGGCGCCTGATCCAGATGATGGGGGGCGACCTCGGGCTCTCCAGCGCCCCCGGCGCGGGCTCGACGTTCTGGTTCGACATCCCCGTCGAGGTCCACGACCCACCGGCGCCCCCGCCCCCGCCGTCTCAGAGCGGGCCCGACCGGGAGAGGTGTCCTCTCTCCGTGCTCGTCGCGGAGGACAACCCGGTGAACCAGAAGATCCTCTCCGTCGTCCTCGGGAAGGCCGGGCATGAGGTCCGCGTCGTCGCAACCGGCGTCGAGGCGCTCGCCGCGCTGTCGGAGCGGGCTTTCGACGTGGTCCTGATGGACATGCAGATGCCGGACATGGACGGGATCGAGGCGACCCGGCGCATTCGAGAAGGGGAACGGTCGGCCGGCGGGCACGTCCGGATCGTGGCCGTGACGGGAAACGCGTACGGCTCGGACCGGGAGCTGTGCTTCGAGGCCGGGATGGACGACTTCCTTGCCAAACCGTTCCGGCCCGACGTCCTCCTCGCCGTCCTGCGGGCCCCTTCCGCCTGACCGCCCGGCCCTCTCGCGCATGTACCTGAGCACCGGCTGGG
>CAIMWE010000245.1 GCA_903845115.1 uncultured Acidobacteriota bacterium | reverse complement strand
TCCGGATCGCCCTGGCGGAGTCGGTGAAGGCGAAGCTCCCGTACCTGACCGACGTCGACCTCCGGGCCTCGGGGATCAGCCTCTCGTCGATTCGAGGCGATCTGACGCCTTCCCTGCGCCAGCGCCCGGTCCTCTCCGGGAATACGGTGTCCGGCATCTCCACTCACTCGGGCGAATACAGCGAATCGGGAGTCGACCTCGCGGTTCCCGGGAGAGGGCTGGCGTTCGCCGTCGACCGGACTTACTCGAGCCAGGCGATGCACGACGGCCCTCTCGGCCGGAATGTCGACTCGTCGCTCTTCGAGAGGCTCCGTCTCCGGCCGGCCAGGGGAGCGGATGGAGAGATCCACGAGGCCGGCGAGGTCGACTGGTTCGACGGCAGCGCCAGGCGCCTCACCTTCGTCTGGCAGACCGCCTCCTCCAGGTACGATTCCCCGGCGGGTTTCGCGAGCACCCTGACGGCCGGCAACGATGGCCGCTTCTACCTGGAGAGCCCCGATGGCTCGACGACCGTGTTCGATGCGTGGGGACGGAAGACGATATTCCAGGACCGGCACGTGACGAAGGCCGACGGATCCGACGGGAACCGGCACCTCTTCGTTCGTGACGGGACCGGGCGCCTCGTGGCGGTCGAAGATGACCTCGGACGACGGTACGAGCTCTCCTATGACGGAGCCGGCAGGGTCAGTGCCCTGACCGACTTCGACCAGCGGGCCGTCACTTACGGCTACGACGACCTGGGGCGTCTGTCATCGGTCCAGGAGCCATCTCCCGACTCTGCCGCCCCGAGGCGGCTCGGGCTGGCCGCTTCGACCCAGCCCGGAACGAGCTGGAGCTACACCCTTGCGACCGCGCAGTCGGACGTCGCAAGCCTCCTGAAGCTCGCCCCCCAGATCGAGACGATCACCGACGGGAATGGCGCGGTCCCGCTCCGGATCGGATGGGACCCGGCCCGGCCGGGAGTCGCCGGGAGAGCCACCACGATCGACGGGACGACGCAGCTCTCGATCGACACCGTCACAGGGAAGACCGTCGTCACCGATCCCCTCTCCGCCGTGACCGCCTTCAGCCACGATGCTGACGGTCACGTCACGTCGGTGAAGGACCCTCTCGGAAACGCCACCGTCTACACCTACACCGGCGGCCCGGGGCCCGACGGCTCGACCAAGGCGGACGGCCTCCTCGCCTCGGTACAGGTCCCCGGCGGCCAGACGACCACGTTCTCGTACGATACCCGGAGAATCGACCGGAGAGGGCAGTTCAATCTCCTGGAGCAGCGTCGAAAGGCGATCGCGCTGCCCGGGCAGCAGACACCGCCAGAGCTGGTGACGACGATGGACCAGTACGAGGCTCACGGCTTCCCGGGCCGCATCACGGCGCCCGACGGCTCCGTCACGACCGTCGTCAGGAACGGCAGGGGAGACCCTGTGTCGATCGCGCAGCCCGGGACCTCCAGCGTCACCCTCGGCGTCGACCCGTATGGCCGAGTCACGACCGTCACCCAGCTCGAGCGGACCGAGACGAGGACCTACGACGCCCCCACGGGGCAGCTCTCGAGCGTCTCCGTGGCAGGGGCCGGGACGACCACCTACTCCCGGGATGCCCGAGGGAATGCCATCTCCGTACTGGATGCTGCGGGCACTACGACGACCTACGCCGTGGACCGGCTGGACCGCGCCGTGAAGGAAACGCGCGGCGGTGGCCCCGGCGCCGGAGTCACGACCTACACCTACGACGCCCTGAGTCAGGTGAAGAACCGGTCGTCGCTCACCGGTTTCAACGCCGATGGCAAGGCGGTCAACGCCTCCACCGACTACGTCTACGACGCTCTCGGGCGTATGACCTCGCGCTCCTCGCCGGCCACTGGCCCGACCAGCTACTCCTATGACGGGCAGGGAAACCTGAAGATCGTGAACGCTCCCGGCGGCAGAACGACGACGTACCAGTACGACTCACGAGGCCTCCTGACCGGTATCCAGGAGCCCCCGACGGCGACCTGCCCGGGCGGGCCCATCACTCGGTTCGCCTACAACCCGAACGGCACGAGAACCGGCTCCACCGACCCGGCCGGCGGGACGACGACCTATCTCCTGGACGGCCACGACCGGGTGACCGGGAGCCTGAGCCCGTCGGGGGTCTATACCAGCTCTCCTCCCGACCTGGGTGGGCGGGCCCCGGTCACGAAGCTCGCGGACCGGGACGCCCAGGGAACCCCTCTTTCGATCTATCGCTGGAGCGAACAGCAATACGACCAGGCGGGCCGGGTCATCAAGGAGGTCAGGAAGCTCTTCACCTCCCCGATCCCGGCGCCGGGATCCGCTGCCGCCACGACCGACTCGATCGCGGAGACCAGATACGACGGCGCAGGGCGGGTCACCGACACGATCGACCCGCTGGGACGGGTAACCCACACCGACCACGACGACGCCGGGCGGCCGGTCCGCGTCACCGACCCGGCAGGCAATCAGACCGTGACCGAGTACGACCCGGCAGGCCGGACCGCGAAGACCACGGTCCGTGAGCTGAGGGCAGACAGCGGCTTCGACGAGTTCGTGACCAGCTACACGTACGACGACCAGGGCCGTGTTCTCACCCTGACCGCTCCCGGAAACCGAGTCGCTGCCTACGAATACGACCCGGCCGGGCAGAAGACGAAGGAGACCGCTCCCGACGGCGCGACTCATCAGTACTTCTATGACCTGGCAGGCCGGAAGGTGAGGGAGGTCGATCCGATCGGGGCGGAGACAAAGTGGGACTACGACCTCGCCGGCAACCTGGCCAAGCTCACCGACGCGAACGGGCACGCCACGACCTTCGCCTATGACGCCAGCGGGCGCCTCGTGACGGAGACGAGGCCCGACGGCAAGAGCTGGACCCGCACCTACGACTGCGCCGGAAACGAGGCCACCTTCTCCACCCCGAGCGGCATCGTGGTGGCGAAGAGCTACGACCTGGAAGGACGCTTGACCGGCCGGAGGGCGAGCGGCGGTATGCTGCCGACAACCTTGGCCGAAACCGTAACCTACGACCTCCTCGGGCGACCGGTCCGGAAGACCGCATCGGGGGGAAGCTCGGACGTCGAGACCCGGTTCGCATTCGACTCCCTCGACCGGCTGTTGAGCGAGACGACGAAGATCGGGGCCGGGCCGGACCGTACGGTGGCGCGGACGTATGACCTGGCCGGCAATGCCACCCAGATGACCTATCCCTCTGGCCGGGTCTACACGCTGGCCGTCGACCCGCTGGACCGTCTGAAGTCGATTACGCGGAAGATCGGCTCGGTCCGCACTCCGATCGCCAGCTGGGAGGACATCGGCGGCCGGCAGGTGAAGAAGACGCTCGGGAACGGCCTGGTCGAGACGATGGCCTACGGCGCCGAGCCCTGGCTCCAGGCGATCGACGTCAGGCCGCCGGCCGCGACGGCGCCAATCCTGGGAATCGACTACGGGCAGAGAACCGCCACGGGATACAAGGTCGACGTGACGAGAACCGACCGGTCCAGGCGAAACCACTACGCCTACGACCTGGCGGGGAGGATCACGAACGAGCAGCTCGGCTTCGTCGTGCCGCCGCCGGCGCCCCCCGCACCGAACCTGCCCGCCGTCGACGTCCTCTACACCCTCGACCCGGTCCTGAACACCCAGAAGCGCGATCGGACGGAGGGCGGAACGACCATCTCGACCACCGGAACCGTCGACACGCGGAACCGGGTCACGCAGTGGGGAAGCGACACACCGGCCTGGGACGCCGACGGGAACCTCTCGAGCTTCAAGGGCACGACCCTCTCGTACACCCTGGATAGCCACTTGACGAAGGCGACTCTCCAGAACGGCGATTCGATCGAGTTCCTGTACGACCCGGATGGCAGGAAGGTGAGGGAATCCAAGACGGTGGGCGGGACGAAAACCGAGACCGACTTCGTCCAGTCGGGCCAGCAGGTCGTCGAGACCTACCCGAAGGACGGCGCCACGCCGACGAAGGTCTACGTGCATGGGCGCGGCGTGGACGAAGTCGCGCAGGCCGACTTCGACCCCGCGGCCTCCGGCACCTCGAAAACCATCTACCCGCTGCAGGACGAGCT
>CAIMWE010000244.1 GCA_903845115.1 uncultured Acidobacteriota bacterium | reverse complement strand
CCCGGCCATCTTGATCTCGGCGGCACTCCTGCTCGCCCCGGGGACGGCGGCGGCCGGACACGGCGGCGGGTCCAGTTCCGGCGGCTCACACGGCGGCGGCTCGCAGTCGGGCGGCTCCCATTCGGGCGGGTCGCACTCCGGCGGCTCGCACTCGGGTGGTTCACATTCCGGTGGCTCACGCTCGGGTGGCTCACATTCCGGCGGCTCGCACTCCTCCGGTTCCCGCTCCGGCTCCGGATCCGGCCACGGCGGATCTCGCCCCGGGTACGGGGGCTCTCATCCTGGACACGACGGCTCGCCCTCCGGACACGGCGGCCACCGCCACTACTGGCACCATTCCTATCCCGTTCCTCCCGGCCCGCTCTTCTGGGGCGCCGGGTGGTACTACGGCGGATGCTCGTGGCTCTACAGCAACTGGGATTGCTGGAACCCCCCGGGGGCGTTCGTCCTCCTGCAGGAGAACAACGTCGACGTCTTCACTTCCGAGCCGTGGGACGGGAGCGAGGGCGAGGGTGAGGACGCTGACCGGGATCAGGGCGGCGACACTGACGACGACCCGGGCCCCACGCCGGCTCGCTTCAGCTCGGCCCTCGTCTTCGACGTCTCCCCGGGCGACGCGGTCGTCTACGTCGACGATCAGTACGAGGGCCCGGCCGCTGACCTCAGCGGGCTCGAGCGCGGCCTGAGCGTCCCCCCCGGCGAGCACGTCGTGACGATCGCGAGGCCCGGCTTCCGGGACGTCACCATCACCGTGGTGACCCGGGCCGGGAAGACGACGAACGTCGACGTGGATCTCGCCCGCTAAGTACTAAGCCGGGACGACGAATCCCGCCTCGCGGCGCACCGCTCCCGACTTTTCCAGCTCGGTCACGAGCCACTCGGCGAAGGCCTCCGGCGTCAGCTGGAAGTAGCGCCGGTTGAACTCGCGGTGGAGTCCCACCCGCTCGACGTAGGCGGGCAGTTCCGCCAGCGGGAGCCGCTTCCGGTGGAGGAGGGCGTAGGCGAGGATCACCCGCGGCGCGTGACGGGTCAGCCGGAGCGGGTCGGCTTCGAAGGCCCGGAGGCGCCTCATCGCCCGATCCAGGGCCGCCTCGAAGTCGGTGAACGGCTCCCCGTGGCCGGGAATGACGACGCGGACGTCCAGCTTCGCGATCATCTCCAGCGTGGCGCGGGCGGCCTTCAGCCCCTCGGGCTCGAAGTCGGCCGGCATCACGAACCCGAAGCCGTTCCCCCAGAGCGCGTCGCCCGAGATCAGGATCCGGCGCTCCGGGTTGTGGAAGACCAGCGCCCCCATGTCGTGGCCGGGGGCCGCCAGGATCCGCCACTCCAGGCCGCCCCAGACCTCCGTCGTCCCGGCGACGAGGGAACGGTCGGGGGAGAAGCGGTCGGCCTCCTGGTCCGCGAAGTCGAGGAAGAGTGCGACCTGGTCCCACGCCTCGATGAACGGCGCCTCTCCCTCGGGGATGGCCACGGGGCAGCCGTACCGGCGCGCGAGGGCGGCGTTTCCCCCCATGTGGTCCGAGTGGCAGTGGGTGTTGACCACCTGGGCCAGCGGCTCGCTCCCCAGGGCGTCAGGTGCCGTCAGCAGCTCCAGCGTCCGCGGGACGTCCTGGACGTAGCCCGAGTCGACCAGCACGTGCCCCTCCGGCCCCTTCAACAGGACGTTGTTGGCCGAGAGCCAGTCGCGAACGAAGAGCTTCAGCTGCGGCGGAAAGTGGGAGAGCGGCATCGTGGGACCTCGGACCGATCCCGAATGTAACACCGGGGTGGGGTCAGGTCTTGCGGTTGTAGGTTAGCCAGGAAGGGCCGACGGCTCCCCCCGGAATCCCGCGTTCAGCTCACGCCAGGCGCCCGAGCTCCCAGCTGTGTAAGCTTCGACCGTGCTGGACCTCTACATCGAGCTGAAGGCCGTAGTGGCCGCCCTCGAAACGGCCCATGTCCCGTTCGCCCTCTGCGGTGGACTCGCGCTCGCCGTCTATGGACGTCCCCGCGCAACCGTCGACATCGATCTCCTCGTGCCAAGAGATTCCGTGGGCGCCGCCTTTCTCGCCCTGAGCCCTCTCGGCTTCGACATTGCCGCCCTCCCGATGGAGTTCGGTGGCGGGCGCGTCGAGATTCGCAGGGTCTCCAAGGTCGATGCCGAGGCCGAGGACTTGCTCAGCGTCGATCTTCTGATCGTGACGTCAGAGCTGTCGGCCGTCTGGGATTCGCGGCGAATGGTTGCCTGGGAAGGGAGCTGGCTACCCGTCGTCTCGCCCGAGGGCCTCATCCACCTCAAGAAGCTGCGGGGGAGCGGGCAGGACCAGGACGATATCGAGGCACTGCGAGGAATCGATGAGGGTTGACATGTCGGGCAAGGCGGTCGCCGTGCGCCTGAAGCGCTGTGCCCAGCTCCGAAGACTGTGCCTTTCGCTCGCCAGGGCCGGCGCAGGAAGGAACACTGCGGCTGGAGGTCGGCACCCGTCCGGAGACAGAGTTCCCCCATCGGTCTCGAAACGCGAAACGCGGCCCTCGGATGGGGTCAGGTCTTGAGGTTGTAGTTTAACCAGGAAGGTCTTCGCGCCGTGCCGGCGCCGGTCAGATCCCTGAGTTCTTTCCCTCGAACGCCCGGCTGTTCCCTATCGCCGTCCCAGTGGTATGGTTTTCCATATGAAGACCACCCTGAACATCGACGACGGCGTCATGAACCGCCTGAAGGAAGAAGCGGCGCGGCGCGGGACCACGATGTCGTCGCTGGTGGAAGCGGGAATTCGACTGGTCCTCGAGGGGCCAGGGGCCCGTTCCCGCCCGCCTCTCCCCCCGATGCCGACCTTCCACGGCGGCGAGCCGCTCGTCGACGTGGCCGACCGGTGTTCGTCGCCGACACGAACGTCCTGGTCTCGCGTCTTTTCCGGTCTCCTCACGACGTGACCGGCGGACCTTCATCCGGCCGGTGGTGTGAAGCGGGAACGGGAGGGCTCCCCGCTAGCGCGGAAGGGGCGGCATGTCCTCCAGGAGGCGCGAGGCCGCGACGGCGCGCACCCGCGGCGCCAGCGGGAACGTGTGCTCGCCCGCGTGGAGCACGTCGAGCCCGTCGAGCCGCAGGTCCTGGAGAGCCGAGCGCATCGACGGGGTGACCGACGGACTGGTCGTCCGCTTCACCTCGAATCCCCACCGACGGCGACCACGGACGACCAGGAGATCCAGCTCCGCGCCCGTGTGGGTCCTCCAGAAGTAGCACTCCTCGGGCCGCGCTCCCAGCCTCTCCGTCAGCTGACCGACGACGAACCCTTCCCAGGAGGCTCCCAGCCGGGGATGGACCTCCAGGTCCCTTCGTGTCTCGATGCCGAGCAACGAGTGAAGGAGGCCGCAGTCGGCGAAGTAGACCTTCGGTGCCTTCACCTGCCTCTTCCCGAGGTTCTCGTGCCAGGGCGCGAGCAGGCGGATGACGAACGTCGATGCCAGGAGGTCGAGATACCGGCGGACCGTCACGTCCGAGACGCCGAACGAGCGGGCCAGCTCGGACGAATTCCAGAGCTGGCCGTGGACGTGCGCGAGCATCGCCCAGAAGCGCCCCAGCGTCGCGGAGGGAATCGAGATGCCGAGCTGGGGAATGTCACGCTCGAGGAACGTCCGGACGAAGGTCCGCCGCCACTCGGCGCTGTCCGCCGTCGACCGGGCCAGGAACGATCGCGGAAAGCCCCCTCGCAGCCAGAGCCTGTCGAGAGCCGCAGGGCCCGTCTCCTCTAGCGAGAACCCCGCCAGAGCGTGAAAGGCGATCCGTCCCGCGAGGCTTTCGGAGCCCTGCTTCAGAAGATCCGGAGCCGCGCTGCCGAGGACCAGGAACCGCGCGCCGCGGGGTCGGTCGGCCAGGACCCGGAGAGCCGGGAACAGGTCGGGCCGACGCTGGACCTCGTCCAGGACGACGAGACCGCGGAGGCCGCCCAGCGCGAGGAGCGGATCGCGGAGGCGAGCGACGTCCGCCTCGCTCTCGAGGTCGAAGAACGTCACGGGACCCTGGGCCGCCGCCGCGACCTGGCGGGCGAGCGTCGTCTTTCCGACCTGCCGGGCCCCGAGGAGGCCCACGACACGGAAGCGGCCGAGGAGTCGCCGGACGCAGGCGACGTGGGCGGACCGCTTCACGAGAGAACGCTACCATGAAAGTTCGAAGCCTGCCTTCGAAATTTCACGAGACGTTGGAAGGACGTTGGGACGT
>CAIMWE010000243.1 GCA_903845115.1 uncultured Acidobacteriota bacterium | reverse complement strand
CGGCCTCTTCACGTTCGACCTCGGGATGCGCTTCGTGAACCTGGGGAAGTTCCTGGCGGGACGGGCAGCGGGGAAGCACCGCTACCGCCAGACCCTGGCCGGGTTCAACTTCCTCCTCGACGCCCTCCCGAACTGGCGGAACGCCTACCTCCCGGGAGGCTTCATCCAGTACCAGCTCTTCGTCCCGAAGGAGCGGGCGCTCGCGGTACTGACCGAGGCGATCCGGCTGCAGCACCGGCTGGGCGTCGTCTCGTACCTCGGCGTCCTGAAGCGGCACCGGCTCGACCCGTCGCCGAACGGATACACGCCGGACGGCTTCTCCCTCGCCCTCGACTTCCCCGTGACCCGGGCGAACTCGTCCCGCCTCGTCGCCCTCTGCCGCCGGTACGACGCGCTCGTCCGGGAGGCGGGAGGCCGCGTCTACCGCGCCAAGGACTGCGTGGGGAGCTGGGAGCGGAGCGGACCGCCGCGAAGCTCCTGTCCGGCCCGTACGAGCTGATCGCGCCGGACCTCATTCTTCCCGAGGCCGCCGGCTCCCCGGAGAAGACCGGCCGCGGTCGGGCCGCTCCCCGGATGACCCAACAGCCCAAGCCTTCTGACACCGCTCGACCCGGACACCGCTCGACCTTACCGATGATAGACTTTCGTAAGGAGTCGTCATGTCCCAGTCCCGCGTGACCTCGAAGAACCAGACGACGGTGCCGCGATCCATCCGGGAAGCTCTCGGGATCGGGGCCGGCGACGTTCTCCTCTGGGAGGCGGGCGGCGGGCGAGTCGAGGTGTCGGCGGCGCAGACGCGCTTCTTGGCGCGCAAGGGGTCGATTCCTGTCGGGAAGGGGAGTCCCGTGGCTGACGTCCGGAGAGCCCGTGCCCTGCGCGGTAGAGAGGGAAGAGAAAGCCCCGAAGGGGGCGAAGGAAGCCGCTGAACGTCGTCGTTGACACGAACGTCCTCGTCTCCTTCCTGACGGACCGGCATCCCGGCCAGCAGGCGCGGGCGGAACGCCTCTTCGTCGAGGCGGGAGAAGGGAAACGGACGCTTTTCCTGCCGCAGCAGGTCGTTTCCGAGCTGGTCTATGTCCTGACCAACCTCTACGGACGGGGCGGAGCGGAAGTGGCGGGGATCGTCCGGGACCTGCTCGAGTCGCCGGGTGTCGAGATCGTCGACGCCGTTCCGTGGCGGCTCCTTCTCGACCTCTGGCCTTCGCGCGTCGCCGCGTTCGGCGACGCCGCGGTGGCAGCAGTGGCCCTCGGCGGCAGCCACAGCAGGCACAGTGGCGTTGCCACCTTCGACCGCGCCTTCGTCCGGGAACTCCAGAAGCTCAACGTGCGGTGCGTCCTGTAGGACTGCCCGGGGCCATGATCTTGAATCGCGGGGAGAGCGGTCGCGCGGAACCCGAGTCGTGCCGGTGCCGCGGTCGGCCGATCCCCGAATGACCCAACGAACCAAGGCATGACACGCGCTAGACCCCGAACCACGGGCGGACGGCGACGCCGGCCCGCGTGTAGCACTGTTCCCCGCCATGGACCAGGGTCGGCTCCCCTCCCTCGCCGCCGGCGAGGGTCCCCCACCAGGCCAGCGACCCGAACATGTCTCCCGCGACCGTCGATCCCGACTTGATCTCCACCGGGAAGAGGGTGCCCCCCTCCTCGATCACGAGGTCGACCTCGTGCCCCCCCTGGTCGCGCCAGAAGTAGAGCGGCGGGGTTCGCCGATGGTTCCAGTACGCCTTCGCTACCTCGGAGACGACGTGGTTCTCGAAGAGGGCGCCGCGCGAGGAATGGGACCTCAGCTGCTCTGCCGTCCGGATCCCGACCAGCAGGCAGGCGAGCCCCGTGTCGTGGAAGTAGAGCTTCGGGCTCTTGATGACGCGCTTGCTGAAGTTGCGGTGGTGCGGCGGCAGCAGGAAGACGAGGAAGCTCGTCTTCAGGACCGAGATCCACCTCCGCGCCGTGTCGACCGACACACCCGCGTCGGACGCGAGGGACGAGGTATTCAGCAGCTGCCCGATCCGTCCGGCGCATAGCCTCACGAACCGCTCGAAGGTCGTGAGATCCCCCACGTTCAGAAGCCTCCGGACGTCCCTCTCGACGTACGTACTCAGGTAGTCCTGCAGCCAGCTCTGCGCCGGAGTGCCCCGGTCGTGGATCGGCGGATAGAACCCGGCCAGGATCGTCTCCCACGGGTCCAGCCGGCTCTCGCGATTCGCGAACAGCTCTCGCGGCAACCCCGGCTCCGCCTGCGCCTGCCTCTCGAGCTCCGCCCTCGAAAAGGGGAGCAGGTGGAGGATCGCGCTGCGCCCGGCGAGCGTCTGGGAGACCTTCTCCATCAGGAGGAGGTTCTGCGATCCCGTCAGGACGAATCGTCCCGGGGCCGGGTTCCGGTCAACCTCACCCTGGAGAAAGGAGAGGAGGTCGGGTGCCCGCTGCGCCTCGTCGAAGACGGCGGGGCCGGGATACCGCGCCAGGAAACCGCGGGGATCTTCCTGCGCGAACGAGCGGTTGTCCGTCTCCTCGAGCGAAACGTACTCGTGGCCGGGGAATGCCGCTCTCGCCAGCGTCGTCTTCCCCGACTGACGGGGCCCCGTCAGCGTGACGACGGGATAGGTCCCGGCGTCCCTCGCGAGGTAGGGCGCCAGGATGCGAGGAAGCATTGCGGTAATCCACGATTCAATCGTAAATCGGCCAAGGTTGGGTGTCAGCCTTGACTTGTCTATCCCCATGACCCCCTATCCCCATGCGATATCGAATTGATAGCATCGGTCGGAAAGGAGGGCGCGCGGTGTCGAACGTCCTGATCCGGAACGTGGACGACGAGGTCCTGGAGAAGCTGAAGGCCAGGGCCAAGCGGAGCCGGCGGTCCCTGGAGGCGGAACTCCGCCTCATCCTCGAAGAGTCGGCCCAGCTGGGACGACAGAGGGCGATGGCCGCGGCCGAGCGCCTTCGCAGCGGTCTGAAGGGACGCAGCCACACCGACTCCGTCCTCCTGGTGAGCGAAGACCGGTCTCGATGAAGCGGCTGGTCGTCGACGCCAGCGTGGCGGTCAAGTGGTACGTACCGGAAATCCACTCCGAGGCCGCCGCGAAGCTCCTGTCCGGCCCGTACGAGCTGATCGCGCCGGACCTCATTCTTCCCGAGGCCGCCAACGTGATCTGGAAGAAGGTGGCGCGCCGCGAGCTGACGGAAAAGGAAGGGAACACCGTCCTGGCGGAGCTTCTGTCAGCGGGGATCGAGCTGGTCCCGTCGAGCCGGTACATCGAGGCCGCCCTGATCCTCGCGAACGCCGCCAGCACCACCGTCTACGACTCCCTCTATCTGGCGGTGGCGGTGTCGATGCGCGCGCAGCTCGTCACCGCGGACCTGAGGTCCCTCGACTCCCAGCTCCGAGGTCCAGCGGCCCGGCACCTCCTCTGGGTCGGAGACCTGGAGTAGCCCTGGGCGCGGGGAGGAGTGCCGGCGGAGACCGGACTACCGGTTCTGGAACAGCAGGATCCCCGTGACGAGGAAGCCGATGAGGACGACGCCGACGCGGGCCTTCTCCCTCCCGACGTAGCGGGCGAGTCTGGCCCCGGCGTAGCCGCCGAGGGTGGCGCCGCCCACCATGACGAGGGCCACGGGCCAGTCGACGGCGCCGCGGAAGATGAAGTAGGCGGCCGCGACGAAGTTGATCGTCATGCCGAAGAAGTTCTTCAGCCCGTTCATCGCGTGGATGTCGGTGAGGCCGAGGAAGCCGAGGTTGACGAGCATCAGGATGCCGATGCCGGCGCCGAAGTAGCCGCCGTAGACCGCGACGCCGAACTGGAAGAGGGTGGCGACGGCCCACCGGGCCGGCGTCTGGGGCTGGTCGGCGTGGCCCTCTCCCTTCCGCTTCGCCAGGATCATCTGGAGGAGGAAGAGCGAGGTGGCGAAGAGGATCAGGAACGGCGCCAGGCGCTTGAAGGTGGTCTCGGGCGTCAGGAGGAGGAGGACCGACCCGATGGCGCCGCCGACGAGGCTGGGGAGGAAGAGCGTCTTCAGCCACTCCTTGTGGGTCGCGACCTCCTCGCGGTAGCCGGCCATGCTGGAAGCGGCACCCGGCAGGAGCGCCACGGTGGAGGTCGCGTTCGCCTGGATCGACGGCATGCCGAGGAAGACGAGAGTCGGGAACGTGACGATGGTCCCGCCCCCGGCGATGGCGTTCATCACGCCGGCGGCGAAGGACGACCCGACGAGGGCGGCGATGGTGAGGGGGGTCATTCCTGCTCTCGCATCGATCGGATCGTAGCAGCCGGCCGATGAAACGGACCCGACCGGACTCGGTCCCGTGCGAGGGCCGGGGCGGCGAGCGCGAGTCCGGCGAGAGAGGCGAGGGCCTGGTTCCGGGCCGCTCCCGTCAGTCGTCCCTCGCGAAGAGGAGGAGGCGCTCCTTGACGGTGGCCGACGGGCCGAGAAGGGTCCCGAGGCCCCGCGCATACGCCTCGAGCTGCGGCCGGTAGAGCCCTTCCCGCATCGCCCTGGCGCCCGGGAAGTCGAGGCGGTCGGTCTTCCAGTCGACGATCACGAAGCCGTCGTCCTCCTCGAACAGGAGGTCGATCTTCCCCTCCACGAGCGGCGACCCGTCGAAGGAGTCGTCGCGGAAGAGGATCGGGAGCTCCACGAACCGGCGCCTCGCCGCGAGGGCCCGGGCGACGACCGGGTCGGCGCCCAGCTTGTGGGCCAGGCGGCCCACCTCGGCCTGCTCGTCGGGAAGGAGGGACCTCGTCGCGCTCTCCAGCGCCGCGCCCAGGGGGAGCGCTCGCTCCGGCGCCAGGAACCGCTCCATCGTCTCGTGGACGGCGATCCCGATCCGGACCGCGCGGCCCCGCCGCTCCTCGTCGCGCTCGGCCGCCGGGAGGTCCTCGGGGCGGGCCACGTGGATCCCGTCTGGCAGCTTCTCGCCCGCCCGACGGAGGGGGCGGGCCGCGCCCCGCCGGGCCCGGTCCAGCAGCGCCTCCGCCTCGCGCATCCGCTCCTCGACGCCTTCCGGGCTCTCCCCGGGGGGGATCGCGGGCGGAGCGGGCGGCGTCCGGACGTCGCCCTCGACGACCTCGACGAAGGCGTCGAGCGGGGCGCCGGGGCATTCGAAGGCCGCGATCGGGGCGAGCAGCGTCTTTCCGATCGCGTCAGTCGGCTCCCCGCCCTTCTTCGTGCCGAGCTTCCGGAACCAGGAGAGGACCAGCATCTCCCTGGCGCGCGTCAGGCCGACGTAGAGGAACCGTTTCTCCTCGGCCAGGAGACGCCGTTCGAACGCGGCCAGCAGCCGGCGGGAGCCCGGCGTCCGGACCGTCGTCCCGGCGAACTTCAGGGAGACCCCGTACTCGCCGCCCGCCCGGTCGTAGAAGAGCCGGGGGCTCCGGCGCTTCGTCCGGAGGCCGAGGTCGGCCAGGACGACGACGTTGAACTCGAGCCCCTTCGCCTTGTGGAGGGTGATGAGCCGGACGGCGTCGACCTCCTCGGCATAGGCGCGGGGCTCTCCCTCGTCCGACTCCAGCTTCAGCGCGAGCCGCTCCGTCGCCTGGCGGAAGGAGAGCTTCTCCCGGTCCAGGTCGCGGGCGATCGCCAGGAGGCGCTCGAGGTTGGCGGCGCCCTGGACCCCGTTCACGACGGCCCCCGCCTCGACCGAGCAGAAGGCGAGACGGGCCGAGAGGAGGTCCGCGACGGTCTCCGCGAAGGGCCGCCGGTGCCGCTCCGCGTGGAGGCGCGCCAGGAGCGAGACCGCCTTCCCGACCGGGCCGCCGGGGGGGAGGGAGTGCCAGTCGTCGAGCCTTCCGCCCGCTTCCACGGCCTCGACGAGCTCGACGTCGTCGATGCCGAAGAGGAACGACTTGAGGGCGGCGACGGTCGAGACGGAGTCGCCCGGGTCGTCCACCGCCTTCAGCGCCGCGGCGACGGAGGCGGTCTCCTCGCGGCGGAAGAAGCTCTTTCCCCCCTCGAGGATCGCGGGGATGCCGGCGGCCCGGAAGACCTCCTGGAGGCGGTCGATCGCGTCGTTCCGGTGGACGACGACGGCGACGTCGCTCCACGCCTCGCACGGGAACCGGCCGTGCAGACGGAGGAGGAGGTTGGCGACGGCGTTGGATTCCTGCCCGGCGAGGGTGGGGTCCTCCTCGTCCTCCTCGTCCTCCTCGCTTTCCGCCCCGGCGCGGGATTCCGGCGGGAGGAGGTGGATCACCGGCCGGTCGAGGGCCGAGAGCGCCCGCTCCGGGTTCGGCTCCAGCGCGGCGTAGCCGATCTCCCAGGGCTCGTCCTCCCTCTCGACCATCGCGCCCACCAGGAGGGCGTTCACGTAGGCGAGGAGGCGCGGGTCCGACCGGAAGTTCGTCCGGAGCGACAGCCGGCCCTCCTCGTCGAAGCGGTCGCGCACCTCGCGGTAGCTCTCGACGTCGGCCCTCCGGAAGCGGTAGATCGACTGCTTCGGGTCGCCGACGATGAAGAGGGCGCCGGGGTCGGGCTCGAGGTCGCGCCACTCGACCGGGTCCTGCGGCCCCACCGTCGCCAGCCTCATCACGATCTCGGCCTGGACCGGGTCGGTGTCCTGGAACTCGTCGACGACGAGCGTCTTGTACCGCTGGTGGAAGTAGCTCCGGATCGCGGGCGAGGAGCGGAGGAGATCGCGGGCCTTCAGGAGGAGGTCGTCGAAGTCGAGGAGTCCCTGCCGGCGCTTCTCCTCCTCGATCTCCCGGAGGAGCCCGTCGCGCACCGACCCGACCACCTCCGCGAGCAGGGCCTCGAGGAGGAGCGTCGAGAAGCGGCCGGGGAGCTCCTTGAAGCGTTCCTTGCACTCCTCGAGGAGCGCCTTCACCTCGGGCGAGAAGACCTTCCGCTTCCCCAGGGCGAAGTTGAAGACCTTGCCGGGGTCCCAACTCGCGAGCCGGTCCAGGGACAGGAGGAGGGCCCTCCGCAGCTCGCCGAGCCCCTCCCCGGCCTGGGCGGCCCAGGGGTGGTCCCGGAGAGACGCCGGCACCTCGTCGAGGGCCTGCTCGAAGAGCGGGATCAGCGTCTCGATCTGGGCTCGCGCCTCGGCCAGCGCGTCGGAGGGGAGCTCCGTCCCGTCCAGGAGGGTCCGGTTCTCCAGCAGCTCCCCGGCCAGCTCGAGGAGGCCCTGCGGCGAGGCGCCGGCCTCCAGCGCGCGGGAGACCGGGCTCGCGGCGGCCCGCGCTTCCCGGTCGAGCCAAGCGGCGAAGCTCCCGGCGAGGAGCGCCTCCGCGCGGGTGGCGTCGGTGGGGGAGAAGTCCGGGTCGACGCCGGCGGCCACCGGCTGCTCCCGGAGGAGCCCGGCGCAGAAGGAGTGGATCGTCGAGACCTCGGCGCTCTCCAGCTCCCGCCGGGCCTTCGCGAGCGCCTGCCTCCACTCCGCGTTCTCCTCGGTCACCGCCGCCCTGTCGAGCGCCTCGCGGAGGCGGACCTTCATCTCGCCGGCCGCTTTCTCGGTGAAGGTCATCGCGGCGATCTCGGAGAGCGTCCGCCCTCCCTCCTTGAGCATCCAGAGGATCCGCTCGATGAGCGTCGTGGTCTTCCCGGTCCCGGCCGACGCCTCCACGAGGTGGGACGTCTCGTAGTCCTGCTGGGCGCGGTCCCGGTCCGCCTGGTCCGGGAGCGGGGTGGCCCCCGTGCCCGTCATTGCAGCCCCTCGAAGAGCCGCGCCACGGTCGCCTTCGGCTCGGCGTCGTACTTCCGCTCGAAGACCGCGGCGTGTCCTGGTCCGCAGACCGTCCGGAAGTCGCAGTGACCGCACGAGTCCGCCCGGTCGAAGAACGAGCGGGTCCTCGGCACGTAGTCCCCCGTCTCGAACAGGGTTCCGGCCAGGTCGAGGAACTTCTGGAGGGAGGCGACCGCCTCCCGGGTCCGGTCGGCGGAGAAGGCGACCGGGGTGACCTTGACTGTTCCGCCCTGGTCCCGGCCGACGAAGAGGTACTCCGACGTGATCTCCTCCGCGCCGAGGCGGCCGGCCGCGAGCGCGTAGACCGGCAGCTGGAGCCGCTCCCCTCCGGCGACGAGGAGGTCGGGGCGCTTCCTGGAGTAGGGCCGGACCTTCGCGAACTTGTAGTCGATGACCCGGAGCGAGCCGCCCGAACGGTCCAGACGGTCGATCTGGCCGGAGAGCCTCCAGGTGATCCCCCCGGAGGCGCACATCACGGGCTCGGGGGAGGAGAGGGCGTCGTCCCCGCCGGGATCCGCCCCTCCGGGCGCCGGCCCGAAGCGGATCTCGGCCCCGGCGACCGGGGGGCCGGCCGGGCGCGCCCGCTCGAAGTCGAGGAGGGCGTTCACGAGCGTCTCCACCTCGCGGGCCGCGAGGGAAACGAAGACGGGCGCCATCTCCTCGCCGGCGGCGTCGGCCCAGCTCCGGGCCGCCCGCTCCGCCAGCTCCTGGGCCCGGTCGCGGGCCTCGCTCTCCGTCAGGTCGACGAAGCTCTGGCCCCGGGCGATCAGGTCGCGGGCGAGGTCGCGAAGGGCCTCGTGCGCGAGGGAGCCCCTCTCCATCGGATCGAGGACCGGAAGGGAGGTCCCCGTCTCCTCGCGGGGGGCCAGGCGCAGCACCTGGCCGAAGAAGACCCGGTAGGCGCACGTCGCGAGCCGCTCGAGGCTGCTGGCCGAGAGCCCCCGCTCCGCCGGCGAGGAGGAGGGGCGCCGCCCGACCCGTCCCTCGTAGGCCGTGAAGGTCCTCACCAGCCGCGCGGACCGGCGCGCGAGGGCGCGGACGAGCGCTTCCTCGGGAGCGAGGCGGGCGCCGAGGCCGGGGCTGGCCTGGAGAGCCCGGAGGAGAGCTTCGGGTCCGTCCAGAGCGGGGCCGGACGCCTCCGCCTTCCCGAGCAGCACCCTCCGGACTCCCGTCTCCTCCAGGGCGCGCCTCCGGAGGTCCTTCTCCGAGACGGCCTGCCGCGGGGTCGAGAGGTGGTCGAGCAGGTAGGGGGAGAGGACCCTGGGGCGGTCGGCGCTGGCGTCCCGCTCCGCTGCCAGCATGACGAGACGGGTCCGGGCACTGGTGGCGGTGAGGTCGAAGAGGAAGCGTTCCTCCCTCGCGTGGCGCGGCCCGCTCCGCGCCGCGAGGGAGCCCCAGGTCTCCTCCGAGATGGCCGCCCTCTCGGAGTCGAAGAGGAGCGGATCGGGGAGGCCGCGCCTGGGAAAGGTCTGCTCGACGAGTCCCGGGACGACGACGAGGTCGAACCGGAGGCCCCGGGCGGAGACCGCCGAGAGGAGGGCGACGCCGTCGCGCTCGAATCGACCCTGGCGGACCGGTTCGGTGTCGAGGGCGTCGGGGAGGAGGGCCGTGAAGTCCGAGATCGACTTCGGTCCGGTCTCGACGGCGCCGAGAGCCGCCACCGCGTCGACGGCGGAGGCGAGGCTCTTTCTTCCCGGGCCGCTCCCGAGGAGGAGGTCCGCAGCCCGGCCGAGCCGCTCGCTCCACGCCGGCCACGGGGCCTCCGTGGCGTCGGGCAGCGCCGCGAAGACGGCCGCGACGGCCCCCGACAGCGCCTCGAGCTCGAGGGCTTCCCGCCGGCGGCGGCGGGCCGTCCTGCCTGCGGGGTCGTCGGAGACGTGGAGCGGCGCCGCCAGGCGTGCGCGGGCGGCCGCGATCCGCCGCTCGAGGGAGTCGCGCCCGCCGGTGAACCGGAGGGCCGCGAGCGCCGACACGAGGCGGGCCGGCCGGAACGGCGCCGCTCCGGAAGGGGCCGCCCCGAGCCCGTCCAGGAGGGAGAAGAGCTCCTCGAGCCGGGCGCGCGGCAGGTCGTTCTCGGCGAGGGCGAAGAGGAGGCGGACCGCGAGGCCCTCCGGCAAGAGGGAGGTCCCCGGGCCGGGAGGCCGGAAGAAGGGGATCTTTCTCAGGCGCAGCTCGGCCGCGATTGCAGGCTCCTGCCGCGACGGGTCGCGGACGATGACCGCCATCCGGTGGAGCGGGATGCCGTCCGCGACACCCCGGAGGAGCTCCCTCACCACCTCGCGCGCCTCCGCGTTCTCGGTGGGAGCGAGGACGGTCAGGACCTCCGGGCCTCCGGGGCCGGTCTCGAGGCGCGTGGGAGCGGTTCCGAGGATCCGGCGGAACAGCTCGCCGCGGACCGCGGGACCCGCGGCGCCGACTGAGCCGGGGCCCGTCTCCTCCGGGACGAACGCGACGACGGGCCGCGAGAGGGCGACGCGGGCGAGGAGCGCCTCCCGGACGCCTCCCAGGTCGTAGAGGCCGTACACGAGGAGCGGCTCGGGGCTCGGCGGGAGCTCGGCGAGCGCCGCCCTCTCGAGCAGCGACGTCGCGTCCGAGAACCCGGAGCGGAACGACTCGAACCGTTCGATGGAAGCCCCGACGGCGTCCAGGAAGGCCCGGCGGTCGGGCGCGATCGCGCGGGAGCGAGGGGAGCGCAGCAAGCCGGGCGGAACCCGCGCCTCGCGCAGGTCGTCCGCGGTCCCGACGAGAGCGGCCGCGAGCGAAGGCCTCTCGCGGAGGGGCCCGAACACCGCCGCCTCCGGCGTCTCCCGCAGGGCGCGCCTCGCGAGGAGGGCCGCGCCCAGCTCCGGCAGCGCGGGACGGGGGTCGGGGCCTGGGACGAGCTGCCGGGCGAGGTCGACGAAGGTGAGGAAACGGACGTTGGCGATCGCGCCCCGGCGGTCGGCCACGAGCCGCCTCAGGTAGACGGCCAGCAGGTTCGAGCCGGCCAGGACCTCGACGGGACGGAGGGGATCTCCCTCCTGCAGCAGCCGGAGGCGATCGAGGAGCTCGTTCTCCAGCGCCTCGAACGGACCCGTGAAGACGAGATGGCTGAGGGGGACGGCCTCCACGCTCGAAGTGTAACCGTCCCCGCTCAGCACGGATTCATGCGGGTTTCGAGCGTGCGAGCAGTGACGGAATTCAGCTGGTTCCGATCACTTCTGAGACCGGACCTTCCGAAGAGACTCTTACAAGATGCATACATTTGGGCTCGAGGCGGAAAGCGGCAAATCGGGGCGCACTGCTGGCATCGCCGGGAGCCTCTGTCGGGCGGTGCAGAGCTGGGGGCTAGGGCTTCTTATGGGGCGGCGCCCCGAGCCAGGCGTGAATGCACTCACGGTCCAGTTCCAGCATTCGGACCATCTGGGTGACGTCCCCGAACCGGATCTCCGTCTGCAGGTCCCCGCGTCCTTTGCCTTTCGGCAAGCCACGGAACGTCTTTCCCCCGAAAACGATCCAATAGCGGTGCGTCTTCAGGGTGATCTTGACGCCCGGGGCACAGAATTCGAGGGCCTTGAAGAGGTCTCCGAGCCGGACCAGGCCGAACGACGTCACGCAGCGAGGGCTGGGTCCGGATCGACAGCGTTCTCGGAAGCGTTCGCGGCCGCGGGGACGATCTCTGTGATCTTCACCCAGCGCGGATCTTCCGCCGTGAGTCTCGGCAGCTTCGTGAAGTTCTCTCCGGTCCGCACGGTCCGGATCTCCTCGACCGCCCGCAGCCAGGCTACCTCGGATTCTCGGTCTGTCGCGTCAAAGAGACCGCTCACCTCACGCTCGAAGGCCTCGAAGCCGTGTCCCTCCAGGGCGATGTCGAAGATGATCTCCGTCAGACTCTTCCGGAAATCGGCATAGGCCTCCTGGAGGGTTGCCCCGCCACCCGATGGATCCCCTGGGTTCACCCCGCTGAACCAGAAGCCTTCTGCCGTGGATTCGGCGAGAATCCGCCCTCGAATTTCGACTCGAGCGACGAAGCCGTTCCCTTCCACCGCCTGCTGGTAGCGGAAGAGGAGCGGGTAGTGAGTCATGGGTCCTCCGAAAGTCTCCCCGGTGGCGCCATCCTCCTGCCGGCCGGGGTCACGAGGAAACGATAGCACCAGGGCGGGCGGGAAGGGCAAGGCCGGCTGAGTCGCGCCCGAGGAACTCGGCCTCCAGCGCCTCGAACGGACCCGTGAAGACGAGATGGCTGAGGGGGACGGTCTCCACGCTCGAAGTGGGACCGTCCCCCTCG
>CAIMWE010000242.1 GCA_903845115.1 uncultured Acidobacteriota bacterium | reverse complement strand
GCGCATCATGACCTCGTGGTTGCCGCGGCGGGCGCCGTACTGGTTGAAGTCCTTCGGCTCGACCCCGTTCGCCTGGAGGTACTTGGCGGCCGGGCTCCCCTTGGCGATGTTGCCGGCGGGCGAGATGTGGTCGGTCGTGACCGAGTCGCCCAGGACGGCGAGGCAGCGCGCCCCCTTGACGTCGGCGAGGGGCGCCGGCGTCTTCGGCAGGTTGTCGAAGAACGAGGGCTTGCGGACGTACGTCGACTTCGGGTCCCACACGAAGGTCTTCCCGGTCGGGATCGGGAGGGCCTGCCAGTCGGCATCCCCCTCGAAGACCTTTCCGTAGGCCTTCTCGAACTGCGAGGCCTTCACCGACGTCCGGACCGCCTCCTTGACCTCCGCGGGGGTGGGCCAGATCTCCTTCAGGTAGACCGGCTTCCCTGCGCGGTCGGCGCCGATCGGCTCGGTCATCAGGTCGATGTCCATCTCGCCGGCGAGCGCGTAGGCGACGACGAGCGGCGGCGAAGCGAGGAAGTTCATCTTCACCTGCGGGTTGACGCGCCCCTCGAAGTTGCGGTTCCCCGAGAGGACGGACGCGACGACCAGGTCGCCCGCGCGGACCGCCTCGGAGGTCTTGTCGGTGAGAGGCCCGGAGTTCCCGATGCAGGTGGTGCAGCCGTAGCCGACGACGTGGAAACCGAGGGCCTCGAGGTAGGGCATGACGCCCGCTTCCGTCAGGTAGTCGGTGACGACGCGCGACCCGGGGGCGAGCGACGTCTTGACCCACGGCTTGACCGTCAGGCCGCGCTCCACCGCCTTCTTGGCGAGGAGGCCCGCGCCGACCAGGACCGACGGGTTCGAGGTGTTCGTGCAGGAGGTGATCGCCGCGATGACGACCGCCCCGTGGCCGACCTGGGCCGTGACGTTCCCTTCCACGATGGCCGCCGTCTTTCCCAGCTTGTTCGGCGCCTTCTGCGCGTCGAGCATCTGGACGAGCGACGTCTCGAAGACCTTCTTGGCGTCCTTGAGCGGAACTCGGTCCTGCGGCCGCTTGGGCCCGGCGAGGGACGGCTCGACCGTCCCGAGGTCGAGCCCCAGCGTGTCGCTGAAGCGCGGTTCGGGGGCGTCGTCGGTCCGGAAGAGCCCCTGCTCCTTCGTGTAGGCCTCGACGAGCGGGGCGACCTCGGCCCGGCCGGTGAACTTCAGGTAGGAGACCGTCTCGGAGTCGACCGGGAAGAAACCCATCGTGGCTCCGTACTCGGGGGCCATGTTCGCGATGGTCGCCCGGTCGGTCAGCGAGAGGGCGGAGATCCCGGGGCCGTAGAACTCGACGAACTTCCCGACGACCCCCTTCTTCCGGAGCATCTGGGTCACGGTGAGGACGAGGTCGGTCGCCGTCGCCCCCTCGGGGAGGACCCCGTGGAGCTTGAAGCCGATCACCTCGGGGATGAGCATCGAGACCGGCTGGCCGAGCAGCGCGGCCTCCGCCTCGATCCCGCCGACGCCCCACCCGAGGACGCCGAGCCCGTTGATCATCGTGGTGTGCGAGTCGGTCCCGACGAGCGTGTCGGGGTAGGCGAGGCCGCCCTCGCCGCGGAAGACGACCGAGGCCAGGTACTCGAGGTTCACCTGGTGGCAGATGCCGGTCCCCGGCGGGACGACGCGGAAATTCTTGAAGGCCGTCTGGCCCCACCGGAGGAACGCGTACCGCTCCTGGTTCCGCTCGTACTCCAGGGCGACGTTCTGCCCGAAGGCGAGCGACGAGCCGAACGAGTCGATCTGGACCGAGTGGTCGATGACGAGGTCCGCCGGTGAGAGCGGGTTGATCTTGTCCGGGTTCCCGCCCATCGCGACGACCGCCTCGCGCATCGCCGCGAGGTCGACGACGGCCGGGACGCCGGTGAAGTCCTGCATCAGGACGCGGGCCGGGTGGTAGGCGATCTCCTGGTCGGGGGTCGCCTTCGGGTCCCAGTTGACGAGCGCCAGGACGTCCGCTTTCCGGACCACCCGCTCGTCCTCGTGCCGCAAGAGGTTCTCGAGGAGGACCTTCAGCGAGTAGGGGAGAGTGGCGAGCTTCGGGTGCTCCTTGGCGAGGGTCGCCAGACTGAAGATCTGGTACGACGTCCCACCTGCGGAGAGCGTCTTCTTCGTCTTGAAGCTGTCGTTCATTCTGCCTCCGGGGCCGGATTCTGGCCGGCGGCGAATTCTAATCGCATCCGGGGTGGACCGGGAGGGCGCGGGAGGACCGCGCCCCAAGGCCGGACGCCGTCTCAGAACTGCGCCCCGGGGCCGGGCGGGGTCAGTTGAAGTCGCCGCTCCCGAAGCCGCCCATGTCGCCCATCCCGCAGCTCCCGGCCATCCCGCAGGCGTCGGGGCTCCCGCACTCGCCCTCGCCGCAGGGGAGGTCCGGAAAGCCGCCCTCTCCCTTCGACGTCCCGTGGGCGGCGAACGTCGACAGGAGACGGGACATCTTCCTGGACCCGCACGCCGGGCACTCCGGCGGCGCCGCCGCGTCGCCGGCCAGGACGAGCTCCTCGCTCTTCTTTCCGCAATCCGAGCACCGGTATTCGAACAGGGGCATGTGGTACCTCGGGAAAAGTATAGCCGCCGCGGCCGGCCGGTGCATTCAGCCCGCCGCCGGACGGCGCCGGACCATGACCATCGTCTTCACGGTCATCACGACGTCTCGGTCCTGGTTGAGAACCTCGACGAGGGAGCGGACGACGCCGCGGTCCGGTTTCGACCGCGAAGGGGTCGTCTCCAGGATGGTCATCCGAACCGAGAGGACGTCGCCGGGACGGACCGGCTTCAGCCAGCGGAGCTCGTCGACCCCGGGGGAGCCGAGGCTCGTCTCGGGCGAGAGGGTGTGGTCGACCAGCATCCGCATCATCATCGCGGCCGTGTGCCACCCGCTCGCGGCCAGCCCGCCGAACAGGCTCTTCCTGGCGGCCTCGTGGTCGAGGTGGAACGACTGAGGGTCGAACTTCCGCGCGAAGTCGACGATGTCTGCTTCCTCGACCTTGAAGGAGCCGAACTCGCTGGTCGTCCCGGGGCGGATGTCGTCGAAGTCCTTGGGTGCTTCCACGGGGCCTCCTCGAGCGAGGTTCCGGCCCGCAGGAGCCGGCCGAAAGCGGCGCGTAATCATCGAGACCGGAACGAGACCCAGTTCACCCTCGTTGCGGCCTGCTTGTCCGGCTCTTCGAAGCCGGTCCTGATTTCACGAAAATCGGCAGCCGGGGCTCTTTTCGTCGGCGCCTCCGAGTCCTTCGGTGGCATGATTCACAGGTCTGGTTCGTTATTTGAGGATCTTACTTTACGGACTGTGGAGGGAGGCCTTTTAATGTATTTCCAGAACTACAACCCATTCGACAACGTATTCCTGTCGACCCTGGTGGCGGCGATACCGATCGCCGCTCTCCTTTACTTCATCGCGCTCCATCCCCATCGAGACAAGGCGGGGAACAAGCACCTGGGAATCTCGGCGCCCTACGCCGCTTTCTACGGCGTGCTCGTGGCGTTCATCGTCTCGTGCCTGGCGTTCAAGATGCCGCTCGCGTCGGCCGTTTCCGCATTCGCCTACGGGTCGCTCTCGGGCTTCCTCGGGATCATCTGGATCGTTCTCGGGGCAATGTTTCTGTACACGATGACGGTCATCACCGGGAAGTTCGAGATCGTCAAGGAATCGATCATTCACATCTCGTTCGACCGCCGGCTCCAGGTCCTGCTGATCGCCTTCTCCTTCGGCGCGATCATCGAGGGGACCTCTGGCTTCGGGACGCCGGTGGCCATCGCCGGCGCGGTCATGGTCGGCCTCGGCTTCTCGCCGTTCCAGTCGGCCGTCCTCAACCTCCTCGCGAACACCGCGCCCGTCGCGTGGGGCGCGATCGGGACCCCCATCGTCACGCTCGCGGCGGTGAGCGGCCTCGACCAGGTGACGCTGTCCGCCATGGCCGGCAGGCAGCTTCCGTTCTGCTCGGTCATCGTCCCGTTCTGGCTCGTCGCCACCTTCGTCAAGATGGAGAAGGGGACCTGGAAGGAAGCCTTCGAGGTCTGGCCGGCCTGCCTCGTCTCCGGCGGCTCGTTCGCCGTGATGCAGTGGTTCGCTTCGGCCTACCCGCCGACCCACCTGATGACCGACGTCGTCTCGGGCGTCTTCTCGGTCATCTGCACGGCCCTCTTCCTCACCTTCGTCTGGCACCCGAAGAAGCGCTTCCTGCTCCAGAGCGAGCGGGCGGCGGCCGGCGGCGCGCATGAAGTCGACGCTTCGACGGCCAAGACCTGGAAGTACCCCTACACCGTCGGGCAGACCGTTTACGCGTGGGTGCCCTGGGCGATCCTGATCCTCTGCTGCGCGCTGTGGGGGGTCAAGGGATGGAAGACCGGGCTGAACAACGTGTTCAAGGACACGAAGATCGATTCGAGCTTCCTCGGCTCCAAGCTGGCCGGGACTGCCTCGCTCCCGACGTGGGAGATGCCGGCGCTCCACCTGAAGGTCCAGCGGACACCCCCGGTCGTCAAGGCGGGGGAGAAGCCCGAGAAGGCCGTCTTCGGCATGAACTACCTCTCGGCCGCCGGCACGGGCGTCTTCTTCGCCGCCATCCTCTCGGGTCTCGTCCTCGGGATGTCCGGGGCCCAGTGGAAGGAAGCGACCCTCCGGACAGCCAAGCGGATGAAGACCCCGGTCCTCGTCATCACCCAGGTGCTCGGCCTGGGATACCTGACCAGGTACTCGGGGACGGATGCCGTCCTGGGGCTGGCGTTCACGAATGCCGGGTTCATGTACCCGTTCTTCGCGGCCTACCTCGGCTGGCTCGGCGTCTTCCTGACCGGCTCCGACACGGCGTCCAACGCCCTGTTCGGCAGCCTCCAGCGGATCACCGCCCAGCAGCTCCACCTGAACGAGATCCTCATCGTCGCGACGAACTCCACGGGCGGCGTCATGGGGAAGATGATCGACGCGCAGTCGATCATGGTCGCGTGCGCGGCCTGCTACGAGGACCCGCAGGAACGCAACCACGCCCTCGGGCCAATCTTCCGGACGGTCTGGTGGCACTCGATCGCCGGGGCCGCGGTCATCGGCATCATCGCGATGCTCCAGGCCTACGTCTTCACCGGGATGATCCCGATCCCGCCGCTGAAGTAACAGAAGCCCTCGTTCGCCACATTCCGGCCCCTGCATCCGCGGGGGCCGGTTTCCTTTTGGGCGCACCCTCCAGGCGCCGGGAGGGTCCCGTTGCCGGAGCGCTTCGCCAGGACACGATCGAGGTGGGCAGGGCAAGACCGTGAGAAATTACTTGACAGATAAACTAATTGAATGTAATTTATTGACATGCCGGACACCTCCCGATCCCTCCAGTCCGAGATCAAGCAGCAGCGCCCCTTCGTCTCCCGCTCCCAGGAAGGCGCCATCGCGATCCTGAGGACCGCCGAGGTCGTCCGGCGCCGGGTGGCGACGGCGCTGGAGCGGCACGGCGTCACCACGCAGCAATACAACGTCCTGAGGATCCTCCGGGGAGCGGGCCCGGGCGGGCTGCCGACGCTCGAGATCGCGGACCGGATGGTCGAGCGGGCTCCCGGCATCACCGGCCTCCTGGACCGGCTCGAGGCGAAGGAGCTGATCGGCCGCGAGCGAAACGTGGACGACCGCCGCTCCGTCGTCTGCCGGATCAGCAGCCGGGGGATCGGCCTCCTGGCCGACCTGGACGCGCCAGTGGAGGCCGCAGACCGCGCTCTCTTCGGGGCCCTCTCCGATGCCGACCTCGACCGTCTCCTGGGCCTCCTCCAGGCGATCCGGTCCGGAGCGGGATAGACCTCGACCGAACTGGTGCCTGCCGCGCGGCGGCTTTCGACTGCTCGTCCTCAAGCACGATTCGACGATCACGGCTCCTCGAGCCTCGACACGAACAACCAGACACGAACACGAAGGAGATGTCATGAACCTCAACCCCCGCCTCGCCGTCGCCGCCGCAGCCTTGGCGCTGCTCCCGTTCACCCCGGCCGTCGCCGCCGACACCTACTCGGTGGACGGCGCCCACTCCGAAGCCAGCTTCCAGGTGAAGCACCTCGTCGGGAAGGTGCGCGGGCACTTCGCCGACTTCAAGGGGACCGTCCAGGTCGACCCGGCGAAGCCCGAAGCCTCGTCGGTGGAGTTCTCGATCCAGGCCGCCAGCATCGACACCGCGAACGCCGATCGGGACAAGCACCTCAAGAACGCGGACTTCTTCGACGTCGAGAAGTTCCCGGAGATCACCTTCAAGAGCACGAAGATCGCCCCGGCCGGCAAGGACAAGTACGCCGTCACGGGCACTTTCACGATGCACGGCGTCAGCAAGACCGTCACCCTCCCGGTGGCGTTCCTCGGGTTCGGGAAGGATCCCTGGGGCAACGAGCGGGCCGGGTTCGAGGTGACGACGACCCTGAACCGGAAGGACTACGGCATCTCCTGGAACAAGGCGCTCGACACCGGTGGCTACGTGCTGGGCGACGACGTCGCGGTGACGATCACTCTGGAGACGATCAAGAAGAAGGACAAGCCCGCTTCCTGATCGAGGCCCCGCCCCGGGAACCAATTTCCTCGAGAGGCGCCCGAGGCCCAGACGGCCCGGGCGCCTCTCTTCACGTTCGGAAGCGGGGGAAGGACGGGCTCAGGCCCGCGCCCGGAGGGCGGCAAGGACAGCCGCCTCGCGGTCGGGGGCCAGGCCTGCCTTCGGCTTGGCGCGCCGCTCGTCGGGGAGCGTCTTCCACCACGCCAGGGTGTCGGCCACGGTCGTCTCGAGCGGCCGGAACGACAGCCCCGCCGCGATCGCCCTGGCGGCGCTGACGCGGTTCGCCCCGAGCGTCTCGCCCGCCGGCGGCAGCCAGACCGGCATGTCGCTCCAGGCTTCCACCTTCTGCGCCTCCAGGAACGCCGCGTGGGCCCAACGGAACGTGGCGTCGCTGCGGCTGACCTTCCGGCAGGCCGAGAGGAGGTCGCCGATGCCGAGAGGCGCCGCCGGTCCCGTGGCGTTGAAGACCCCCCGCGTCCCTTTGTCCGCCGCCCGGACGATCCACTCCCCGAGATCCCGGACGTCGATGAACTGGACCGGGTCGGCGGGGTCGCCGGGCGCGAGGACTTCCCCCCCGCGCGCGACGCGGACCGGCCAGTAGGTGAAGCGGTCGGTCGGGTCGCCGGGGCCCACGATGAGGCCGGGCCGGACGTTCAGGACCCTCCCGGGCATCTCCTTCTCGGCGGCCTGCTCGCACAGCGCCTTCAGCGGCCCGTAGTTCCCCTCGCCGATCGTCTCCACCGTCCCGTCGGGGATCTTGCCGACCGGCGAGGACTCGTCCAGCCGCGGCTTGCTCGTGTCGACGTAGACGGAGATCGACGAAACGAGGACGTAGGCCTTCGACGCGTCCTTCAGGAGTCCGGCGGACATCCGCACCTGACGGGGGAAGTAGGCGGACGTATCGACGACCACGTCCCACTTCCGCCCCTCGAGCGGCGCGAGGCTGACGTTCCGGTCCCCGTGGAGCTGCTCGAGGTCGGGGAACATCCCGGGGTTGGTCTTCCCCCGGTTGAAGAGCGTCACCTTGTAGCCGCGGGCCTTCGCCGCGTCGACGACCTGCGGGCCGAGGAAGGAGGTCCCCCCGAGGACGAGGAGCGTCTTGCCCGCCGGAGGGGGCTCGGGAGCGGCCTTGCCGTCGGCTCCGAGGACGAGGCCGGGGAGGGCGGCCCCGGCGATCGCCCCGAGAGCGGCGGCGCGGAGCCAGTCCCGGCGGGAGAGTCCGCCGGAAAGAGGGTCGGTGAACCGGGCAGAGGTGGGATCGAGGGTCATCGGGAGTCCTCCCGGCCGGAGATTACGCCGGCCGTCGATCGCGCCGCCGGGTAGACTGCCCTACCGTTGGAAAAGAGCTACGACCGCGCCTACTTCGACCGGTGGTATCGCGATCCGCGCCGCCGCGTCGGGACGGCGGCGGAGCTGGCCCGCCAGGCGGCGCTCGCGGTGGCCGCGGCCGAGGTCGTGCTGGCCCGCCCGATCGCGTCGGTCCTGGACGTCGGCTGCGGGGAGGCCCCGTGGTCCGTCGTCCTGCGCCGGATCCGTCCCCGCGTGAAGTACCTCGGGATCGACCCGAGCCCCTACGCCGTCGCCCGCTACGGGATCTCCCGCCGGATCGTCTCCGGGTCGTTCGGGTCGCTTCCGTCGCTCGACCTGCCCGGACCGTACGACCTCGTCGTCTGTGCGGACGTCCTCCACTACGTGCCGGACCGCGAGCTCGGGGGCGGGATCCGGGAGCTGGCCCGGCTGGTCGGGGGCGTCGCGTACCTGGAGGTCCAGACCCTGGACGACTCCTTCACCGGAGACCGGCGGGGGTGGATTCCCAGGACCGCGCGCCAGTATCGGACCCTCTTCAGCCGGGTGGGTCTGGTCCCGTGCGGCCTCCACCTCTGGCTGGGACCGGAGGCGGCGGCGGCCGCCGCCGCCCTCGAACGGGGGTGACCGAAACCTGGGTCGATCGCGGGCCGTAGGGCAGACATGCTCAAGCTCGCGCTCTGGCTGCTGGTCCTGGTCGTCTGCTGGCCCGTGGCGATCCTGGCCCTCCTCCTCTACCCGGTCGTCTGGCTCGTTCTCCTTCCGTTCCGGGTCGTCGGAATCGCCGTCGAAGGGGTTCTCGAGCTCTTGAAATCGCTCCTGTTCCTACCTTCGAGGGTCCTCGGGGGACGTCCCCGGGCGTAGACCCGCTCTGGCGGATCGGGAACCCGCAGCCCGAAAACACGAAGCGCCCCCGTGGTCGAGAACCGCGGGGGCGCCTGCCGGGCCCGAATCCGGGCCCGATGAACCGGTCGGAGCTACTTCTTCTCGGCGGCCGGGACCTTGGTCCAGTCGATCTTGCCGTCCTTGCCCTTGGCGGCCTGGACCTTCTTGCCGAACTCGTTGAGGAGCGGGTCGGCATCGCCCTTCTTGGGCGTCCCGGTGTGGCAGCTCTTGCAGTTCGCCGCCGCATCCTTGGCCTTGTACTCCTTCTGGATGTCCATGGTGGCAAGGGCGGAGCTGGCCAGCCCGAGGGCCGCGAGCATGGCGATGGTGGTCGTGATGGTCTTCTTCATGTGGTTCCTCCTGCTTTAATCGTCCCCGAAAACGGATTCGCGGACTTTCCACCAAAACGGGGGCCAGCGCAAGTCCCTGGTGGCACGCGGGAGGGCCGGGGGCTGGCGGTTCAGGGTTTTTCCTGCAGGAAGAGCTTCAGGGCGTCCCAGGAGCGGGCGTCGGCCTTCGCGTTGTAGGCCGCGCCCTTGGACGGGTCGTTGCCCGAGTCCGGGTTCGTGAAGGAGTGGACGGCGCCGGCGAAGAGATCCATCTGCCAGTCGACCTTCGCGTCGTCCATCTCCTTCTGGAACGCCGCCACCTCGGCGGGGGGGACGAACGGGTCGGCCGCTCCGTGGAGGGCCAGGACGCGGCCCTTGATGTTTTTCGCGTCGGCCGGGTTCTTCGTGGCGAGGCCGCCGTGGAAGCTGATGACGCCGGCGAGCGGCGCGCCGCTCCGGGCCAGCTCGAGGGCGGTGGTCCCGCCGAAGCAGTAGCCCATCGCGAAGATCTTCCCGGGGTCGACCATCTGGTTCCGGGCCAGGGTGTCGAAGGCCGCGCGGGCGCGGGAGCGGAGGAGGGGGAGGTCCCCCTTGTATTTCCCGGCCAGCTGCCCCGCCTCCTGGGGGTTCGAGGCCCGGATTCCCTTGCCGTAGATGTCGGCCGCGAAGGCCACGTACCCGAGGGCGGCGACCTCCCGGGCGCGACGTTTGGCATATTCGCCGAGCCCCATCCACTCGTGGACCACGACCATTCCGGGGCGTTTCCCGTGGAACGAATCGTCCCAGGCGAGGTACCCCTCGCAGACCTGGTCGCTGTCCTTGTACTCGACCGTCTCGGTCTTGACGGCGGCCTGCGAGGGGCGGGCGGCGGCGGCGATGAGGACGATGGCGAGGACGGCGGCGTGGCGAATCATCGGGATCCTCCTGTTCATCGGAACGTACGAAATTCACCCGTCCGAGGATTTCGCGGAGCCAGCCCCGTCCCGCTATGCTCGGCCTGGAGGAGGACGCATGGAACCGTTCCGCTACCACGTTTACGCGTGCGACCAGCAGAAGCCGGAGGGGGCGCCCTGCTGCTCCGCCCGCGGATCCGCCCGGACGATCGACGCGCTGCGGCTTGAGCTGGCCCAGCGGGGCCTGGCGGACGAGGTCCAGGTGACCGCCTGCGGCTCCCTGGGACTCTGCGAGAGGGGACCGAACCTCGTCGTCTACCCGGAGGGGATCTGGTACTCCGGCGTGACCGCCGAGGACGTTCCGGAGATCGTCCGGAGCCACTTTCAGGAAGGGAAACCCGTCGAGCGGCTCGTCCAGCGCGACCCGGGGGCGCTGAAGGGGGAAATCGGATCGAACCGCGACCGCTACCTGGCTGCCCTGCGGGCGCGCGACGCCGCCGGGGCCCTCCCCGACGATCTTTCCCAGACCCTTCGCGGGTTCATGGAGAGCCGCGTCCTCCTGACGGCGGTCGAGCTGGACCTCTTCACCGCGGTGGGCGAAGGCGCTTCCGCGCCCGAGGTCTCGAAGAGGGCGGCGACCGACCCACGCGGCACCGAGACGCTGCTGAACGCCCTGGCCTCGATGGGACTCCTCGCGAAGCGCGACGGCGTGTTCCGGGCGACCCCGGTCTCGGCGCGGTTCCTCGTCTCCGGGCAGCCGGACGACGCGCGGGCGACGCCTCTTCACCAGGCGAATCTCTGGCGGACCTGGTCCCACCTCACGGAGGTGGTGCGGTCGGGGGTCCTCCCTTCTCACGAGGAGATGGCGGAGCGGAGCGAGGACCGGATCGTCCCGTTCATCGCCGCGATGCATCGGAACGCGACCGAGCGGTCGAAGGCGGTCGTCGCCGCGGTCGGCGTGGAAGGGGTCCGCCGGATGCTCGACGTGGGGGGCGGTTCCGGCGCCTACTCGATCGCCTTCGCTCAGGCCTCGACGGCCCTCGAGGCGGTGGTCCTCGACCTCCCGGCGGTCCTCCCGATCGCCGAGGGGCACATCCGGGCCGCCGGCCTCCAGGACCGAGTGAAGGTGCGGGCCGGAGACCTCCGGAGCGACGACCTGGGAGCCGGCTTCGACCTCGTCTTCGTCTCGGCGATCTGCCACATGCTGGACGAGGCGGAGAACGCCGGGCTGCTCAGGAGGTGCTTTGCGGCCCTGGCGCCGGGCGGCCGGATCGTGATCCAGGAATTCATTCTCCAGGCCGACAAGACGGCACCGAGGACCGCGGCCCTCTTCTCCGTCAACATGCTCGTCGAGACGAGGGGCGGGGCGAGCTACTCCGAGGCCGAGTACACCGAGTGGCTCTCCCTGGCGGGGTTCCGGGACGTCCGTCGGCTCCCGGTCCCGGGACCTACCGGCCTGATCGTGGCGGTGCGGACGGAGTGACGGAGGGATCCCCGGGCTTGGGCGTGGGCGGGGACTCGAAGAGGGAGGCGGGCGTGTCGCCGGCGGAGACGCTGACCAGCTCGCTGTCGAGCCAGGTCTCGCCCCTCCGGGTTTCCCAGGCCCGGACGGGGAACCCGGCCGGCATGTCGTAGGTGTTGTACCGGATTCCCTCGTCGGTCGAGGGCGTGCTCCCGGCGGCGCGTTCGGCCGACTCCATGAACGCGACGAGGAGACGGCTCATCTCCCGGAAGTTCCGGCGGGTCGTCTCGTCGATCCCGAGGGAGGCGGGCTCGCCGAGGCAGACGATCCGGGAGGGGCGGCCCTTCTGCTGGAGCGTGTAGGCCTCGCAGGCGAAGGAGTTGACCGTGTGCCTCGAGCCCGTGGGGCGCACCGTCACCGGGGGGGCTTCTTTTCCGGGCGCCCGTTTCGCCCTGGACCGCAGGCCGGCGATCAGGTCGGGAGTGACCGTGACCCACCCCTTCTCGCCGTCGTTCACGTGGAGCGTGCCGGTGGCCGCCACCCAGAGGATCACGGAACTGGCGGTGGTCGACCCGATCTCCACCGACTGGACCCGGAGGCCGAGCGGGCCGGAGTAGGCGAGGACTGCCTTGTGAGCCGGCTGGCCGTCCAGCCGGGTCGTCTCCTGCCACTTCAGGATCGTCCCCGCGCTGGCCGGAGGGGCGGCGAGGAAGCCTGCGAGCACGACGGTAAGGGTTCGGGTCCAGATCGGAAGGTTCTTCATGGCGGCGAAGCGGTCTGCCGGATCGTATCTCAAGGAGACTGAGTCCGCGTTGGAGTGGCTCCGGTGCGCGGGGGGACCGGGGGGCAACGGGTAGCGCCCCCCGGAGAGAGGGCAAGGCGGCTGCGGGCGGTTTCTGCCTCGGCGCGTCAGGGCGCCCCGGCGACGCTTCCGCCCGGTCAGCCCTTCACGCAGACCACCTGCTTGAGGGTGTGGACGATCTCGACGAGGTCGGCCTGCGCCCTCATCACCGCGTCGATCGGCTTGTAGGCGGCGGGCGTCTCGTCGAGGACCGACGCGTCCTTGCGGCACTCCACCCCGGCCGTCGCCTCGGCGTGCTGCTCCACCGTGAAGGTCCGCTTCGCCTCGGTGCGCGAGAAGGCCCGTCCGGCTCCGTGGCTGCAGCTGTCGAAGCTCTCCGGGTTTCCCTTCCCCCGGACGATGAAGGAGCGGGCGCCCATGCTGCCGGGGATGATCCCGAGGTCTCCCAGCCTGGCGCGCACCGCGCCCTTCCGGGTGAGCCAGACGTCCTTTCCGTAGTGGCGCTCCCGGGCGACGTAGTTGTGGTGGCAGTTCACCACCTCGAGGCGCGCCGTGAAGGGGGGGAGCTCCCCGGAGTCCGAGAGGGCGCCGAGGACCGCCTCCATCATCACCTCGCGGTTCCGGAAGGCGAACCGCTGCGCCCATTCCACCGCCTCGAGGTAATCGCGAAAGCTCTCCGTCCCGTCCTCCAGCCAGGCCAGGTCCTTCTCCGGAAGGTCGACTCCCTTCCGCCGGGCCTCCTCCCGCGCCACGGCGATGAAGTCGCTGCCGATCCGGTTCCCGACGCCGCGGGACCCGCTGTGGAGGACGGCCCACACTCCCTGCGACTCGTCCAGGGAGAGCTCGATGAAGTGGTTGCCCGTCCCGAGCGTCCCGAGGTGGACGAGGGGGTGGTTCGCCCGGTCGAGGTCGGGGTGCTTCGAGACGAGGCAGGAGTAGCCGGGCGACAGCTCCTCGAAGGCCGCGACCACCGCCGGAGGCGGGTGCGACCAGGCCCCGCGGTCGTTCCGCCGGCCCTCGTGAGTTCGCCCGTGCGGGACCGCTCCCTCGATCGCGACCCGGAGGGAGTGAAGCGAGTCCGGGAGGTCGGCCGCCCGGAGGCTCGTCCTCACCGCCATCATCCCGCAGCCGATGTCGACTCCGACGGCGGCCGGGACGATCGCCCCGATCGTGGGGATGACGCTTCCGACGGTCGCGCCGATCCCCGCGTGCACGTCGGGCATCGCGGCGATCCAGCGGTGGACGAAGGGGAGGTGGGCCGCCTTCAGGAGCTGGGCGCGGGCGCCGGCGTCGAACGGGACGCCGCGGACCCACGCCTTGACCGGGACGGCTCCCTTCTGCTCGAGGACGACGTAGGGACTTTCGCTCGCCACGGGGCGCCGCTTCAAGGAGCCAGCGCTACTCGCGTTCGTAGGTCTCGTCGATCTCGACGGTCGTCTCCAGGGTCCTCCGGACCGGGCAGGCCTTCGCCGCCGCGACCAGTTTCCTGTAGTCCTCGTCGGAGGCGGTGGTCCGGAAGCGGTAGACGACCGTGAGCGTCCCGATCCTGCGCGGCGTCGCCGTCATCTCCTTGACCACCTCGAACGAGATGCTCTCGAGAGGGATTCCCGCCCGCTTCGCGTAGAGCGCCGCCGTCGACGCGCCGCAGGCGCCGAGCGAGGCGGCGCAGAGGTCGGTCGGCGAGAAGGCGCTCCCGTCCCCGCCGTTGTCGACCGGGGGGGTCGTCCGGAGCGTGGCGCCGGAGGGTCCGTGGACCAGAAGCGTGTCGAGGCCGGTCAGGGTTCCTGTGATGTGTACGCCCATCCCGAAAGTATGCCACCTGCCGGAGGGACGGAGGCCCCTCGCGGAACGAACCGGGTCCCGGGTCCCTGTCGGCCGTTCAGCTCCGGGAGAGCGTGCAACAAGCTCAGAGCCAGCTGAACGGCAGGCTGACCAGCCGGTCGTCGAGGAGCCTCGCCGTCGTGTCGTTCGTGATCACGAGTCCGAGGCGCGCCTTCTGCTCTTTCACGAAGTCCCTCAGCGGCCGCAGGTCGCGAGCACTCACGGAGGAGGTGTGCTTGACCTCGACCGCCACCAGCCCGAAGGTCCCTTCGAAGACGAGGTCGACCTCCGCCCCACCGCTCGTCCTGTAGTACGAGGCATCGTGCCCCACGCCCAAGGCGCCCAGCTGGCGGAGGATCTCCTCGACGACCAGCCCTTCCCAGGACGGCCCCATCTGCGGATGGCTGAGGAACGCATTTTCAAGTCCATGGCTTCGAATTGCAATGTATTCGCGCCGATCTGACAGGAAGGGGTCCTCCGCCTGGGAGCAAAGGGAGCTCGAGGCCGAGCCCTGCACCGGGCCTTACATCAGCGGGTGCTAACGTTGACAGGCCGGTTCCCCGGAGACGGGGCCGGCCCGTCGAATGGATACGAAGAAGGCGGCCCGGTTCGGCCTCGACGCCGCCCTTGCGGCGGCGGTCGTGGTCCTCGCGACGGCTCTGGGCCGGCTGGTCGGGGCGAATCCGGCCACCGCGGCGATCTCGTTCCTCATCCTCGTCCTCGGGGTTGCCGTCTGGCGAGGCTTCTTCGCCGGGACGGTGGCCTCGGTCGCAGCCGCCGCCGGCTTCAACTACTGCTTCCTCCCGCCGATCGGCACCTTCACGGTGGCCGACCCGGCGAACTGGGTGGCTCTCGCCTCCTTCCTGATCGCCTCGACCGTCGCGAGCCGGCTGGTCCTTAAGGCGAGGGTCCGGGCCGACGAGGCGGAAGCCCGCCGGCGCGAGGTGGAAGGGCTGTACGACCTCTCGCTCGACCTCTTTGCCGCCACCAGCCGGGTCGGGGCGCTCCCCGAGGCGGCGGCGCGAGCATTGCGGACCCTCGGGGCGCGGGGAGGCGGTCTGCTCCTCCTCGGCGAGAAGGGAAGGGCCGAGCAGTTCTTTCCCCTGGGCGAGGCGGGCTTGCCTTCCGGCGACCCGCTTCTCGCTACGGTCCGGAGCACCGGAGAAGCGGTGGAAGTTCCGGCGGCGGGGGAGTCGCGCGACGTCTACATGCCGCTGGTCGTCGGTGGGCACCGGAGCGGAATCCTGGTCGTCCGGGGAACCCGGTCGGAGCGGGCCGCTCTCGAGTCCGTCGCCAGCCTCGTGGCCCTGGCCGTCGAGCGGGAGAGCTTCCTCATCGAGCGCTCCCACCTGGAAGCGCTGCGGGAGAGCGACCGCCTGAAGACCTCGATCCTCCGGGCCGTCTCCCACGACCTCCGGACCCCGCTCACGGCGATCCGCCTCGCCGCCGATTCGCTCCGACGGAGCGTGTCCGAGGAGAGCCCGGCCGGGACGGCCCTGAAGACCGTGAGACGGGAGCTGGAGCACCTGGGTCACCGGATCGACAACCTCCTCTCTCTGGCGAGGCTGGAGGCGGGAGTGATCGTCCCCCGCCCCGAGCCGACACCGCCTGCCGACCTCTTCCGGAGCGTCCGCGAGGCGCTGCCCCTCATTCTCGAAGGACGCGAAGTTGCGGTCCGCGTGGCCGGCGACTGTCCCGACGTTCTCGTCGACCCGACGCTCGCGGTGGAGATCCTGGCGAACCTCATCGAGAACGCGGCGCGGTGCGCGCCGCCCGACACTCCGCTGGAGCTCGCGGCGGGGCGCCATCCCCTCGAGGCGCAGGCGGTGACGCTGGAGGTCCTCGACCGGGGACCCGGCACCACCGGAAGCTCCGGGGTGTTCCGGGTGCCGGTGGAGAGCGACCGCGAGACTGTGAGCCGGATCTCCGAACCGCGCCGCGGGCTGGGACTGGAGATCGCCCGCGGGCTGGCCGAGGCGAGCGGAGGCGACGTCACCTTGATGAGCCGCGCGGGAGGTGGGACGATCGCCCGGCTCTCCCTCCCGGCCGCGCCGGAACCGGAGCTTCCATGACCCGCACGGCCCCGCTGATCCTCGTCATCGACGACGACCGCGCAATCGCCAGGACCCTCGCGGCCGAGCTGGCGGCGGCGGGGTACGACGTGGTGACGGCGGCGGACGGCCGGGAAGGCCTCCAATATTTCCGGGACCGGGCCCCGGACCTGGTCCTCACCGACCTGGCGATGCCCGTGGCGGACGGCTTCGAGGTCGTCGCCGGAGTCCGGCGGATCGACCAGACCCCGGTCGTCGTCCTCTCGGTTCGCGGCGGCGACCGCGACAAGATCCAGGCCCTCGACCTCGGCGCCGACGACTACGTCACGAAGCCCTTCTCGGTGCCTGAGCTCCTGGCCCGAGTCCGCGCGCAGCTCCGGCGCCACGGCGGGGGCCCGCCGGTCCTCGAGTTCCCGGGGTTGACCATCGACCGGGAGCGGCGCCTCGTCACCGAAGGGAGTCGCGAGGTCCGGCTCACCCCCACGGAATTCGCGATCCTCGAGGTCCTGGCGCTCTCCGCCGGACGCCCCGTCTCCATCGGGCAGATCGTCGGGCGGGTCTGGAAGGGCGCTCCCGCCACGACCCCCGACACCGTCCGCGTCCACGTCGGGACGCTCCGGAAGAAGCTGGAGCCGGATCCCTCGAACCCGCGGTACATTGTCACCGAGCCGTGGGTCGGGTACCGGTTCGTGGCGGAACCGGTGAGCTGACCGCCGCGTGAGAGCCTTCGTTCGTCCCCACCCGGCTCCGGCCGGAGACCACCACGCGAGATCGGTAGTCCGATCGAGAGAGGAGCCCCCCATGCGAACAGTCGAGAACCTGACCAGCGGCCTCCTTTGCCTCGTGCTGCTCGGAGCCTCCGCCATCGGCCGGGCCGACGGCGGAGTCGGCTCGCTGATCGGCAAGAGCCTTCCAGGCCAGACCGCGGCGGTGGAGGCCCGGGACGCCGTGACCGTCTACACCGCGGCGAAGGTCGTCACGATGGAGCGCGGCCAGCCGGAAGCGACCGCCGTCGCGGTGTCCGGGCGGCGGATCCTCGCCGTCGGCTCGCTCGACCAGGTGAAGGCGGCGGTCGGCAAGCGGCCGTTCGCCGTGGACGAGACGTTCAGGGGCAAGGTGGTCCTGCCCGGCCTGATCGACGAGCACCTGCATCCGATCCTGGGGGCGTTGACCCTCGCGGTCGAGGTCATCGCGCCCGAGGACTGGAATCTTCCGGGCCGCTCGATCAAGGCGGCCGGCAGCGCCCAGGAATACCTGGCGCGCCTCAAGGCGGCGGAGTCGAGGCTCTCAGACCCGAAGGAGTGGCTGTTCACGTGGGGATACCACGCCCTCTGGCACGGCAAGCTCGACCGCAGGACCCTCGACGCGATCAGCGGGACGCGGCCCATCGCCGTCTGGCAGCGCTCCTGCCACGAGTTCATCCTCAATTCGGCCGCCCTCCAGGCGCTCGGCGTCACGGAAGCCTCCCTGCAGGGGAAGGGCCTCGCGACCGAGCAGTCGAACTGGGTCGAGGGACACTTCTGGGAAACCGGGCTGAACCTGGTGATCGGGCCGATGCTCAAGGTGCTCGCCACGCCGGAGCGGGTGGCCTTCGGCCTGAAGCAGATGGTGGCCTACGAGCACGCCAACGGCGTCACGGCCTACAACGAGCCGGGCGCGATCGCCACGCCCGAGGTCTGGAAGCTCTACGAGCAGATCCTCGGCTCGCCGGACACTCCCATGTACAGCACGTTCCTCGCGGACGGGCGGGCCATCACCGAGCGGGTCGCCCCGGAGAAGATCCTCGACGCGACCGAGGCCCAGATCGCCTGGGCCCCCGAAGGTCCGGGCAAGAAAGTGATGTTCTTCCCGGGCCAGGTCAAGCTCTACGCCGACGGCGCCATCATCTCGCAGACGATGCAGATGAAGGACGGCTACACCGACGGCCACCGCGGCGAGTGGATCATGACGCCCGAAGTCCTCGAGAAGAGCTACAAGCTCTACTGGGACGCCGGCTACCAGGTGCACACCCACGTCAACGGCGATGCCGGACTCCAGACGGTGCTGGACGTGCTCGAGCGCCGGATGAAGGAGAACCCGCGGTCCGACCACCGCTGCGTCATCGTCCACTTCGCGTTCTCCAGCGAGGAGCAGGTCGCCCGCATCAAGAGGCTCGGGGCGATCGTCAGCGCCAACCCCAACTACCCGACCGGTTTCGCCGACAAGTACGGCGAGTTCGGGCTCGGGCCGGCCCGGGCCGACTCGATGGTCCGCGCGGCGTCGGTCGTGAAGGCCGGAATCCCGTTCTCGTACCACTCGGACCTCCCGATGGGGCCGAGCGACCCGCTCTACCTGGTCTGGGCGGGGGTCAACCGAATCACGCCGAGCGGGCGCGTGGCCGGCCCCGAGCAGCGCATCACGGTCGACCAGGCGCTGCGCGCCGTGACCATCGAGGCTGCCTACGCGTGGCGCCAGGAGGCTCACCTCGGCAGCATCGCGCCGGGGAAGATCGCGAACTTCACGGTGCTCGAGCAGGACCCGTACAGGGTGGACCCGAGGAAGCTGAAGGACATCCCGATCTGGGGGACCGTCTTCGAGGGGCGGCTCTTCCCGATACCGGCGGGCGCAAGGCGGGCCGCCATCGCAGGAAACTCCCCCGGGCCCGTGCCGGTCGGCAGCCCGGCCGGCAGCGGGCCGGCGAGCCTTGCCGGTCACGGCCACGCGGACCATGCCGGCAGTGGCTGCGCTCTGGCGAGCCTGTCGCAGGCGGCGGTGACGGCGTACTCGGAGAACGCCCGGCCCTGAGCTAGAGCACCCGGACCTGCAGGACGACCGACTGGACCCCCTCGATCTGGAGGCGGCTCTGGATGGCGAGCGCCGTCTCGGGGAGGAAGCGGTCGGACCACTTCGGCCTCTGGAAGATCAGCTTCCTAGGGTTCTCTCTCCCGGAAGGCGCCGGCCGAGGAATTTAGATCTTCTTTAGGCGGCCTTCCGGACTTCTTGGCCCCGGCGGACCGATGTTCCAGTCATGAATAGCGCGACATTCCACTCGCTGGCCTCGGTCAACCTGGGGACCTGGCAGCGGCCCGAGGCCAGCCCGGTCCCTTCGGATCGTCCTGAGCCGTCCAGTCGCGCTCGACCGATCCTGGCGGCGCTCCTGGTCGGCGCCTCGTCCGCACTCCTCGTGGGAGGCTGCGTCGTGGCGGCCCTGGTCGGCGGAGCCTGGGGCTTCACGGCCACCATGACCGGTTTCGCCGCCTACCTCGTCGTCTTCAGCCGCGCCCTAGACCACCTTCCGTTCGACTGGAATGCCTGGAGGGAACGGAATTTCGACGAGGCCCCGCCCCGGGAGACCGGGAACGGGGAAGAAACGAGTCAAGGAGGGGATCGCTGATGCTCGACCTCCTCTTCGTCGCCGCGACCGTCCTCCTGGTGGCGGTCACGCTGCTCTACACGGATCGCTGCGACACCCTCTGATCGGAGAGACAAGATGACCTTCGAAGTCGTGTCGGGGCTCGTCCTGACCGCCCTGCTCCTCGTCTATCTCTTCTATGCCCTGCTGAACCCGGAAAAGCTGTGAGGCGGCTGTGAACGCCCTTCCGTACCTGAAGGTCGGCGTCTATTTCCTGCTGATCCTGGCGCTGACGAAGCCGATCGGTCTCTATCTCGAACGGGTCTTCACGAAGGAGCCCACCTTCCTCGACCCGATCCTCGCGCCGCTCGAGTCCCTCCTCTCCCGGCTCTCGGGGATCGACCCAAAGAAGGAGCAGGGGTGGCGGGCCTACACGGCGGCCATGCTCGTCTTCAACGGGGCCGGCCTCCTCCTCGTCTACGCATTTCAGCGCCTGCAGGAACTCCTGCCGCTCAACCCCGACCACTTGCCGGCAGTCTCGCCGGCGCTCGCGTTCAATACCGCCGTCTCGTTCGTGACGAACACGAACTGGCAGGCGTATTCCGGCGAGACGACGATGTCGCACCTGACGCAGATGGCCGCGCTGGCCGTCCAGAACTTCCTCTCGGCCGCCACCGGCCTGGCCCTGGCGATAGCCGTCATCCGCGGCCTGACCCGGGCCGAATCGAAGACGATCGGCAGCTTCTGGAGCGACCTGGTCCGCGGGACGCTCTGGGTCCTCCTCCCGGTCTCGCTCGTAGCCGCCATCTTCTTCGCCACGCAGGGGGTGGTCCAGGATTTCTCCGGGACCGCCCTCGTGAAGACGCTCGAAGGCGGGGTCCAGAAGATCCCGGGGGGGCCGATGGCCTCCCAGGAGTCGATCAAGATGTTCGGGACGAACGGAGGCGGCTTCCTCAACGCCAACTCCGCGCACCCGTATGCGAACCCGACCCCGGCCACGAACCTCCTCCAGCTGGCCCTGATCTTCGCCGTCCCCGCGGGGCTGACCACCACCCTCGGGAAGATGACCGGCAAGAACCGTCACGGCTGGGCCGCCTTCTGGGCGATGTCGATCGTCTTCCTCGCCTCCACTTTGCTCGCCGTCTGGTCCGAGCAGCGGGGAAACCCGATCCACCACGCGCTCGGCGTCGACGCCTCCGTCGGGAACATGGAGGGGAAGGAGGTCCGCTTCGGCGCCGCCGACTCGGCCCTCTTCGCCTCGGTGACGACGTCGGCCTCGTGCGGGGCGGTCAACGCGATGCACGACTCGCTGACCCCGCTCGCCGGCCTCGTGGCGGTCCTGAACATCCAGTTCGGCGAGGTGATCTTCGGCGGTGTCGGGGCGGGGCTCTACGGGATCTTCGTCTTCATCGTCCTGACGGTCTTCATCGCGGGCCTGATGGTCGGCAGGACGCCCGAGTACCTCGGCAAGAAGATCGAGGCGCACGAGGTGAAGCTGGCGATGCTCTCGGTCCTCGTCCTCACCTTCTGCATCCTGGGGGGGACGGCGCTCGGCGTCTCGACGAAGGCGGGCCTTGCCGGGATCTCGAACGCCGGCCCGCACGGCCTGTCGCAAGTTCTCTACGCCTTCACGAGCGCGGCCGGCAACAACGGCAGCGCCTTCGGGGGGCTGAACGCCAACTCCGACTTCTACAGCGTGGCGGTGGCGCTCGCGATGTTCTTCGGCCGGTTCTGGATGATCGTCCCGATCATCGGCATCGCAGGATCGCTCGCCGCCAAGAAGAGGATCGCCGAGACGAGCGGCACCTTCCCGGTCGACGGCCCTCTCTTCGTCGCGCTTCTCGTCGGCGTCATCCTGATCGTGGGCGCACTCACCTTCTTCCCCGTCCTCGCCCTCGGCCCGATCGTCGAGGAGCTGCTCATGCAGGCCGGCCGCCTCTTCTGAAGGAAGCACGATGACCAGATCCCGCGCCATCTCCCTCTTCGACCGCGCCATCCTCTCCAGGGCGGCCGTCGGTTCGATCCTCAAGCTGCACCCGAAGGCGATGCTGAAGAACCCTGTGATGTTCGTCGTCGAGGCGTGCGCGGCCCTCACCACGTTGCTCCTGATCCCCGGCCTCGGGCCGAAGGGGCTCATCGGCTTCCAGCTCCAGATCGTCCTCTGGCTCTGGGCGACCGTCCTCTTCGCCAACTTCGCCGAGGCGGTCGCGGAGGGGCGCGGCAAGGCCCAGGCCGACTCGCTCCGGAAGGCGAAGACCGAGACGATGGCGAGGCGGCTCCTCGACCGAAAGAGCGGGGAGGAAGAGACGGTCCCCTCGTCCGTTCTCCGGAAAGGCGACCTCGTCGTCGTCGAGGCGGGGCAGATGATTCCGGGCGACGGAACGGTGGTCGAGGGGATCGCCTCCGTCGACGAGTCGGCCGTCACCGGAGAGAGCGCCCCCGTGATCCGCGAGGCGGGGGGAGACCGCTCGGCCGTGACGGGCGGAACCCGGGTCCTCTCGGACCGGATCGTCGTCGAGGTGACCTCGGAGCCGGGGCAGACATTCCTCGACCGAATGATCAAGCTCGTCGAGGGGGCCGAGCGGCAGAAGACGCCGAACGAGATCGCCCTCGACATCCTTCTCGCTGGGCTCACCATCGTCTTCCTCGTCGCCACCGCGACGCTCAAGCCGTTCGCGGGCTACTCGGGCGGGAGCGCCTCGGTGACCGTCCTCATCGCGCTTCTCGTCTGCCTCATCCCGACGACCATCGGCGGACTCCTCTCGGCCATCGGCATCGCCGGGATGGACCGGGTCCTGACGCACAACATCCTGGCGATGTCGGGCCGGGCGGTCGAGGCGGCTGGGGACGTCAACGTCCTTCTTCTCGACAAGACCGGGACCATCACCCTCGGGAACCGTCAGGCGTCGAAGTTCGTCCCGGCACCCGACGTCACGGAAGGGGAGCTGGCCGAACTGGCGCAGCTCTCGTCCTTGGCCGACGAGACGCCAGAGGGGCGCTCGATCGTCGTCCTGGCGAAGGAGCGGTACGGCCTCCGCTCGCGCGAGCTCCGGGAGCTTCACGCCGCCTTCGTCCCGTTCACCGCGCGGACGCGGATGTCCGGGCTCGACTTCACGAGCGGGCGCAAGGTCCGGAAAGGCGCCGCCGACGCCGTCGACTCCTTCGTCCGGTCGCTCGACGGCTCCTTCCCGGAGGAAGTCCGTCGCGACGTGGCGTCGATCAGCGGCGAGGGGGGGACCCCGCTCGTGGTGGCGGACGGGAACCGGGTCGTCGGGACGATTTACTTGAAGGACGTCGTGAAGGGCGGCATGAAGGAGCGATTCGACCGGCTCCGGATGATGGGGATCCGGACCGTCATGATCACGGGCGACAACCCGCTGACGGCGGCGACGATCGCTCGGGAAGCGGGGGTCGACGACTTCCTGGCGGAAGCTACGCCCGAGGACAAGCTGGCCCTCATCCGGTTGGAGCAGGCGAAAGGGAACCTGGTCGCCATGACCGGCGACGGGACGAACGACGCTCCGGCCCTGGCCCAGGCGGACGTCGGGATGGCGATGAACACCGGAACGCAGGCGGCGAAAGAAGCTGGCAACATGGTCGACCTCGACTCGAATCCGACCAAGCTGATCGAGGTGGTCGAGATCGGCAAGCAGCTCCTGATGACCCGCGGGGCGCTGACGACCTTCTCGATCTCGAACGACGTCGCGAAGTACTTCGCGATCCTCCCGGCCATGTTCATGGCCACGTATCCCGCTCTCGGAACGCTCAACGTGATGCATCTCGCCACGTCGCAGAGCGCCATTCTCTCGGCCGTCATCTTCAACGCCCTGATCATCGTCGCGCTGATCCCCCTGGCCTTCCGCGGCGTGAAGTACCGCCCAATCGGCGCGACCGGGATCCTCCGCCGCAACATCCTGATCTACGGCCTGGGTGGCATCCTGATCCCCTTCGCCGGCATCAAGGCGATCGACCTTCTCGTCGTCGCCCTCCACCTGGCGTGAGGACGACGTGAGCAGCACCTTCGGCAAGAACCCGGGCACGAAGAACGGAGGCTCCGCCATGCGGGAGCACGTCGTCACCTCGATCCGTCTCCTCCTCTCCCTCACCGCCCTCCTCGGCCTTGCCTACCCGATCGCGGTCTGGGGGGCTGCGCAGCTCCTCGCCGCGAAAGCCTCGAGCGGCTCGTTCGAGACGGCGGAGGGACGCGTGGTCGGCTCGTCGCTCATCGGACAGAAATTCGCGGCCGCGGAGCACTTCCGGAGCCGCCCCTCGGCGGCGGGCGACGGCGGGTGGGACGCGACGTCGTCCGGAGGGTCGAACCTCGCCCCAACGTCGAGGAAGCTGGCCGATTCCGTGAAGGCGGCGGTCGAGGTGGTGCGGAAGGACGATCCCGCCGAAGGGCCCGTGCAGGCCGATGCCGTCACCTCTTCGGGGTCGGGCCTCGATCCCCACGCGTCGCCCGCCTACGCCCTCCGGCAGGTGGCGCGGATCGCCGCCGCGACGGGCCTCCCGGAGCCACGGATCCGGGAGCTGGTGGCCCGCCGCACCGAGGGACGCTTCCTCGGCCTCTTCGGTGAACCGAGGGTCAACGTCCTCCTCCTCAACCTCGACGTGGACGCCGCGGCGGCGGAGAGAGCTCCGGCTCCGGCTCCCGCGGCGGCGGCGACCTCCGACCTTCGTCAATGAGAAGCCTTTCGGCATATCCTGTGTCGCCCCGGCCGCTATCTCGCCACGAACTCCGGTCGAAAGGAGCCATCCGTTGTCTGCCGCGCCTCGACGTCCCGGTCCGTCCCGGCTGGTCCTTCTCGGCCTCGCCGCCCTGGGCATGGCCTTCTCGCCGGTTCTCGCCGAAGAAGCTCCGTCCGCGGCGGCCGCTCCGCCGGCCGTCCAGAGGTGGTACGACGAGATCGCCGTCAACGGCTTCCTCTCGATCACCTACAACTACAACTTCAACCGCCCCGACTCCGGGACGAACCAGTTCCGGACCTTCGACCTGTACGACAACACGTTCATGCTCGACGTCTTCACGCTGACCCTCCAGAAGGCCGTCGCCAGCCCCGGCGAGGCCGGTTTCCGGGTGGACGTCTCCGCGGGAGGGACGATCCCCAAGGCCGAGGCGGCCTACGGCCTCCAGCAGGGCAAGGACTTCGACCTCAAGCAGGCCTTCGGCAGCTACGTCGCGCCGGTCGGGAGCGGCCTCCGCATCGACGCCGGCAAGTTCCTGACCCACTTCAGCTACGAGTTCATCGAATCGTGGGACGCGCCGAACGACAACGTGACCCACTCCTTCTCGTTCGGCTACGGCGAGCCGATCACCCACACCGGCCTGAAGGCGACGTACTCCCTGGGCGACCAGGTGGCCGCGATGCTGATGCTCGCCAACGGCTGGGACGACGTGAAGGACAACAACACGTCGAAGACGCTCGGCGGGCAGCTGACCTTTACGCCGGCGAAGACGGCCACCGTGACCTTCAACTTCGTCACGGGCCCGGAACGGACGGACGTGAACAGCGACCCGCGCACGGTCCTCGAGCTCACGGCGCAGTGGAGGCTCTCCGGCCTCACCGTCCTGGGCCTGGACGGCGTCTACGGGTGGGAGAGGGGAGCGGTGGCCGCGGGCGAGACCGCCACCTGGGGCGGCGTCGCCGGTTACGCGCGGCTGGGCGTGACGGAGAGGTTCGCGGTCTGCCTTCGCGGCGAGTACTTCGCGGACCCGGAAGGGGCGCGGACGGGCGTCGCCCAGAGGCTGAAGGAATTCACCGTCACGCCGGAGTTCAAGCTCTCCTCCCACCTGATGCTGCGAGGCGACCTCCGGGTCGACTGGTCCGACGTCGACTCGTTCGAGAAGAAGGACGGGAAGTCCTCCAGGACCCAGCCAACCGTCATCGTGAACGCGGCCTACTCGTTCTGAACGGCGAGGCCCGTGACTGCCCCGCGGGGATAATGAAGAATCGTGGCCCGGCCCGGTGATCCCGAACGCCCCGACCCGGAGTCCTTTCTCCGGGCCGCGAGCCGCGAGGAGAAGCGCGGGCGGCTGAAGATCTACCTCGGGATGGCGGCGGGAGTCGGAAAGACCTACCGGATGCTCCTCGATGCGCACGCGATGCGCGCCCGGGGCATCGACGTCGTCGTCGGGTTCGTCGAGCCGCACGGCCGTGACGAGACCGCCGCGCAGGTCGGCGACCTCGAGGTCGTCGCTCGAAGGGTCGTCCTGTACCAGGGGGTGAAGCTCGAGGAGATGGACCTCGGGTCCGTCCTCTCCCGCCGCCCGGACGTCGTCCTCGTCGACGAGCTCGCCCACACGAACGTCCCCGGGTCGAAGAACGAGAAGCGGTGGCAGGACGTGGAGGAGATCCTGGCGGCCGGGATCTCGGTGATGGCCGCGATGAACGTCCAGCACCTCGAGAGCCTGGAGGACGTCGTCCGGTCGGCGACTGGAGTGGAGATCCGCGAGCGGGTCCCCGACCGGGTCGTCCACGAGGCCGACAGCGTCGTCGACGTCGACCTGCCGGTGGCCGAGCTGCAGGACCGCCTGAGGCAGGGGAAGGTCTACCCGGCCTGGAAAGCCCAGCAGGCGCTCGAGAACTTCTTCCGCGAGGACAACCTGAAACGCCTCCGGGAGCTGGCCCTCCGGCAGACCGCCGACTACTCGGAGCGGGAGATCACGGAAGCCGATCGCGCCCCGACGGCCCCGGCAGCGCCGCGCCTGGCGGTGGCGTTCCCGTTCGACCCGGAAGCCGCCGGGGTGCTCCTGCGGCGCGCCTCCCAGACGGCCGGGCGGATGAACACGAGCTGGTACGCGCTCTACGTGAGGCGCCGCCGGGACCGCCCCGAGAACCTCTCGGCGGCCGAGCACCGGAAGTTCACCGAGATCATCCAGCTCGCGATGACCCTCGGCGCGACCGTCGTCTCCCGCGAGTCGGAGGACGTCGTCGGCGAGATCCTCTGGTTCGTGAAGCAGGAAGGGGTCCGGGTCCTGATCGTCGGGCGCCCCTCCCGGAAGGGGCTCCTCGGCCGCTTCGCGCCGGGGGTCGTCTCGCGCCTCCTGGCCGAGGCCGAAGGAGTCGACCTCGTCGTGGCCGACGTCTCCCGGGAACAAGGCTGATCGGCGTCAGTCGATATCAGGCAGCTCCGAAAGGCCGGTGGCGCGGGCCTCGCACAGCATGATTCCGTCCAGCGCCCGGGCGATCTCGTCCGCCGGCGGGCGGACAGGGCTTTTCGCGAGCCGGCGCTCCACCTCGGCCGCGGCCACCTGGTCCGCCCTCGGGGCGCCGCGGGCTTCCCAGTCCCCGTAGGAGTCCCTCACCACCATAGGGGAGGCGACGGTCAGCTCCTCCTTCCAGTACTTCCGCGTGTGGGGACTCGAGAGGAACTCGGCCGAAAGGGCGACCGAGTGGATCAGGAACGCCGCGTCCTCCCCGCGGTGGTCGATCCCGCGGACGAGGCGGAGCGCCATGCCGCAAGCGTCGTGGTCGAGGAGGAGCTTCTCGAACGACTGGCAGATCTCGAAGTCGAGCATCCCGGGGCCCGACACCACGTTGATCCCGGCCAGCGCGGCCAGGACCGCCCCGATGCCGGTCTCGAGGCCGGCCTGGTAGTCGGCGCACTTCGAGTCCGAGAGCGCCATGTAGGCGTGCGTCGGGAGGCCGAGGCGCTTCCCGACGGCGGCCGAGGCGACGTCGATCATCAT